>JBDNHJ010000332.1:0-62913 GCA_041688835.1 Fuerstiella sp.
GCAGGTTGACGCCGTTGGCCGGATGATTGAAAACGATCAGTACTGTGTTGATGTCTTAATGCAGATTTCGGCGGCCACTGGTGCATTGGCCAAGGTTGGGCAGATCGTTCTGGAAAACCATCTCAAGACGTGCGTGGCTGATGCGATGCAAAACGAAGACGCAAAAGATCGTGACCAAAAACTCGAAGAGCTGATCAAGCTGTTTCGTAAATACGCAGGTGTGCTGGATTGAATGGCGTGGCAACATGGCTGTTGAGCTTGGCGGAATCGGGTCGAACGATCTCAGAGAAAGCCGTCACACACATCACCGTGAAAGGCATAATGCTTTGGCGTACGGCCAGTGAGAATATACCATTTGACCTGAAGCCTGAAGCGATGGGAAAAAAGGGCAGGGGCGGCGTGGTGGGTCATCATGCCCGAAAGCACGAATCGCCGGGACACCGCCCCCGCGTTTCGACGAGTTGAGAATCAGCTTTGCGAGTCCGTCGGAAAGGCATCCGTTCTCGCTTGCTCATTACTCAACTACTATCGCATCACTGGAGCATCGACTCCCTGTTGGGCGAGAATTGTGAGATACTTCTGTGGCTCGGCAGCGATCTTCTTGGCACAGCCGGGACAGCAAATGTAGATCGCCTTGCCATTGGCGTTGACCTTGTATGGGCCTCCCATAGCATTCAGTGGTTCGTCCATGACGGGGCACTTTTTCTGAGCTGCGATAAACGGAGTGTCGGCAGCCACAACCTTGAAGACTCCTGCACGAACCTGTTCAGATCCGACCGGCACCATTTTTCCGTTGCTGTGACTCAAGCCACTGGACTTGCCGTATACCATTGCCAAATACTTGGCCGGTTCAGCCTGGATCTTCTTGATACAGCCTTTGCAGCACAGAAAGATTGGCTGGTCCCCCACCATCACCTTGATCGGGCCGCCCATGCTTCCCAGAGGTTCGTCCATCACCGGGCACTTGCTCTGTTTAGCAATCAGATCTTTGTCTGCTGCGGTTGCCTGAGTGACCGTGATTTCGGGACGGCCGGCAGCATACTTTGCTGGATTCGCCTTGATGGTATCCACGCATCCATCGCAGCAGGCGTACACGGTTTGGCCATTCACATTGACCGCAACGGGATCGCCCATGCTGCCCAACTGCTTTCCGCTGACAGGACAAATCTTTTGTCGAGCGATCGCCGCAGCCGCAAGTTGTTGTTGACTCGCAGGAATGGTGGCGACTTCCTTGTGACTGATCGGTCGGCTTCCCGTGCCCGGCAGCCCGACCAGTTGCATCTCGATGTCGATCTGCCGCCCTGCGATCTTCGACAGATTGACAGGTGCAGTCAAACCGCCTTTTCCATCGGGCAGTAAGTCGTAGCGATAACGCTTGGCGTTGCCTTCCACTCGCAATGATGCCGCGCCTCGGGATCGTTCGACCGAGATTGGCTGGCCACTACGATCGAAGACAAACATTTGAATGCCGCCCTGTGAGACAACGGTCTCTATTTGAATACCGTCCGCCTGCTTCAGCGTGCCACCGTGTGGGCCACGTTGGGGAGTTGAAGCGGCTTGTCCCGGCATTGCGTGCTGATGATTGTGGGCTTCGTGATCGGTTTGCGCATTCGCAGCGAATGGGCAGACTGCAATCAGCATTCCTGCGAGTGCGATCTGTTTGATTGACGTGACTTTCATCCTTGTTCTCCAGATTAAATTCTTGTGGTGAGAGACTTCCAAGAGCCTCCATGCACTTGGATGTTCGAAGGACTGTTTCCTTCACGGAAAAAGTTGAGTGTTGAGTGTTGAGTGTTGAGTGTTGAGTGTTGAGTGTTGAGTGAGGAGTGAGGAGTGTTGAGTGTTGAGTGTTGAGTCAGGCTCAACTTTTCCGACTCTCAACTCTCAACCATTCATAAGTTCCTCCTTTCGTGTTGACGGCATTTCTTCCGTGCCTTCCCAAAGCGGATCGCTGAAGCCGAACCGCATCTTGGTTTCCAGGTAAGCAGAATAGAGCGTGGGCACGATGAAGGACGTAAATGGTTCGGCCAGCATTCCGCCAAAGACGGGAATGGCCATCGCGCGAGCCACGTCGGCTCCGCGTCCGGTGGCAATCAGCACGGGAATCAGTGCGGCAAGGGTCGTGACCGTTGTCATTACACAAGGTCGAATACGTTTGAGGCCCGCGTCGTAAACGGTATTGCGAATGTCCTCGACATTGCGAACCTTGCGTCGTTTCAGCAATTGATGAATGTAGGTCGCCATCACAACTCCATCATCAACCGCCAGACCAAACAGCGCGATGAAGCCTACCCATACGGCAGTGTTTAGCTCGACATCCATCCAGGCAACCAGCACCATGCCACCGGCGAACGCCACGGGAATACCGGTGAAGACCGCCATCGCAATTGGCAGGTTGCGAAACTCCATGTAGATCAGCAACAGGTTGATCAGAATGACGACGGGAATAATCCACATCAGACGCGTGTTGGCTTCAATCTGATTGCGAAAACTACCCACAGCTTCCAACGAATAACCTGCGGGCAAGGCAAGTCGATTGGGGTCAGATGGCGGCAGCAGTTGTGCTTCGCGAAGTTGCTTTTCAATGGCCGTTACCGATTCGAGATCGCCTTGGGCACCATTTGGCATAAAGGAAACATGTGCGACCAGGCGACCGTTTTCGCTGTTGATAGCGCCCGGTCCCCACGTTGTTTCCAGCTTCGCGAGTTCTTCGAGCGGAACAACAGCACCGCTGTGAGTGACGACAGGTAATCGGCTGAGTTGATCAATGCGTTCACGAAGGTCACGGTTGTATCTGAGACGAACCGGATAGCGTTCACGGCCTTCAACCGTATTGATCAAGTTCATTCCGCCAAGTGCAGTTTCAATCACTTGATTGACCATTGAGGCACTCATGCCGTAACGGGACGCGGCTTCCCGATCGACTGTGAATTCGATGTAGGGTTTCCCCAGCACGATGTCCGGATTCACAGTACCGGCATTGATCAACGGTGATGTCTTGAGTGCCGTGGCCACATCCATCGCGGCATCTGCCAGTTTGTCGAGTTCGTCACCGTAAACGCGAATTGCCATCGGTGCTTTGATACCGGATTGCAGCATCACGACGCGACCTTCAATGGGTTGCAAGGCGGAAGCGGGCGTCACACCGGGCAGCGTGGCGACTTTGTTGATTTCATCCCACACGTCACGAGGGGTGACGCCTTCGCGCCACTCGCTTTCCGGTTTCAGCATGACGTAGGTTTCGATCATCGCAGCAGGAGCCGGGTCGAGGGCGGATTCCACTCGTCCAATTTTCCCCAACACATCTTTGACTTCGGGAATCTGTCCGATCAGCACATCCTGCGTTTGCAGAACCTGCATCGCCTGCGAGAAGCTGGCGGCCGGATAGAGCGTTGGCATGTAGAACCAACTGCCTTCGTCCAGCGCGATCCAGTCATCGCTTCGCAGTCCGGTAAAGACGTGCTTGGCATCGACGTAGCCGGGGAATTGATTGAGGTCGGCTCCAAAGACGTTAGCAACTTTCTCCACCGGTCGCAGGACGGTTGGCATTCCTATCCATGCTCCAAGCCCGAGAACCAACAACATAACCGGAAAGGAGAGTGCTAAAACCTTGTTGTTCAACGCGCTCCGCAACCGTGCTGCGTACAGCCAGCGAACGAAACGGCTGGAAGGAATTTCTTCGATCGGTCGAATACGTTCTCGCAGCAACTGCCAAGCAAAGATGAACCCAATGAATGCCGATGCAACGGTGACGATCCATGCGTCGATTCCAAAATGAACAGCCAGTCGGCTGCCCCACATGAAATGGGCCAATGCTCCTAACAATGCAGCCAGTCCCGAGCCTGCAATCAACGCGGTTCGCTTTCGATACCTGGCACTGCGAAGCATCAGTCGCGACATTGCAGGAACGATGGTCACGGCGGTGATCATCGCTGCCGCGATTGCAAACGTCTTCGTATAGGCAAGAGGCGAAAAAAGCCGGTAGTCACGCCCCGTCAGAAAGAACACGGGCAGAAAACTGACAATGGTGGTCGCGACTGCTGTGACCACTGCCGGAGCGACTTCGATTGTCGCTTCGTAAACCACGTCCGCTCGGGAAAGTGAGGAGTGAGGAGTGAGGAGACCGGAGACCGGCGCGTCCTTCTCCTCACTCCTCACTCCCTTCTTCTCACTTTCCCTTCCCGTCTCCCATTCGGCCTCCCATTCGGCCTCCCATTCGGCCATGTGCTGATAGATGTTTTCTGAAACAATGATGCCCATATCGACCATCGTGCCGATGGCGATGGCAATCCCAGCCAGCGACATAATGTTGGAACCAACTCCAATCATGTGCATCGCGATAAACGAGATCAGTACGGCAGCGGGCAAACAGATCGCCACAATGAAGCTGCTACGAATATGAAGCAGAAACAGCAGGATGATGACGGCGGTAATCAGAATTTCATCACGCAAGGCATGAGTGAGTGTTGCCATCGTTTCATTGATCAGCCCCGTTCGGTCATAGACTCCGTTGATCGTGACGCCCTTTAATGCCGGTTCGATCTGTGCAATCTTCTCCTTAACGCGGTCAATCACGGCTCGCGGATTTTCACCGTAACGCATCACTACGACACCTCCGACTGCCTCGGCTCCGTTGTAATCCAACGCTCCCCGGCGAAAGTCCGGGCCGAGTTGCACGTTGGCCACATCGCTGACACGAACCGGCACACCATCACGCTGAATAATCACGGTCTGCTCAATATCAGAGATCGCTTTTTCTTTGTCGCCGTCTGTACCGAGAAAGCCCTTGCCACGGACGATGTATTCCATGCCGGTGGTCTCAACGGTTTTGGCACCCACATCCAGATTGGACCCCTTGATTGCCATCGCCAGTGCATCGAGCGGTATGTCGTGAAAACGCAGTTTGTCGGGATCAACCTCGATCTGATACTGCCGCACGTAGCCGCCGATGGAAGCCACTTCGCTCACGCCTTCCACGGATTGCAGCTCGTATTTGATTACGAAATCCTGCATGCTCCGCAGTTCCGCCAACCCCATTCCGTCTTCGGGCGGCTGCAACGTGTAGTAGTAGACTTGGCCAAGTCCGGTCGCATCGGGGCCGAGTTGTGGCACGACACCATCGGGCAATTGAGATGCTGCCGTGCCGAGTTGTTCCGAAACTCGGCTACGTGCCCAATAGAAATCAATCTCGTCTTTGAAAGTCACCTGCACGAAGCTGTAGCCAAACATGCTTTTGCCTCGAACCGATTCGGCACCGGGAACCGCGAGCAATGAAACACTCAACGGATAGGTGACTTGATCTTCGATATCTTTTGGTGAGCGTCCGGGCCACGGCGTCAGCACGATGACTTGGTTTTCACCGACGTTGGGAATGGCATCGATTGGTACAGCTTGGTACGCAAACCAACCGCCAACGCTCAGGCCAACAGCCAGTATCAGGACCAGCCACGGCTCTTTCACACAGAAGCGAATGATGATGTTTAGCATCATGCGTCTCCTGATTTCGGCGAACTCGCCACTGAGTTGACTGGTTCCGGATTAACGGCCATGTCACGCACCACTTCACCGCAGTGAAGCATTTCATCGCCCCAATACGGATTCGACAATTCGCCACCGGGCTGCATCCAGTCGCCACCGCCTCCGGGCACCATCGGACAGTAGTAATGTGTCAGGGCTTTTGCGGTCTTCGGCCCCCGAATCTGCACGGCTGTTCGCAACATCGCGTGACTTACGCCCCGATACGCTTCACGGGCAGTCTCCAGTGAGTTATCCATGCGGGATGCGGCACGCCGAGCTTTAGCAAGTTGCTTTTGAGCGTCGTCGGGGATTTCCGCAGACATTTCCAACCGAGCCAACGCATCGAGCATCGTGTTGAGTGCAACGGGTGGTGGCGTCATATCGGCGGCCATCGCGCATTGAATCTCGAAGTATGCGTCGTAGGCTTGGTCGAAAGTTCGTGCCGTATCGCCTGCCAGCATCAATAGGTTTCTCGTTGGCAGCTCTAACGGCCCCGGTGCGTGACTGGGGGCTTTACTGGGGTCCATCAACGAAGGGTTGCCGGCAAGCTGCATCTGAGAATCAATCAGGAAGTTGCCTCCAGTTGCGACAGTTTCACCTGCGGCAAGCCCTTCGAGAATGACTGCGTCTGTATCGTTCATAGAGCCAACTGAAACGCGACGAATCTCGAAGCGTCCCGGTTCGGTTTCCACGTAGATGACGCCATCGTCACCAGTCAGCAGCACAGAATCTCGCGGCACCGTGACAACACGTTGTTCGGGCTGCGGTTCGGTTGCATAGCCGATCTGACTTGTCGGCACGAGGTCTCGTCCGCAAAGCGGGCACTTGCCGGGTTCTTCTCGAATCACTTGTGGATGCATGGGGCTGATGTACTTACCCGCCAAAGCCGGATCGTAGACCGAGTCCATCGACACAGCGGGAACAGTGATGCGAGCAGTCGCGTAGTCGCCCGGTCGCAACTTGCCATCAAAGTTCATCACTTCAACTCGCACGCGAACTGTGCGCGTTTTTTTGTTGACGGTGGGGTCAATAAAGGCGACTCGACCGGTAAAGACTTCGCCCGGTATGGACTGAATCTCTGCTTCCACTTGTTGGCCGAACCGCACGTTGGTAGCGTCGTCGGGAAACAGATCAAGCATCATCCAGACACTTGTGAGGTCTGCGATGCGAAACAGCTTCTGCCCCGTCTTCACGTAGTCGCCTTCGACAGCCGACTTTTCAATGACGGTTCCACTTTGCGGCGACTTGATGCGAATGCGTGATTCAGGCTTGCGAGTCTTACTCAGCGACTCGATTTGATCCTTGGTCATCCCCAATTCGCTCAGGTTCTCGCGAGCCATTTCACGAAGGTCACTGTCGCCAACGCTAAATCGACTCGACGTGCTGCTTTCCAGACTGGTCACGAACTCGGTTTGAGAGGAATACAGTTGAGGGCTGTAGATCAAAGCTAAGTCTTCACCTTCAGTCACCTCGACGCCCACGTAGTCCGCGTACAACTTCTCCAGTCGCCCGTCGATGTAAGCAGAAATCGTCGAGAGTCGACTTTCGTCAAAGTCAATTGAGCCAATGGTGCGAATCGTTCGTGTCATCTCACCCATCTTTGACATTGCGGTCTGAATGCCGACCAGCCGGCGGGCCGATGCTTCGATGGTGACTGAAATTCCATCACCACTGCCGCCTCCCGTTGCTTCGACAAGTTCCATCGCACAGACCGGGCAGCGTCCCGGTTCGGTCGATGGTGGAGTACACATCATGGGGCAGATGTAGCGTTTGTTTTCGTCACCACTCGCGGCGTCCTCTGTTGTTTCCGATGCCGCACTGGAAAAACCGCCCGCCGTGATCCATTCCGTCCGCTGAGCAACACCAATCATGAACAGCAGTAACGCGGCCATCGCCATGATGGCGGTTGACTTGACTGCGAATCGAATCAACCAAGCCCAGCCGCTAAGTCGTGATTCCACCGTGGCAGCGGATGATGTTGCGGCCGTTTCGGAAGCTATGGCCGATTCGCTGGGCGGAACCTGTTCGGAAGTATTCTCCGGCTCACGCACGTCATCGCTCTTGCTAACGTTTTCGTTGGATGCCGCATCAGCATCGTCGTCGGGGATCGCTGGAGCATTCATAGTGGTCTCTCGTGCATAAAGTGACTGTGCGAAAAGCGGAGGCTTTCATACGCGCAGCAATTGGGGCCTTGAGGCAACCAGCAAATGCAGAGAGGAGGTCACTCGATTCTGCTTGAACAAAGCTTCCGCATCGTGGCGTGGCATTTGTCGTCAATCAGTGACGGCGCAGCATTGGCCGTACTGTTGATTGCTGGGGAACAGTTGCGAATGCGGGCTGGTTCGCTCAACGCTGACGCAGCGATACGGCGATGACCAAATGCAACTGATCGGAACCGCCTGAAATGCGCGCAGCGGTTCCCGGGAAAGCGTTATAGATGCCAGACGCAGAGAACGATCTGCGTGAAGTGCGGCGATGCCAGTGGATGCACAGATTCCGCACCAGTCAAGCCGGGGAATCGAACATGGGCGTTCGCCGCAGTGCCAACGCAGTAGCCGCACAGCGAATTCAAATCGCGAATTTCATTGACGGGAGAACGCGGTGCGGGTTCAGCAGGGAGTGCCGGAGTCTTGACACACAGACATACTTTTCGAACTGTCGAATCGTGTCTGGTCGTAGATTCCGCATTCAACATCGCAGTGGAAATGACTGCGATCTGCGGTCCTTGCGCGATGGAATGTCCGGCAAACGGATCGTTTTCCGGACTGACGATCATCCAAACGGGAGGATTGTCTGAGTTGTCATTCAGGTCCGAACAACAACCAAGGGAGTCTTCGTGACAGCAATCCGGCTGGTTGCTGTCGGACGCGTTGGGTTTGGCTGCACAGCATGTACATGGCCTGACTGGACGATCAACCTTGCAGCAACCGCAACCTTGACATGCAAACCCTGCTGTGCCATCCGAAGAACACGCGGCTTCGAGTACCGATGCAGCCACTGGCTGAATCGTCATTGCGACGATCAGTAAGAGTTTGACGGCATTTACGGTTGCTCGGGCCATGCGAATTGTTGGGAAGTTTCTCGTTGAAGGTTCCGAAGAGATACCCTGTGGCGGTATTCCAAGTATATCGGAAATCCGTTGCGTGCGTACAGGCCCAATTTTTCACATTGGGCCGTATTTACTGTTTATTGTAGTTTTTGGAGCGGCCTTTCGATGCGAAAAAACGATTCAAATCAGCGTTTTCATCGCGGGAAAAGTCAACCGTTGCTGTTATCCGTGATAATCACTTTGTTTGTTGGAGGATGTGCCACGTCGCCCGAATGCAGGCATCTTGACGATGGCATCTCGCGTGCGTCCGTGCCTCAAAGTCCCAACGCAGGCGTGAATTTTCTCAAACCACGGTCACCAGAACAACCGCCCGCAGCATCACCGTCGAATCCCATTCAGACCGTTGGCTACAACGAAGGACTGGCGATTGACGCTCCGGAATTGGTTGCCCTGCAAGACGATGGCGATGATGAAACGACACAGGACGGTGATGAAAAGCCCACCAACGGCAACGGTAAGCCTTCCGAGGATGACGCTGCCAGCGATGAACCTTTTGAACCGCTGGCTCTGAAGTCGGCTGCGATGGCAGGCACACAGCAGTCGGTTGACTACTTCGTACAACTCGCTTTAGGTGGGCACCCCAAGATTCAGGCGGCCCGACAGCGAGTTGGTGCGGCTAACAACGTGATCCCGCAAGCCACTGCTTTGCCTGACCCAATGTTCAATAACACGTTCTGGCCCTCGCGGGATCAATCGCTGCAAACGGCTGGCGGACGAATGGCACATCAAATGTCACTTCAACAAGGTGTCCCGTGGCCAGAGAAGCTGCGAACCAAGGGCGCGATTGCCAGTCAGGAAGTTCAGATGGCTCAGGCCGAAGTGGATCGCATCGAACGCGAGATTACCGAAGCCGTGAGGTTGTCTTACTTCGAGGTCTGGTATGCAACACGAGCCATTGCCATCATCAAAGAATCACGCAATTTGGTTGATGACTTAACTCAGGTGGCCGAAGCTCGCTACAAAAGTGGCGGTACTCAGCAGGATGTGTTGCGGGCACAACTAGAAGCCGATCGGCTCGATGATCAGTTAGTCACGCTGACCAAACAACGTGAGGTCGCTCAGGCAGACCTTGCGGCCTTGGTGCAACAACCTGTTTCACTAATGCCCGAAGCCAGCGAAGAACTTGGCCTGTCAAACATTCCCGAACAGCTTGATAGCCTGCTGGTTCTGGCGGAACAGTGCAGCCCCGAACTACGAGCCATCGCGTGGGAGATTCAGCGAGATCGTCAAAAGCAAAAACTGGCTTGCCTTCAGAAATACCCCGATCTGAATCTGGGATTGAATTACGGCATCGTTAGCGACAACAGCAATGCGATTAGCCCTGTAGCGGATGGGCACGACAACATCAGCTTCACCGTTGGTGTCACCCTCCCGATCTGGAGAGATAAAATCAACGGCGGCATCAACGAAGCGGCTCACAGAACAAGCAGTTCGATGCAGCGTCTGCAAGCGGAACGGGATGTTCTTTACGGCAAGTTGAGACGACTGATGGCACAAGCTGACGCACTGACCCAGCAACGCGACATCTACGAAGACCGAATCATCCCAAGAACTGAAGACACCCTGAAACTTTCGATTGCTGATTACCGTGGCAAGCGAACGGACTTTTTCACATTGATTGAAACGTATCGTGAGCTGCTGATGTATGAGACTCAATTGGCAAGGATCGACGCGACTCTGGCGGGCACGGTCGCCCAGATCGAACGGGCAGTCGGGTGCCCAGCGCAATAACCGGTGCTCAATTCCAGATTAATCCCAGCCGAGCTTCGTCAATTCCTGGCGAAGCTCTTTTCGTGCGCGGTTCAGTCGTGAACCAACGGTGCCTTCTGGAATGGCCACCGACTCGGCGATCTCCTGATAGGAAAGGCCACGCTGCTCCTTCAAAAGCAGTACGGCTCTGAGTTCCGGTTCGAGATGCGACATCGCCTTCTCCAGCTGCAAGGCTTCGTTGGTTGCCAGCCGGCACAACCACGTTTCCAGTTTCGACTGGCCACACGTAGCGCGAGCGGAAATCAACCAGCCCGGTCGCCAAGCGCCCAACCTTTCGTAGCTCCCGCCATTTTGCTGCTAGCCAGATCATCGTGATACCCCGGCACGGTATTTGCGACTTCATGACGGATCGGACCAAGTTCAGCAGATATTCGAAGGAAGACGAGGAATGAGCGACTCAGAGTCATCAGGCCAATACGAAAAGAACAGCCTCTCCCTGACGGGCTCGGTGGCGATGGGAACCGGCGTGATGATCGGTGCGGGCATTTTTGCGCTGACCGGGCAAGTCGCCGAGCAGGCGGGAGGGCTCTTTCCGCTGGCGTTTCTGGCTGCGGCAATCGTGGCAGGTTTTAGCGCCTACAGCTATGTGAAGATGGCTGAGCAGTATCCTTCGGCGGGTGGCATCGCCATGTTTCTGATGAAGGCGTACGGCAAAGGAACGGTGACCGCAGGCATGTCGCTGCTGATGTACTTCTCAATGGTCATCAACGAAAGTCTCGTGGCCCGGACGTTTGGAACCTACACCCTGCAATTATTCGACGCAAAGGACAATCAGTTTCTCGTCCCGGTGTTGGGGGTCGGGCTGCTTGTCGCCGCGTTCATCGTGAACATCCTCGGCAACAAGTTTATCGGCACGTTTTCGACTGTGACCGCCGCTATCAAAATCGCAGGTATCGGCATCTTCGCGGCTGCCGGATTGTGGGTGTCAGGGCTTTCGTTTGAGAGCGTTGGTGTCACTGAAGGATCGTCGGCAGGTAGCTTTCTGTCGGCGACGGCGTTGGCTTTGCTGGCCTATAAAGGCTTTACGACAATTACCAATAGCGGCTCGGAGATCACTAACCCCACGAAAAACATTGGCCGCTCGATCATCATTTCGCTGGCGATCTGCTTGGTCGTTTACATGTTGGTCGGGTTCGCCGTTGCGGGCAACCTATCCGTGTCGGAGATCATCAAGAGCCGAGACTATGCGTTGGCCGAAGCGGCTCGACCAGCGTTTGGGCAGTGGGGGATGTACTTCACCGTCGGACTCGCGATTGTTGCAACCATTTCCGGGCTGATTGCCAGCACGTTCGCAGTGTCGCGAATGCTGGCGATGTTGACCGAAATGAAACTCGTTCCGCACAAGCACTTTGGGATGCCGGGCGATATCCAGAAACATACGCTTGTCTACACAGTTGTCTTCGCAATCACGCTGACAATCCTGTTTGACCTGTCACGAATCGCATCGCTGGGAGCCATCTTCTACCTCGTGATGGATATGGCTGTGCATTGGGCTGTGCTGAAGCACGTCCGAGAAAAGGTCAACGCAAATCGATGGATGCCGATCGCGGCACTTGTGCTGGATGCCGTCATCTTGGGCGCATTCGTGTGGATGAAAGTCAACAGCGACATGCTCGTCATTTGGGTCGCCTTAGGCGGAATGGCTTTCATCTTCGCGGGCGAACGACTGTTCCTGACGTGGGGCGATGAGGACGCACACGCGGAACACGCGGATTCGGCAGCGTGATCGAGATGACCTCACGAAACAATTTCAGTTAGGACAACGGGAGAAAAATCGAATGGGCAATCAAATGAACAAACAAGGCAGCGTTGAAGAACCTCGGGCTGCATCAGGCTGGCTGAATCTGCTTTTTATTCTCTGCCTGCTAATGCCCGTGCTGTTTCTGCTGACCATGCCTGGCGGAACGATGATGGGAGGCATTTTTTGGTTCTGGCTGATACTGCTGCTCTGCTTCTGGATGATGGGCAGTATGGTTGGTGGCGCTTCCACTGAGGCGAACGATACGCAGCGATTGCGAAATCAACTCCGCATGTTAACTGCCGAAGAACAACCGGGCATCATCCGCCGTGTGATGGACGTGCGGCTGGCAACTGAGAATCAAGGCGTCAGGGTCTTTCGCGGTCCACTGTTGGAGCCTGCTGATCAGGCACTGGATGATTTGCAGCGAGAATTTGAAGGGCAAAGTGTACCGTTGATTCAGGAAGATGATGAGTTCGCCAATTCGATTATCCTGATGCCGCAGGTCGTAGAGCAAGACGTGCTTGAAAAGCCGACTCGCCCGTGGGTTCATTGGCTGTTGTTCGGACTGACATTTCTGACGACGACTTGGGCCGGTGCAATGCACCAAGGGGTCAACCTGTTGCAGCAGCCGGGATCGTTCGCCGTCGGCTTGCCGTATTCAATCGGACTTCTGTTGATTCTTGGATTACATGAACTCGGCCATTACTTCATGGCGAAGCGACATAAAATCAATGTCACGCCGCCGTTCTTCATTCCGGTACCGTTTGCATTGGGAACATTCGGGGCGTTCATTCAAATGAAATCGCCGACTGAAGATCGTCGGTCACTCTTCGACGTGGCGGTTGCCGGTCCTCTGGCAGGTTTGGTGATTGCGATTCCTGCGCTGCTCATTGGATTGCAAAACTCACAAGTGCTTCTGCCGGGGACCGAAGGAACAGAGGTCGGCCATTCGATGATGCACGGAACTTCGGTAGGTTCGTCAATGCTCTTTGCCTTGCTGTCGAAGCTCGTTCTCGGCGATGAGTTGCAACACGGGTACATGCTGCAACTCAGTCCGTTAGCATTTGCAGGGTGGCTGGGCCTGCTGGTCACTGCCCTCAACCTGCTTCCGATCGGGCAACTCGACGGCGGGCACATGGCTCGCGCGATGTTTGGTCGTCGCATTGGCGAAACCATCAGCAGCGTTGCCATGTGGTCATTGTTCCTGCTGGCGATTTTCGTTTGGCCCGGACTGATGCTCTGGGCAATCATCGTCTACTTCATCGCCGGTCGCGGCACACCACCGCTCAACGACATCACGCCCATCAGCACGGGCCGTCGCTGGATCGGCTACGGCACGTTCCTGATTCTCGCGATGATTCTGATTCCACTACCACATGCGTTTTGGCAGGCGGCAGAAATTTACTGCCCGTATCTGTAGTAGTGTTGCCAACGCACCGAATGCCTGCAAGGTGGAGATGAACAGGCCGATGTTGACCCGCGAAGAGATAATCTCAACCTATCGAACTGTTGCAGCAGCGAGTTGGTTCCGAAGGCAAGATCATTGGCGTCGATTTAACGGACGCGATGCTCCGACAAGCACAAACCCGAATTGACGACAACGGCTGGTAAAATGTCGAACTTGTTGAATGCGATGCGTCCACCTACGTGTTTCCGGCTGGCGTTGATGGAATCCTCTCGACCTTCGCACTCACGCTTGTTCCCGAGTTTGATGCGGTCATTGAACACGGCGCAGCGGTATTGCGAGAAAGAAAGCATTGGGTCGTGGCGGACTTGAAAATGCCTCGCAACTTCTTTCGACATCTCTATCCGTTTAGACGATCAAGTGGCGAATGTAACCAGCGACTTGACGAGTGATCGTAATTGAGTGCTGTCGGTGGTCTCGGGCAGAACGGTTACGAAATTGTTTTTGCAGCATTTCGCGGGCGATTGTGCGACGTCGGTCGGCGTGAGACGGTCGTCTGTCAGGATTGTCCCGAGGGCGATCACCGCGATCCGTCAGTTCGGTCTCGCAGGCCTCCCATGATGACAGTTCGACCAGCGTGTCCAGCCAGCCGTTCAGGTTCCAGCACGCGATGTTCGACCAGACATTGCGGACCTGTTGCTGGCCTGCGCCCAGATTTCCTTCACGTCGTGGAACTGTCCTTCAATCGCCCACCGCGCAGCCACTGTGTCCAGAATGTCCTTCACTTCCACTGCCACGACAGCTGTCGGTGATCGTATCCCAGCCTTGTTTGTGTTTACTGTGTTGCAGTTACAGCACTTGATATGAAGTCAAAAAAGCGACGACCCTCCGTGTGCTCAATAGTTTCACGCGGAAACCACGGAAGGTCATCCCATGTCGATCAAGGATATCGCAAAGCTGAGCAAATGGCTCGGCGAGTTTCTGAAGCGTTTCGCTGGTTGTTTTGCTCGTCCGGCCGGGCGAACATTGTTGATGGTTTACGTGCGTGGCCTGCGTTCAGACGTGCAGCGGAAGAATGCGGAAGCCATCGCGCTGCATCAGAATGTGGCTCTAGGGTTTGATTGCCTGCTGGACGCGCGTCTGTACCTTCCTGAAGAATGGGCCAGCGATCCGGCGCGGCGAAAAAAAGTACGTCCCTGACGATGTTGTCTTCCAGACCAAGCCGCAGATCACACGGGATCTGATCGACCGGGCAAAAGCCACCGGCATCGAAGTGATCGCGTGGACGCCCGACGAACTCGATGGTCGTGACGGTGCATTTCTGGATGGTCTGGACGAACGAAACGAAGCGTTCGTCAGCGACAGTCACCCAGCGACGACATTCTCAGCGGTAAGCTGTTGACAATGGAACAGGTTCGCCCCGCCGCCAACGTGGTGGTCGGATCGATGACGTACCCGCCGCGGACCCGCGAGCAACTTTACACAGACGAATCCAAACGGCAAAGTTGTCACGCTCGCCGCAACGCACAGGCCAGCAAGTCACATCGAAAAACCAGACGCAAACGACTGGCCGAACTCGGCATCGACCCCGATAAAATTCCATCCGTACCATCGAAAAACAAACCCGCTAAAACGAGCCGCGCTAGCCGCCTGTCCGGATACCTTCCGAAGCTTGGTTTTTATTTGCGGAAAATCATGGAACGCTGTGCCACCGATGCGGCTTTTCGGATGATCGTGGGCGAAGACATTCCGAACTTTCGCCGCATCTCCGACTTTCGCCTTCGGCATCTGAAGCACCTGCAGCCGTTGTTTCTGGACGCGTTGATTCTGTGTCGTGAAGCCGGGTTGCTGAAGGTCAGGCGACTGTCGCTGGATGGCACAAAAGTGAACTTCGGACAAAGGTTTCAACCAGTGCGGGAATGCTCAGGCAGTGGACAACGAACAGCAGATTGTCGTTGCCGCAGACGTCACGGATCAGGCGAATGACGTTCGCCAAACGGTGCCAATGGTGAACCAGACGAGCGACAACCTTGAAGCGGTCGGTGTGACAGAAAAGGTGAGGGCGTTCACTGCCGACGCGGGCTACTTCAGCGAAGAGAACATGGTGGCTGTGGATAAAAACAATCACTTGACGATGCGTTCATCGCGACCGGTCGACTGCCCGACCAGACGCCGCATGATAACGCATGCGGCATGTGATTTAGACAACCGCGGCGGATAAGACAGATTTGAAATTTGAAATCGTTTTCGACGTGCCGTCAAATTCACTGGGAATAATCGAGTCACAAACCATTGTCTCATTCCACCGCAACCCCAAAACCAGCAAACCGAAATCTGTGAGCTGATCCGTGCGAGACACCGATTGACGAAACATCCACAAGATGCGAACGTGCTCGCAATTGTCGGCTGAGCACGAATCACTGTGGGAACATACGATGTCATTGAGCGAATGGTTTCAGAATCTTGTCCGCGAATCCGGAAACAAATCTCCACGCCGCCGCCGAAATCGCCATCGTTTGCAGATGCAAGGCACCGTGGCGGAAATTCTGGAAAGCCGGGAACTGCTGACAGCGCAGATTTCGATCGCTCCAATCAGCGCCGTCAACGAAGGCCAAAATGTTCGCTTCGAAGTGACGCTCAGCGAAGCCGCCACGACCGCTGTTTCCGTTCTGTATTCGACGCAGCAAACGACGGGCCCCACCGCTGCAATCAGTGGCGTCGACTATACTCCACACGTCAACCAAACGCTGAACTTTAGTCCAGGGCAGACTTCCAAAATTATTTCCATTGCGACCACGGACGATTCCATCGCAGAAAATTCGGAAACGTTTGACGTGGTGTTGTCCAATCCCGTGGGAGCTGCCGTGATTGGCGGCTCGGCAACCGGCACGATTCGAGACAACGATGGGGCACTGCGAACCGTTTCGATTTCGGATGCCGAAGATGTCGTCGAAGGTCAGAATGCCGTGTTTACTGTCACCTTGAGTGCAGCGGCGACCAGCATTGTGACGGTGCAGTATTCGACGTTCGGCGACAGCGGGCCTCAAGGAGCCACCAACGGCGTGGACTATACCGCCGCCACCAATGCGACTCTGACATTCAGCCCCGGTCAAACAGAACGGACGATCACCGTGTTGACCACCAACGACCAACAGGTCGAAGGCAACGAAGTGTTTGTGGTGTCGCTGATGGCTGCCAGCGGCGCAACACTGGGCGATCGCGAAGCCAGTGCCCTGATTATCGACAGCGGTGGCGGTGGCGGCT
This sequence comes from Fuerstiella sp., assembly GCA_041688835.1. Lineage (GTDB taxonomy): Bacteria > Planctomycetota > Planctomycetia > Planctomycetales > Planctomycetaceae > Fuerstiella. The sequence goes on from JBDNHJ010000332.1 coordinate 16,807, forward strand.
TGCCAGCGCTGGTCATCGCGAATGCGCCGGCGGTCTTCGAAGGCGCGAATTCTGTGTTCACTGTGACGTTGTCTGCAGCGGCCACGTCCCCAGTGACAGTGCGATATTCGACGGCGGTGGATTCTCGCCCCACAGCCGCCAGCGCAGCGGATTTCACTGTCAGAACAAATCAAACGCTGACCTTCGCGGTCGGGCAAACTCAGCAGACGATTTCGATTCCCACTGCGGACGATTCCGAAGTCGAAAGCACGGAGACGTTCGGGATTTTGTTGAGCAACCCCGTGGGGGCCACGTTGTCAACAGCCGCCGCCGTCGGAACGATCAATGACAACGAAGTGGCTTTGCCAGCGTTTTCAGTCGGCCCAGCTGCGCCCGTGATCGAAGGCAACACGGCCGTCTTCACTGTTTCCTTGGACCGCGCCGCGACGACCACGTTAACCGTCGGCTATTCAACAGCCGGTGGTTCTGGCCCCAGCGCCGCCACCAGTGACGTCGACTTTGCAGCCGCGATCGGCCAAACATTAACCTTCAGTCCGGGGCAAACTCAGAGGACAGTCAGTGTGGCAACGGTCAACGATAGCCTGCTGGAAGCCACGGAGACGTTTCAGTTGAACCTGTCGAATCCGTCCACCGGTAGCCGCATCACCACCGGACAAGGCATCGCGACAATCAACGACAACGACGGCGAAGCTGGATTTGCGTTGTCGACAACCACCGTGTCGGTCAGCGAATCAGGAACGTCTGCCACCTTGACCATTGCACTGACCTTGGCCCCCACATCCAACGTGTTATTCAATATTTCCAGCAGTGACGTCGGCGAAGCCACGGTGGCTCCAGCGACAGTCACGTTCACGACCGCAAACTGGGACACCCCGCAAATTGTCACGGTGACCGGCGTCAACGATACCGTTGTGGATGGTGTTCAAACGTCATCAATCACAGTGGCTGTCAACGATGCTCAAAGCGCCAACGCGTTCGATAATCTGCCGAACCAGAACGTCAGCGTGACAACAACGGATGACGACACGGCTGCGGAATTCGCGGTGCTGAGCCCACTGGGCACGATTTCAGAACAATCGCCCGCGTTCTCATGGACTGCCATCGCCGGCGCGGTGTCCTATGACATGGAACTGGTTCTGGTTGGTGGCACCAGCAATTCGCTGATCAAACAAACCGTGACCGGGACCACTCTGAATACCACCACCGATCTGCCGATTGGGCGCTATCGAACATGGGTGCGAGCCACATTGGGCAACGGTACGAAGACGGCGTGGAAGTCCGACGTGTTTCAGATCAACGCCACGACGACCATCGACGAAATCGAATTTCACGGCACCGACAGAACTCCCACGTTCACTTGGCAGCCGGTGCTGGGTGCAGCACAGTACCGCGTGTTTCTCAGCAACCGCACAACTGGCGGCGCGGCGGTCTTTAACAATGTGGTCAGCGGGACAGCATTCACGCCAGCAGCGAATCTGAATTTTGGTCGCTATCTGATCTGGGTGCGCCCCGTGGCGGCCGACGGCTTCGAAGGCGCGTGGTCTGTCAGCGAAGACTATTACCTCGGCCCCACATTGTTGGGGCCGATTGGTGGCACGCTCGATTTCACTCCCCCGTTTACATGGTCGTCGATCACTGGGGCCGCCACATATCATCTGTTTGTAACCGGACCGGGCGGCGTTCTGATCAACGAACCGGGACTGACGGGCACCAGCTTTACGCCGTTGACAGCATTGCCAACTGGAGACTTCCGGTGGTGGATCAAGCCATCAACAGCCACCGGAGCCGGCGGTGCTTGGAGCCCCGTGACCAGATTCAGCACAGGCGGACGCACGACTGTGTTATCGCACAGCGGAACGATTTCCAACAGCATCCCCGAACTCTCATGGGGTGCGGTGCCGGGCGTTCAGTCGTACGAAATCTATGTTTCCAAAGTCGGCGTGCCGGGAGCGTTGTATCGACAGGCTGGCCTAACAGGCACCAGCTATCCTTCGCTAGCTCTGGCCGATGGCGACTACAAAGTTTGGATTCGCACGACACTGGCCAACGGTACCAGTGTGTGGGGCGGCAGCGTGGCGTTCACGGTGGCCACGAATACGGTGAACCTGCAAACGACTCCTCAAAGTCCAGCGGCTCCAGGCTTCAATGCGTCGCCTCAATTCCGTTGGTCGGCTCCAGCCGGAGCGGCCAGCTACGATCTGTATCTTCACGACGGAAGCCGAGCGGTGTTGCAGTCCAGTGTCGTCGGAACCGTGTGGACTCCGGCAACTCCGTTGGGTCGTGGACAGTGGACGTGGACGATTCGGCCGCGCAATTCTGCGGGAACAGCGGGCAACTGGAGTTCGCCGGTTCGCTTTACCACTTCTGGCCAAACGGTGCTGTTGACGCCAACAGGTTCCACCAGCGACAGAACACCCACGTTCAGCTGGCAGGCGGTCAGCGGAGCCAATCGCTATCTCTTGCAGGTCGATAATCTGACCACGGGAACCGCTCGAGTGATCCGCGAAGATCACATCACCGGAGCGTCCTTCACTGCGGCGACGAATCTAACTCCCGGCACGTACCGCGCGTGGGTGCGAGCCGTCAGCAGTGCCGCCACCGCACCGTGGAGTGCGCAGGTGGATTTTGTGGTCACGTAGGCTCAGGGCTGCGGTGCGCGACAAATCGACAACACGGCGGATCGTTTAACCCGACTCGCAGAGAAGGCCTTTTTGGCCGCCTGCACTTTGTGCAGGCCGCCTCCTCTGCGAGTCGGGTCAAACGAAGATGCACTCGAAGCGGCGATTCGATCTTGACAAAAACGGCGGAAATCTGCAAATTCTGCGTATTGTTGACTGCGGCGGTGCGAAACCGCAATTGCAGAGCTTGTTTTTGGTCATTCGCAACCATGGAAGGTGCGCGATGAGTCGTTGGAAAATCTGGCTGACCTGTTGTTTTATCGCTTCGTATCTAGGATTCCTGTCGTGGGGGATCGTGGGCCACGCATTGAAGGTCGGCCTGTGCGGAAACGCGGTGAGTTATTTCGCGGTGTGGGACATGTTCTGCGGCTGGAGCGCTTGGGACACGCGAATTCACATCGTTGCCGAAAGCACGAATGGCGAATTTTACGACGTCCGCGAACCGTGGGGGGAATTTCATCCCTTCGGCCATGTGGCTCGAATTCACTACGATGATGGCAAGCAGCTGCTGCCCAAGCACATCAACAACATCCTCAGAAACACGGAGCACGAACCGATTGCTCAGGTGTACGTCATCGAAGAAGTTTGGCCCAAACAGTACAACCTGCCGCCGAAGCTGTTTGATTACTACTTCAATCGCACGTGTGACAAATTGTCGTACTTTCATCTGCAGGCGGTTTGTCGAGACGACGGATCTTTGCTGCGAGGCTACCCGAACTGGTACACGCAACAAACGCTGAATTCGATCGCCGATAATCCGCGGCTGCAACAGCAAACCAAGCAGGCCACCAGTTTCTACAACACGCTGTTTACTCCCAGCTCGTCCCTTGGCGGTGATTCGGTGGGCTATCCAGCGAACTCCGGCCTACTGACCAACTGACCAACTGACATTTGATTTGAGATTTTTGATTTCAAAATTCGTGCAAGCGTTTAGCCCGGAGATTCACGGATGAATCGTTCGTCAACACCTTCCAGTGAACCATCATTGTTAAAAGATTTCTTCTTCGCCAAAGAAGTGCCCTTCGGTGCGGCTTTGACGCGAATCCTGTTGCCCTTGGCGGCATCGATTCCGATGTTCCTGCGCTTTCCGCGTGTGCGCGAGTTGTATTCCAACGATGGCAGTGCCACGCAGCTGTTTGAACTGTTTGGGCGAGGACCGGTGCTGCCGGTTTTGTCTCCCGAATTGGCGATACCGCTGTACGGAATCCTGTTGTGCGCCTTGATGTGCAGTGTGATTGGCTTGCGAACACGACTGTCACTGGTCATCGCGTTTGTGCTGTACACGTACTTCAACCTGCTGGACGGCGTCAGCACGATCACCAAATATTCCGTGATCTCTTCGCATATGTTGCTGCTGTTGTCTGTGTCGCGATGTGGCGACGTGTGGTCTGTGGACGCTTGGCTAAATCGCCGTCGAGCCAACCAATCGGGCGTCACGACGATCACGCCAGTCGCTTCGCCCGTGTGGCCTGTGCGGCTGATGCAATTGCTGTTTGCTGCCATCTACTTCGGAGCGGCGATTACCAAAATTCAAACCGCGGAATTCTTCAGTGGCGAACAAATGCGATACTGGATGCTGAGCAACTGGAACTACGAAAACCCTGTCGGAGAAGCCATGGCCATGTGGTCTCCGATCCTGCTGATCAGTGCCTATCTGGCTGTGATCTGGGAAATCTTGTTCGCGTTCTTGGTTTGGCAAAAACGAACCCGCGTGTTGATGCTGCTGATCGGAGCGTTGTTCCACTTTATGACGTGGCTGACTTTGGGACTGTACATTTTTCCGGCGATCTGTCTGGCCTGCTATTTCGCATTCTTCACCGAAGCCGACGTGCTTCGCCTGCGACGTTTTGCTCGCCGTTTCCGATTCAATGGCGTCCTGCACTGGCCCATTGCGACAAGCGGACGACTGCTGAATCTGCTGCCTCGAGCCGTACCAGCACACGTTGCTTGGATTTGTACATTGGCCGCAGCGGCACTCGGCGGCGCAGAACTCGAACACCACCTAGACATCTATGGCAAAAACGCGGCCCCCGGCACCATGGCGCTCAAGGTTGTCGACCCCGCTGTGGCCAACGCGATGATTCATAATGAACAACGGGTTCGTCAGAAAGATAAGTTCTTCAGCTTCGAAATCGGGACGTCAACGATCGGCGGGCAACTGGCCAATCGCAAAGCGGAATTCGAATTCGGTGAACTCATGATCGCCCAGTGCAACATGAATCCTCCCCATGAAGACATGTGGGTCGAATGCGTGCTGCAGGACAGTGAAGAGCGCGTCGTCGAACGCTTCGGGCAGTTTGTGACGCGGGAAATGCTGCGAGCCAACTTTACCTACCGATTTGGCAACCGGCTGCTGGCTGGCGAATACAGCATGGTCCTGCGGAATGCGAATCAGGAAATTTATCGCCGTGACTTCAAACTGACCGGCGAACCGCCGATGCAGACAACCAATCAGGATCTGCTGACAAACTGACCGGCCGTGGTACAAAATCGTCGCCGACGGTAAACCGTCGAAGGATCTGAACATGCGTGACATCCGTATCGCTGCGGCTCAGTTCGAACACCGGAATGCGGACAAAGACTTTAACCTCAGTCGCATTCATGCGCTCACGGATTTGGCCGTTCAGCGTGGTGCGGAAATCGTCAGCTTTCACGAATGCTGTCTGTCTGGGTACACGTTCGTGCAGCAATTCTGTCATCAAGAATTGCTGGATCTGGCGGAAGACGTTCCGCACGGTCCTAGCTGCCAGAAGCTCATGGAGATTTCCTCCGAGTTCGGTGTGCCGATTCTGGCTGGGCTGTTCGAACAAGATCAGGACAAAATCTACAACACGTACGTGTGCGTTGACGGTCGAACATGCGTGGCGAAGTTTCGAAAGTTGCACGCGTTTGTGAATCCGCACCTATCGTCCGGCAGTGACTTTGTTGTGTTTGACCTGAAGGGTTGCCGCTGCGGAATTCTGATTTGCTACGATAACAACCTTCCAGAAAACGTACGCATCACGGCTCTCAAAGGCGCGGAAGTGATCTTCATGCCGCATGTGACCGGCTGCCTGCCTTCCGTGATGCCGGGTCGAGGACTAGTTGCACCGGAACTATGGCAGCGGCGTGAAACAGATCCGGTGGCGTTGCGGCAAGAACTGAACGGACCCAAGGGACGCGGCTGGTTGATGAAGTGGTTGCCGACCAGGCTGTACGAAAATGGAGTCTACGGAATTTTTACGAATCCGATTGGTATGGATGACGATCAGGTCCGCAACGGAAACTCGATGATCATCGATCCCTACGGCGACATCATTTCAGAATGCCACGAACTGGGCGACGACGTCACGGTCGCGCTGTGTACGGAACAAAAGATCCGAAACGCCAGCGGACAACGATACCTCACAGCGCGCCGGCCAGAACTGTACGCCGATCTTGTGCAGCCACAGGACCGTCCATCCGTGACCGAACCAGGCTGGAAGTTGAAGTACAAGTAACGCACAACGGCTATGGAACGGTCGCTTACTTCGCTGCCAAGGGCTCCATCTGTGCACCAGTCGTTGGGTTCAATCGCGTGACGGCACGCATCTTCCATTGGCCGCCTTCGGGCTGCCATTCCGTCTTCCAAAACGTGGGAGCATGCCCTCCGCCGCCGCCGTGTTTGAGCGTCGCGGAACCATTCGCGCGGACCATCGCAGTGGCAACTTCGCCGCGATCATCGAAGGTTACGTCAACACTCTTGATACGAAATCCCTCATCAAGATCGACAAGGTCAAGGCCGCCCTTGGCGATGGTTGTCAAATGCTGACTGTCGGCGGAAATCTGCGAACCGATCGCATCGATATCGCGATCCTTAAAGTGCTGCAACATCGTTTCCAGCTGAGACTCAACCTCTTCGGCCGGCGAAACAAGGTATTGCTCAAGAAAAAACACACCGACTGCCAGCAACACGCACAGCGCTGCAATCCCACGGCCTTTCGACGCCCCGCTCAAAAAGGCCACGACGGCAACGGCAGCCAACAGCAGAATGAGCGGCCAAGGATTATCGTTGAGGTAGCTCATTGAATCTCCCTTGGGATTGTGATGATCGCGTGCGAATCCTACACGCTGGCCGTGTCCAGTGACTTCAACACGGCGATGACCTGACGATCAAAGCGAGCCACAAGGGCATTGCTGACGGTCTGCATCCGAGCGGTATCGCGGTCGCCGAATAAAGCCGGATCAAGACGTTCCGGCGCTTCGTAAAGGCTCAGGACATCATCAATGCCATCCAGATCTTTGACGGCTTCGACAAGATGATCCGACGACTCGCTGTCGAACGGAGATTGATACTCCACACTCACGATGTACTCGCCATCGTCCGCTTCATACACCCGAAGATTATGCACACGCCCTTGAGTGATCTCATCCGGATCTGTGCCGATTTGTTCTGACAACAATTTGCCGTCAAATGTCAGATCCGGTAAACCAGTTCGTGGAAGTTGGAAGGTTGTCATAATTGCGGCTCCGATCCGATGGGCGAACGACGCCAAAGTCTACTCACTGAATTGCTGCAGCACAGTCAACAAAACCCGAATTCCTTTTCGAATCGAAAAATGTGGCGGGCCAAAACAATGCCGCAGAACCGGCATCTGCTGCGAAGTCCACACAAACTGTGTACTCCACCCAAAACCTCGGGGAGCTTTCTGATCTGCTTCTATATGGTGGACGTTTTTCAACCACGAATGCACACGAATTTGATGCCGCTATTCGGTACCGGCGGGTGGCACATGCTGGCAGAGCCTGCTTGTGTGGCGCAGCCATCGGAAACCAGTCTGGAACGGGCAAGCCACGGCCAACGTTGTTTGTGAGAAGAACCCGTCAGAGCGGTTTCCGATCGCTAAAGCGACACAGCTAGCCTGACGGCAAGCTGTGCCACCCGAATGCTGGGGAACAAAAATTCCGCATGCCAAATTCTCTGTCGACACCACGTTTTTAACAGCTCACCCTTAGCCGCCGGTCACGCCACTGAAACCGCTCGCAAAGCCGTGCCGCTCACGGAGCACACACGAATCAATGCACCAGCACAAACTCGCTGCTGTTCAGATACGCCCACATCATGTCCTCCACAGCGCCCGCCACGGCGACTCCAGTGTTCGGACTCTGTTGGTTCAAGCTGCGATAGCGTTTTCGGAATGCGCTTTCTTCGCGGGCTGTGGGTTTGCGAGTCAGCATGGCCAAGGCTACACGATCCAAAGCATCTGCGGGCGACTTCACAGATTTCGAAACACCAGACACGATGGCTTCAGTCGCTTGGTGGATCGCGACATCCACTTCTTCGCCATTCATCATCACCATCGCTTGAGCGATCGTGCCATCGAAGTCAAGCGACTCGTCATTTTCGTCCGTTCCGTACGCTTGAGCGAACTGCCCAACCCAATCGCGACGATGCTGAGAATCGGCCTGCAAGGCATCGACCGGCTGATCGCCGACCGAGCGAATGGCAACGCGGATGGATTGGTAAACTTGTTCTGGAGACATCCGTCGTACGTACACGCGGCTAAACGAAGGCGTGATGCCTGAAGCAGGATCGTCAGCCGAATTTCCTGCGATGGAAGCACTAGAAGACTGCCACGCTCGACTGGTGGCAATCCACTGCGACAGTCGCTGCACATCGTAGTTTGACTTCACAAACGCTTCGGTCAACAGCGTCAGCAATTCTGGATGACTGACCATGGCATGCGGTCCCATATCATCGACGGGATTGGTGAACCCAAACCCAAAGAACTGTTTCCACATCCGATTGACCATCGCGCGGGCGACTTTTGATTCGGAATCTTTCGCCAACAGTTTGGCAAGTAACTGACGACGGTTCGTGTCATCATCCGATTCAATCGTGATGCCATCGTAGGCTGGCGAAGTGGCCTTTTTGAGTCCGCTGCGAGTTTCGTAGTACGTCATGCGATCTTCGCTCGGTCGATCCACCAACTGCCACGGAGTGCTGCTGGCGTTCTTGCCGCCGGTGGCATCTGCAATGGCAACGGTTCGGCGTTCTGTATCCTTAAAGAAGGCATTCAGCGCCCAGTAGTGCTGCTGCTGCATTCCTTTGTCAAACGGGTGGTCATGACATTGGACGCAACTGATCTGTTCGCCCAAAAACAGCTTGGCCGTGACCGCCGTGGCTGGAGTCGCTTCGTTGTTGAGGTGAGCCAACAGAAAATTGGTGGCTCCGTTTTCGTCGTTGCGCCCCGTGGCGGTAATCAAACGGTCAATGGTGTTGATCCATGGCGTATTGCTTTTGAACTGGCCCGCCAAAAATTCGAACAAGCTTTCGCGGTTGACTCCCGATCGCTCCGTCCGACCCACCAGCAAGTTGGTCCACACTACGGCTAAATGAGACGCTCGCTCCGGGTTCGCCGTCACGTCAGCGATCAGCGCCTGGCGTTTTCGCGGGCTGTTGCTGTCCAAAAATTGCTGCGATTCATGGAGTGTCGGGACACGCCCCAACATTGTCAGGTAGACTCGTCGAACCCATTCGAAATCTTCAGCCAGTGGAGAAGCCACCAGCCCTTGATCCGTCCACGACGATTGCAATAGGGCGTCGATCTTCGCAACCACAACATCATCATCAAAGGTCGCCGGCAACATCGGCGCGGGCTGAGTCTGCACCACAACCTCATCTGCGGCAGCAGGCGTTGGCGGCTGAGGACGGTTTCTAAGTGCGAGCGGCTTCAGTTCAGAGTCAACCGCTGAATCTGCGACAATCCCGACAGATTGGTCGGGCCCTGAAACGATTTCTGGTGCGTCAGTGGGTTGGTTGTCCGGAAGATTGACGGCCACATCCTGTGGTTGGTTGGGCTGTGAAATCGCGTTCCATGCCACCACGATGGCCACTAGGCTGGCCGCGACCGCGAACAGCCGTCGACTACTGCTTCGCCCTCTGGTACGGCCAATGGGCGAAGTCGTGGGACGCGTGTTGCTGACTAGTGCTGGTGTTGGTTCCAGTGTTGGTGGCAGTTGCGGTTGTGGTTGTTCAAGCAGGGTTGCATCGGGGATGCGTGGTGTCGCGCACAGTCCGGCGTCCCACAGTAACTGTCCATGCAAACAAATGTACTGGGTGTAGACGGCGACTAGCTGCGGGTCATCTGCCAACAGGCGTCCCAACCGGCTTTCGTCGTCGTCGGTCAAACGATCTTCGAGCTGCAGGTCCACTAATCGCAGGAGTTCTGTTTTAGGTGAGGTCACGAAAGGCCTCCTTCTTCTTTAAGTCGATAGTCCACGAGTCGATGCTGCACACATTCCAGCAGAGCACGCCGGATTCTACCTAGCGATTGGTAGACCGAGTTCGCCGGCCGTCCCAGTTCTTGAGCGACCTTGTCACCGTTGGCTCCAGGGGCATATCGCATCTGAATGAGCTCCCGGTCTTGGCGTCGTAGTTGTTCCAGACAGGCCGCCAATGCGACCTGACGAAGTTCTGTGTCGGTCGCAATTTCTTCAGCCGTTTCCGCAATTGATTCCAGTATCCCTTGGTCCAGAAAGCTGAGCTTTCGGCCACGATTCCTGCGGAAGCGAAACACTTCGAGTCGCCCAATGGTGCGGCCCCACGCCAGAAAATTCGTCCCCGGTTCGAAGTCACTTCGCTTCTTCCAGATCACCAAGTTTGTTTCCTGCAACACTTCATCAGCATCTGCCGCATTCCCTAAAAGCGGCAACAAATACAAAAACAACGGTCGCTGCACCTGAGTAAACGAACGAATGAACTCTTCGCTGGGATCGCCTGCAGCGTTCCCCGCGTTGGATTCATCTGGCGTTTCGTCGGCTTCCGTCATTAGAGATATTGTTTGAATGGTAGTAACACATCAGCCGAAAGAAGCAGGCAATAGAAACTTTTGCGTGCGAGTCAGGGAAGACATTGGTGACATGTGAATTGCCACCTGCGACGCAAGCCCGAATGGGCTGACACAGCCTTTGCCGGGGCCATCAGGCCCCGGTGATGTCTAGGAGTGGCTGAAAGGCCCGCAGGGCCGACACAGCAATGACTGTTTCTCGCATTTCTGTCGGCCCTCCGGGCCTTTGGGCATGGTGCAGAGACTTCCGGTGGCTCACGCCACCGGCAGAGACTGTGTCGGCCTTCTAGGCCTGAATCGCATTCTCATCCTTTCAGCTCTGTACGTTGTTGAGGCCAACAATCCTTAACGGACAGCAACCTTGGGCTGACGCCCAAGGCTATACGCTGCCGCCCTCCGGGCTAGTTTTGTGCTTCACCGTTCGTCAGAAGACGACTTGGCGATTGAGCTCCTTAGCCCATCAGTTCTTTAATCGGGGTGCCACCATTGGCCAGCTTCATTGGGCGACCACGTTTTGAGGTATGTACGGTGTCCAGTGGAATGCCCATGGCGTAAGCCACAGTGGCCCAGATATCGCCTGGCAAATACGGCTTGCTGTTGTCAGCAACACGCACACCATCTTTATCTGTCGCACCGATCGCTTGGCCGTTGTTCAGACCACCACCACCGATCATCGTTGACCAACTGGCTGCCCAGTGATCGCGACCGACGTTTTGGTTAATGCGAGGTGTGCGACCAAATTCGCCCATCCACACGATGGTGACATCGTCCAGCATGCCACGTTGCTTCAGGTCCTGCGTCAGTGCCGCGATACCGCGGTCCAATGTCGGCAGACGCTGATTCTTCAACGTGTTGAAGACGTCATTGTGCAAGTCCCAGCCGCCGAGATCGACTTCGACAAACGGCACACCAATTTGAACCAAACGACGTGCCATCAGCAGACTCTGGCCAAATCCAGCCCCGCGGCCCATGCCCATCCCACCACCGGCTGGTGCTGGGTTGTACATGGCTTTGGTTTCGGCCGTTTCGGCTTCCAGTCCCAGAGCAGCATCCGCTTTGTCGACGTTAAACGCCGCCATCTGCGGAGACGTCATCAGGCTGACAGCATTCGCGTACACGTTGCGATGGTCTTTCGGCAATTCGCCGCGTTTCGAGTTAATAAAGTTTTCTTCCACAGCTTCCAACATCGCCAAACGGCCCGGCAGACGTTGCTTCGCTTCGGCACTCGGAGCATTTCGGATCTGGCCATTGCCATCCACCACAAACGGTGCGTGAGACATGCCGAGGAATCCAGCCTGACCAGAACCACCACCGACAGAAACGAAGGCTGGGATATCCAGTTCGCTGCGATTGCGACCGACTTCGTAACTGACGACCGAACCGAATGTGGGATGCACAACGGTTGGGTTTGGAACATAGCCAGTGTGCATGTAGTAACGTCCACGACCATGATCCGCTTCCCGAGTGCTCATAGAACGCACAATGGACAGATCCTTGAACATCTTCGCCGTTTCGGGCATGTGTTCACTGATCTGAACACCTTCAGCGGCGGTTTGAATCGGGTTAAATTCACCACCATTTTTCGAACCTTTCTTCAAGTCCCAGATGTCAATTGTGGGAGGCCCACCGCTCATCCACATCAGGATACAGGCTTTGTTGTTCGCTTTTGCAATCGGAGCGTTCGCTCGCACATGCGATAGAAAGTTCATTGCCGGAACTGTGGCAGCCGCCGTTGCCACGTGTTGCATAAAGTGGCGACGACCCATTCCGTAATCATTCCAAATAGCCATAACGTATCTCCCAGAAAAGTAAGTGTGTGTAAGTGTGTCAGAGTGTGTCAGAGTGTGTCAGAGTGTGTCAGAGTGTGTTAGTCGCTGTGCGGCTTAATGAACCAGAATAAATTCATTCGAATTCAACAGTGCCCAGAATAGATCTTGGTAGGCCTGAACCTTGTTAGGACCATACTGAGCAATCAGGCGAGTTGCTTTGCTGATCTCGCTGCGAGACGGTCGTCGGCTGAGAGCTGCGAGATAAAGATCCTGCATCTTGGCGACTTCTTTTCCGGGACCACTAAACGTTTCGTACAGGAAGCTGCCGCGATCTGCGTTGACCGCTTTTTCGATCAGTTCGCTGTTCATCATCATCAACGCTTGAGGAATCGTGCCGTTAAAGGTGGTGGCTTCGTCATTTTCGTCGGTGTCAAAGGCCACAACAAACTGCTGCATCCAGCGTCGGCGTTGTTCTTCCTGAGCATCCCAGCCGCCTTTGCCAGACTTATGAGCACTGGAAGCGACGATCAAAGAATCGTACAGCTGTTCGGCCTGCATCGACTTGATGTACATGTGGCTGAATAAAGGCACTTCGCCCGCTGCTGGATTATCAATCTGGTTGTCTTCTCCAAATCTGCTGGTTCGAGAATACGCTTCTGTATTGGCGATCCAACGCACCAGCTGTTTTACGTCATAGCCGCTCTTCACAAATTCATCCGAAATCCGTTCCAGCACCACAGGATGTGAGGCTGGGTTATGGGGGCCCATGTCGTCCACGGGTCGTGTAAACCCATATCCAAAGAACTGTCCCCACATGCGATTCACGAATGCTTGAGCGATCAGTGGAGCTTCTTCGCCGTCCGTTTCAACCAGCAGTTTACCGAACTCCTTACGACGGTCGAACGCATCTGGTTCGACTTCTTTGCCGTTGTAAACTGGAAAGGCAACCTGCATCAGCCCGCTGCGTTTTTCGAAAAAGACACCGCCGCTAAAGTCCCTTGTCAGCACTTCAGAATAGTCGTCGACTTGTCGTCCGGTTTGTTCATCAAACTTGCGATGGTCTTGCTTTTGAACTTGACGAAAGAAGCTGTTGAATTCCCAAAACTGTGACTGCTGCCAGTTGTTGAAAGGGTGATTGTGGCACTGCGTACACTGCACCTGCATCCCCAGAAACAACTTGGTGGTTTTGGCCGTCAATTGAACCGCGTCGTCTGGCAACTGCATCTGAGCCAGCGTGTAGTTGACCGCACCGTTTTCTTCGAAGTGACCTTCGGCCGTTACAATGTCCACCACAACTTGGTCCCATGGACGATTCTTGGCGAATGCTTCACGGAAGAACTTTTCCATCCCCTGACGGCTGACTCGGCGAGGAGTGCCGCGGCCGATACAGTTGTTCGTCCAGATTGTGGTGAAGTTACGAATGTAGTCTGGGCTTTCCAGCAGACTTTCGATCAACGCCGGACGCTTGCGCACGTTTTCGTTGTCCAGAAATTCTTTCGTTTCTGTCAGTGTGGGAATGCGACCTACGATGTCCAAATACACCCGACGGATCCATTCGTCGTCTTCCGCAAAATCGGACGGCTGAATTTCGTTGTCGACATAGCCCTGCGTGATTAGCTTGTCCGTGAATTCTACCACAGACATTTCGCCCGGTTGGCTGGAATCGACCGCCTGAACTTCGGCAGTGGTTTCCGCGCTCTCATCCGCCGCAGCAGCTTCACACAGCAGACAAACCGCCATGGTGGCCAAACAACGGCCAACCGTGAATGTAAGCCTGTTTGCAAAGGTGAACTTGGGTACCCAGTTCATGCACTGTTCTCCTGTACTACGTGTGACTTGTGAGATCTTCAATGACCTCAGTTTGAAAAGTGTCTCAGATCTCAGCCAACAATCGCCGCCTGAAATCCAACTGTGGGTTTCTTTGATACTCCAAAGAACTTACACCACCCCAGCCGCGTTGTGTTCGTCTGATTTCTGAATGGAATCGGCAATTTGCTGAAACCGTTCCGCTAATCGGCCTGTATGCCGCATTTTACCGGCGCGAATCATGCCTGAATGTTGACCTGACCGTTGGTTGTGGTACAGACGATTCAGCAATTCGTCAGCATTTTTTGGCAATTTGGCTCCAAAAACACTCAATTCATTCAAGAACTACATTATGAAAATCACTTTTCTGGGAGCCGCCGGCGAAGTCACGGGCAGTCAGCACCTGATTGAAACCGATTCACGCCGGATTTTGCTGGATTTCGGCCTGTTCCAAGGGCGGGATGAAGAATGCCTGCCCAAGAATCAGACATTCCACTGCAACCCCCGAAAACTCGACGCCGTCATCCTGTCTCACGCCCATATCGATCACAGCGGAAACCTGCCGGGGCTCGTTCGAGCTGGATTCGAAGGACCGATCTACTGCACCCGCGCCACGGCCGACATCACGTCGCTGATGCTGCGCGATAGCGCCAAGATTCAACGCGAAGACGCGGCCTATCGCGCCCGCAAAGTCAAAGCCGGTGACCCACCCGTGGTGCCGCTGTATTCCGAAGACGACGCCAAACAGGTCGCCAAGATGTTCGAATACATCCCCGTCGGAGAATGGGAAACTCTGGGCGACGACGTTCGTCTGCGACTGCACCATGCCGGCCACATTCTAGGGTCCGCCATCGTCGAACTCGAACTGCTCGACGCCGGCGAATGGAAGCGAGTCGTCTTTACCGGAGATCTCGGTCGCCGCGACAAGCCGCTGTTGTTCGATCCCACACCTGTCGAACGCTGCGATGTTGTGATTACCGAATCCACCTATGGCGATCGAATCCATCCCACACCCGCCGACGTGAAAGCAGAACTGCAGCGCGTGATTTGCGAGGCAGCGGAAAAGAAGGGCCGTGTCATCATTCCAGCCTTTAGCTTAGGGCGAACTCAACTGCTGGTCTTTCTGCTGAATGAACTTCGCAACGAAAATACGCTGTGCCGCGTTCCGGTGTTCATCGACAGTCCACTGGCAACTCGCCTGACTGATATCTATCGTGATCATCAGGAAGACATGGACGAAGAAGTGACGGACACTCTGAATCACGACGACGACGTTTTCGACTTCGACGGGCTGACCTACATCCGTTCGCAGGACGAAAGCATGGCCTTAAACAAGCGGCAAGGTCCGTTCGTCGTGATTTCCGCCAGCGGAATGTGTACGGCCGGTCGTGTGGTTCATCATCTGAAACACGCGGTGTCTCACCCCGAAAACACCGTCCTGATCATCGGGTTTCAGGCCAAAGGCACGCTGGGGCGACAATTGGTGCAGCGCGGATCACACGTCTACATTCATGGTCGCCGGTTCGAACTGAATGCGAAAGTCGAAACCGTCAACGGCCTGTCCGCTCACGCCGACGCCGAAGATTTTCGCTGGTGGTTCGGCGAGCTGCAAAAAAAAGGCGGTTGTAGTCACGCCTTCATCGTGCATGGCGAAGAAGAACCCGCCGCAGCACTCGCCGGCCTGATTGCAGACTGCTGTGACCACGATCCCGTGATTCCGCAGTTCGGCGAAAGCTTCGAGCTGTAGGACGGGAGATTTGAGATTTGAGATTTGGCGGGCGTGTTCGGAAGTCGTCTGGTCGCAGTCGCAACAGTCTGCGAAGTCCTGCCCGCCATGCAACAGCGTGACAACAGCGCCACTTCGACCGCTTGACTTGGTCAGTGATTGGCTAACTGATCGAGGTCCAATCGGTACAGCACTTGGTTGTAGTCGTGACGAGGTGTCGGATCGCGGGTGTTTGAAAACGCATGAGTGTAAGTCGCTTCGAACAGCAAAACGGGTGATCCGGCGTCCACGAATTCAGGATGCAATTGCGGATTATAGAAGGTGTACTTCTGATGCGTCACAACCTTCACCGCACCGCTCCACGGGCCAGTGGGAGCATCGGATTCCGCGTACCAGATTTCGCCAAGAGCGGACGATGACCCATTCTTTTGTGTGAACACGGTCACCCATTTGTTACGGTAAGCATTCCACGCGATCGCACTGCGATGCGGAGTGATCTCGACCGCGCCTGCGGCAGTCGGCACTGTTGTTTGAGGTGTCAGGATGTCCCAAGTTTTGGGGTTCGACCATTCTTCGAATCGTGCGCCGCATTTTACGGTGGGAAACGTATTCCCAAACAGAACCACGTCTGCGCCCGATTCATCCGTCCAAAAAACGGCATGGCCCGTGGGAGTTGCGGGAGGATTCGGTTCTGCAGCGGTCCGCTTCCACAGCACCACGTGGACTTCAAAGTTCTCCCGTTCTTCATTCCAGACGCAAAGTCCCGTTTCGTACTCAGCCAACGGTGCTTCGATTTTCGAATATGTCGCTCCCAAAATCCGATTGCCGTGTTGATCGGGAAGACTGACGAATCCAAACAGCCACGTCGGACCGTCGCCGGGTAATTTCGCCACGTTTCGCGGGACGGCGTTGTTATCGCAGAAATAGTCGTACCGCAGTTTGACCGGCGGACGTAGAGATTCCAGTGGTTTTTGTTTGGTCGTCGCACCGATCATGTGAAATCGGCCCAAGGGATAATGCGGCAGCACGGTGTCGCCCCAGCCCCAAAACAGACGATCTCCATGAACCGCATTTTGCACACTGTCGCAGCCTAAAATCCCTTGTTCCGTCCAGTCGGCGTGTTCTCCCAGCTTTTGACTTTCTGCAAACAGCCCGCCGCCAGTGATTCGCCCGAGTCGTTTGGCGGGAAGTTGCCGCTGCACTTTGATGGTGTGTTTTCCACCGGGCTGGGGAACGATGCGAATGCCCTTGTACCCGAAGCCATCCGGTGGCACGGAGTAACCATGGCCTTCGATATGAAACCACGTTTCACGATTCATGAGTTCCGGCAGATCGAACGCGATGACGCCCGCATTGTCAGACACGAACCGGACATGATGCGTTGTCTTCAATTCCACCAGCGGAACTGGCCAACCATTGTCCGCATCCACAATTTGGATGCGGCAAGGTTCCACGGCCGTCGTCGTCCGCCCGAACAGCGACAGCGATAAGGCGCAGACGATTGTTATGATTAGACTGGCGTGGTGTCTTGGAAGATCGTGCATGGAAGAACGGTTATTTCTGCAGGAAGCCGAGGCCATAATCGTTTGTGGGGTCGCGATACATCGCGTGGATGTGATTCGTCGGATCGCCGCCCAAGCGCTGGGGCGAGTATTCCATCAGAATGGTGGGCCCTTGAATTCGGAACGTGGCGGCCCCTCCTTGTTCGGTGTCGCCGTACCAAGAAAACCATGTTTGATCGAGATCTTTTTCGATCTGTTCCATCCGTGGTTTTGCAAACGCCGGTTTCATCAGGCTCAGGCGTTCGCTGATCAATTGCAGCAGCAGCGTTCGTTGCTCCGGCGACAGCGCCGTGGCGTTCAGGCCCTCTTGCTGCGGCTGTGCTCCTTCTTTGCCGGGACCGTAGCGCATGTCGGCGTAGCGATCACCCAGCAGAACGGCTTTCAACTGCGCGGGCTGCAAAGATGCAAGCAGTTCGAACGATTTATCTTCTTCTTCAGCCAATTGCCGAACCGTGCGCCCGTCGAGCGTGAAGTCGATCGGCTGACCGCCCGTGAGACTCGGAGAAATCGTCATTCGTTCGCCGTAGAACGTCACATTGAAGGCCAGATGATGACCGCCAAACTGCAGCATCCAAGGCTTCGTCAGCGAAGGTTCGCCCAGGAATGAGACATAGTATTCGTCTCGACCAAACATCGGAGATCCATCTCGCCCGCCGCCCCCATTCTTCAGCACTTCGTCACTGTCCATGTTGTCGACGATCTGTTGATAGCCTTGGGGGCTGAGTGTCGCTTTCAGCATCGTCGCCACTGCGTCTTTCTGCTGTTGGTTCAGATCGCCCCATCTGAGTCCGCCGCGAGGGGCCATTCTGATGGGCAAGTTCGACCAGTTGTGCCGCTGTTTTTCGTCCGTGAAGGCATACAACACTTTCAATGTTTCGGCTTCGTTCAACGTGTCGAGAAACGCCGTCGCCGCGCTGGTCGCCTGCTCCACAACGGCTTTGGCCGACTGAGCTTCCTGAGCATGACCGGGACTGGCGCATAGGGCGCACACGGCGAACAGAATAAGTGGGATCAAAGATTTCAAGGTTCGCTCCAGTTGATTGAAGGGGGGGAATCAGGCAGGCCAATCAGCAACTCATGGCGACCTCAGTCTATCTTTTCGCAGATCCCAAGACACCCAACTCCACCACCGAATTCATTTCGGTGGAAAGACGTTTCTGCACGACCGCCTCCATTGGAAGAACGTCCGATGAAAGGTAGTGCAGAAACATGTCTCCACCGATATGAATCCATGGCCCGCTTAATTGTTGGGATTTGATTGCGTAGGGTGGGTCAAGGAGCCAAAGCGACGCCGACCCACCACACGTCTACGTCCCGTATCGACAAAGAAAATGGTGGGTCGACATGGCTGTCGCCATTCGACCCACCCTACCTTTTTTCGCCCTTCCCAGTGATGAAGCGGGCCATTGATGTGAATTCGGCGGGGGACGGCGGGGGACGGTTACCGTGCAGGCAGCGGGTGCGGTTGTGCGATGGGGCCTTCGGGACCGTGGACGAAGTTAGAATACGGCAGCTGCACGGGCACGCGACCACGTCCATCTGCCAGCGGAACTTCGACGATGACACTCGTCAATGGGAGGTCGGCGTGAATCGGAAAGTCTCCGATTTCCAGTCCCGAATCCGACACCCAGCCTAGGTTGCGGTCGGCGTTGAGGTCCGACGAATATCGCAGGGCGTCTTCGACATCCGGATTCGTCCGCGCTTCGATCAACTGATGATACAACGTGGCCGTCACATTTTTCCATGATTCCGTGAACACAGGGATACCATTCGTCGCTCCATTGGAAAAGCGTTCTGAATACACGCTAACTGCAAAATAGACTTTGCTGCCATTGGCGATTTCCACCGATCCGTGATAGCCAGCCATCCCTGCTGCGGAGTCGCCGTCGTCTGATTCGGCCGCCGAAGCGTGGGCGCGGGAGGCCGTGCTTGAGCGTTGAGAATTCGCGGCTGCGGCGGCATCTGTGAGGCGTGTTCCGGGTGGCAGCAGAAAATTGAAGACCGTGTTGGGCAGATCGTAGGGTTCGAGTAAACCCTGCCGGAACAGATAGGTCGCATAGTTCTGAATATCACCACGACTGACAACTTGGGGCGTGTAGCCGATCAGAGGATGCGACGGTAGCGGGGTCGAGCGGATGGATTGGTTATTGAAGTACTGCAGCAGCACGTTGTTCAAATGTTCGTCGCGCATGGCGGCAGACAGACTGCCGTCGATTTGTTCCACATCGGCGGTGGACCAGTCGGTGTCACCGCTGACGTACAGGTTGACGTAGGACAAGTCACGAATGATTCGGCCGCCGCGATACTTCAGATCTTCGCTCGGCGTGGCAGTCGCACCATCCCGCAATTGCTGACGACGAACGTTGCCGCCTGAAGCCTTGAGAAACGCGCCGCGGGGACTTTTCGAACGGCCGCCGCGTGATTGTTGTTGGTACCCCACGGAGCGTACTGCGAGTTCTTGACCACGCGGGGGCAGCGGCCATGGGCTCCAGAATTTGTGTGGATCGTCACTGGGATCGTCAGTCGGGTCCGTTGGATTTGTCACGGGAATCGTGGGTGGCGTGTCGGGTGTCTCAGGAATGATCACCACGGGAATGCCGGGCGCAGGATTCACCCCAATCGGCAGGCCGGGCGCGCCGGGTAGTCGAGGATAGCCGACGCGGTACCACGGCGATCCGCCGGGATAGTTCGGTCCGATCGGCTGGCCTGGATATCCGTTCGGTAACCTGCCCGGTCCGGTCATTGGCATGCACCCGATCAGCAGAGTGAACGCGCAGCAACATCCCAGCAGCAATTGCGGTGGAGAAATCTTCATGATGTTTGAAGCAGCGACAGGAGAGAGAGAGGATGCTGCAATCCGAAGTCGACGCAGTCATTTTCGGCGGCTGCCGGAATCCACTGAGTCGTGTGAGACACGAATCACAACCAGGAGATGTTTGGCCTGCAGCGCGGATAACCGTCATATGGGTTGGCGATAGCTGCCGCAGACCAGAGAGGAACAGCAATGTATGCGGATTCGCAAACTACGAAAAGGTCACTTTTGCCGATCGGATTGTCTTCCCGTCGTTTCGCGTTGCCGCTGCATCGAGTGCGGCGGCTGTTGTGGCCGGAGAACGATATTTACGAACTTCGATCGCTCAGTTATTGTCCGCTGCACGCGTGTGCTGATTTGATTGTGTTTTTGTCACTGGCAAGAGTCTGCCGTCCCTTCCGGGACTGAATCGCAGTACATGTCGTTCGTGGATTATTTCGTTCTAAGACACTCAGGACGCCATGGACATGAGGTCCTGATCGTTGTTTTACTTCGCAAGAAATTCATAAACATGCGAACATTTTTTATCCTAGCCCTGCTGTGCGTCGTGATCATGTTCGCGCAGCAGCCCTTGCTTGCGGGTGGTAAGTATCGCCTGCATGCGCGGTGCCGAGCCGAGCCTCGACTTTCCTCAGAATTGGCACTGGTCCGTCACTCCAAATCGCACTACATGGGAATCTGTCGAGACGGGAGGGCTGTGTTTGAAGTACCGGTCGAACGAGAACAAGCAATGCGTGCGATGGCCGACAGCATCGAGAAGGAGGCCGTTGGAGAGGAACCGCAATCCACTCGACTACTAATCAGCTATCCGGATCGTGGTCGTAAGCCTCACCCAGAAACTCTGCAGACAGCCGGGCTGAAGGTGATCCAAGACTACAGTCAAGGTTCGTTCTTGGTCGTCGAACTTCAAGGAGCCGTCACGTCCGATGCTGTCGAAACGCTGCTGGCCGACAGCGCCGTCGCCTATGTGGCTCCAGACTACATCATGTCGATTCCGCAGGGCGAAGTCGCCGAAGCCACGGCACCATCCAATTCAGACGTCGTGTCGAACGATCCGCTTCTGGACCAGCTGTGGGGAATGAAAAACAGCGGCGCGACAAAAGTGTGGCCCGTGATGCATGATTCTGCGAAAGTGATTATCGCCGTCATTGATAGCGGAGTCGATTACACGCATCCCGATCTGAAGGACAACATGTGGTCTCGAGGCGGACAGTATGGATACGACTTTTACGATAACGACAACGATCCCATGGATGAACAAAACCACGGGACGCATTGCGCAGGCACCATTGCTGGAGTCGGAAACAATGGCGTCGGTGTGGGTGGCGTCGCTTGGAAAGCACAGATCATGGCCATGCGTTTTCTGGGGCCAGATGGTTCCGGCGCGACGTCCGATGCTGTGAGGTGCATTGACTGGGCGGTCGCCAACGGAGCTCACATCTTGAATAACAGCTGGGGTGGTCCGGGTAGCTCACCAGAACTGGTGGAAGCTGTGGCTCGAGCAGAACGGAAGGGCGTGCTATTCATCGCCGCTGCCGGAAACACGGGCGGCACAGGGAATAACAACGATCAGCGACCGAGTTTTCCCGCGTCACTGGCTCAGACGAACGTCATTTCCGTGGGAGCCATCGATGTGAATGATGCACGTGGTTCCTTCAGCCACTTTGGACAGAAATCTGTTGACATCGGAGCACCCGGAGTTCAGATCTTGAGCACGACCCGCAACAATCAATACGATTCTTTCAGCGGAACTTCGATGGCGGCCCCTCATGTCGCGGGAGCTGCGGCATTGATCTGGGGCAATACGTTTTCCGCGCCGGATCCAACGCCAGCCCAGATGACGAAAGTCCGAGATCTGATTTACGAAAACGCTCGTCCAGGCGCCGCGCTCAAGAACTTCTGGGGCCATACACCTCCAGCAAAAATCCCCGGCGGCGTACTCGACCTCTCATTCTTATCGCGAACCTCGCAGCCCCTGCCGCCGGTCACTGAAAATCCTCGACAACGGCTGGTGGAAAATCGCATGATCGTCGACCCCGCTCGGTTGTAAACACTTCACACCACGAGCCGTTTTGGCGCTAGCCACGGACTCCGAAACTTCAAACCACGAGCCGTTTTGGCGCTAGCCACGGACTCTTTTTTAGGACTGTTGCGATGTTCAAACTGGTGATTGTTATTTGCTTGGGATTGGGGACTTTCGCTGCGGCCGATGACATTCTGCCGCAGCCGTCCGTGTCGGTGAAGTGTTGTGGCCGTTTGCGGCATGGAGTCATGGCGATTGGTGGTGAGAGCACCGGCACAAAGATCACGTTCAAGCGGATGGCCTGGGAGCTGCAGTTGCTGACCCCTGCCGATCGCGCGTTCGCAGAGAAACACAATAAGCAGTCGGTTGTCGTCATTGGATCGCTCAGAAAAGTGATCGGCACTGAGGTCAAGGATCGCTGGATTGTCGAGGTGAAATCGATTGCGACATGCGATGCACCAAAAGACGAAGAAGTCGCTTTGCTCAGCATTCAGGGGACGCTGCGAATGAAAGAATCCGGTCTAGGCGAAGCCGCCGCGATGACGATTGACGCGGATGGCCAAAGCTGGCCCGTCGACTTTTCGCTGGAACCCAACCTGCAGGCCATGGCCACAGCATTGCTCGATCAACCAGTGCAGTTGTTGGGACAACTCAAGCAATTCCCGGAAGAAGAATCGCGCCCACCAGTGATCCAAGTCAAGACACTGCGGCCAGCCGGCAAAACACCGATTCAGTATCCGGGTGAGTTGCTGTTTCGCTGAGACCCGTTAAGACGCCATGGGAACGCTCGCCGCGTTCCGCCCAATCACAAATCACAAATCTCCTGCCTGACCGTTACCTTGCGGTTCGCACGGCATTTCTCACATGTTGGTGACAGCCGGTACAGGAAATCGTGACATGAATATACGCGAAGGTCGCTTTTTCGATGCTCTTCGACTTTGCGGCCTGAATCAGCCCGCGCGAGGAATGTTCGAAGTTGGTGCTGTAGTGTTTATAATACGGTTCGTGAGCCGATTTCCACGCCGCGGATTCGGCCAGCTCCAGAAGTTCCATGCCACCCTTGTCGATCATTTCGTAATCCTCCGTCGCAATCCCTTCGACGATCTGCTGCACCATTTTCAGCTTGCTGCGCATGTCGATTTTGCGATCCGCGCTGTCAGCCGTTTCAGCCTTGGCTGCCTGAGCGAATGCCAGTGGTCTATTTTCGTCGCTCAGCGCTGTCGTCCAAGGGGCGTAGCAGCACAGGCTGGCAGCTGCCACACAGAGGATGCCTGCGGTCAGCGAGAGTTTTCGAGTCATGTGATTTTACCTTTACGAAATGTCAATCCCCCGATCAAACTCAGGAGGCTGTTGGAGCAGAACTGCAAACCGTGTTCCTGAGCGTTGCGGGAAGACAATCCCTGACTGTATCGTGTTCGAAGTGCAGTCAGGTTGAGTGGGAATGTTCTAGTATGAAGCCACGAATGTATACCGCGTGCGGTGACGGATGAGCCGTCCATCGTTTCACCCGTGGTCGCAGACTAGGCGGGAAAACCTAGTCTGCGACTACGGGAAAAAACATTAAGAGTGCCGCATCTTGCCCAGCAAGTCCATGTGCGAATCCGCACAGTCTTTGTTCGCACGCAGCGGATTTCAGCTTGGCTGGTTGTGGTTTGTCAAAGCTTAGTTTTAGCGCTGCCACTGCGGTTCTCACGGTGATTTCTCGGCCCAGACCGCCGAGCGACGACGGCGGAGGACAAGCTTCGTATGGTTTGGTCCGAAATATGCTGATCTCGATTGAGGATATACTCTTGAATTCGTTCCGAATGAACTTTTGTTGACTTAGATTACGGTGGTTGGTTATGCCAAAGGACGTTATCGATAGATTTGATCGGGCGTTGGAAGAGGAGTTCTTTCGACGTATTGATGACGAACTTGCAAATTCGCTTCGAGAAAAATGGAAACATGATCGAGATTTGCAGTCACTCCAAAAGGAAACTCAAATTGCCGACACAGTCGTTCTGGAAGAGTTGCTATACGTCGGAATTGAGCCCGGATGTTTGCCCGCGATGACGTTGGTGCCTGCCATTCAGGTTGTGTGGGCCAATGGCTTTGTCGAACCTATGGAACTGGAGGCTGTGATTGAGACCGCCAAAGGTGCCGGTATCCTGCCGGATTCGATTGCGGGCGGCCTTCTGCTGACGTGGCTGCAGTGCCAACCCACGCCGGAACTGTTTCAGGTGTGGGAAGACTACATCACGGCTCTGAAGCCGATTGTGAAACCAGAATCGTATCGTCATTTGCGAGAACAAGCCGTGTCAACCGCGGAAAGCGTGGCTCTGGCAGCAGGCGGAGATTCGGGGGTCCACGCCATCTCTGCTGCTGAGCAGCGCGTGATTAACAAGATCCGAGATGCGTTTGGGGCGTCTGAATAACCCAGCAACGATCGCCCGAAATCCAAGAGCGTACCCCAGAGCATTCGATGGGCGCCGTGCCATTTGCATCAGCGACACCGTTGGCTACACCTCCGGCAAGAGTCGTCCGATTGCCCAACAGAAAGAATGAACACCATGATTTGCACTCACCTTAAAGAACTCTACCAGCTCTGTGAATCAAACCAGTTAAAGATTTCGAGCTCAGAACTTGTGCGAATCACCTGCAAGCAATGCGACGAAGTGGAAACTTGTCCGTCGATGCTGCTGGAAGAATATGAAGCATTGGAAGCGGACGGCAAGACGAACGGTGGGCAGTCGCAGGCGGCAAAAAAGTAAAACGAAGGGACGTTCACGAACCGTTCATGGTACGGCTGTCGCGCGTCTTCTGCTGAGGGAGCACAATAATGACTTCGCCGCCGTCGTGATGGCTGGCGACATCAATTCGGCCACCGTGAGCTTCCACGATTCGCTTACAGATCGCCATCCCCAGCCCCGTCCCTTTCTGCTTGGTCGTAAAGAACGGCATAAAGACATTCTCAGCGCTCTCTTTGGTGAACCCCGGCCCGTTATCTCGAATCGAAATCTGCAAACTGGGCTCCTGGGATTGATTCGACCCCGACAGCGTAATTATCACGCGACCGGTTTCTGAGCACGCGGCGATGGCGTTTTCCAAAACGTTGCGGAAGACCTGTTCAATCCGGTGCTCATCGACTTCGCACACGGTATCGCAGACGTCGCCCGCTTCGACCATCTGAAACACTCGCCCGCTTCTAGCTGGCTCTACGTTTTGCCAAGTTTGGCGAATCAACAACAGCACGTCAGTCGGTCGCCATTCCAGATTGATCGGAGCCGCATAGTTGCGGACTTCTTCGTAGTGACGATGCAGGTCATCCATGGCCCGGCGAATCTTGTTGGTCAGTTCAAGCTGTTCTGGTTGGTCTTCTAAGTCCAGAGCCAGCATGTCGAGGCACGCTTGTGATCGTTGTAAAGCGTTGCGGCTTTCGTGGGCCAGCCCTGTCACCATCTCGCCGATCGCCGCCAGTCGTTCAGACTGCAGGACCTGATTTTGAGCGTCGATGCGTTCGGAAACATCTTCCATGACAGCCACGATATGTGACACCTTGCCGAACGTTGTGCAAACGGGCGCCAGAGAAATTTCGTTCCAAAACCTGCTGCCGTCAGCACGCACACACTGCACGGTGTCTCGGAAGTCTCGATGGTTTTCGATGGCTTGTTTGAGGCCGTCAAACGCCGGATCGGTGCTGTCGCCACACAGCAGATTACACCCCTGCCCATGAGCTTCTGCTGCCGTCAGCCCGCTGAGTCTTTCGAAGGCTTTGTTCACGAATACAATCGGGTAGCCGGGCTGATTGGCGTCGGCAATCACAATGCTTTCGTTGACCGATTGGATGGCCTGATCACGAATCCGCAATTCCGTTTCGTGCAGATCGCGATCTGTCACGTCATCCAGCAGCCAGACTTCGCGACCGCTGTAGCGGTAGCCGCGGAATTCGACAATGCGCTGTACGCCGTCTCGCCGCTGGATGCGAAGCCGTCGCGGTTCGTCCAGCCATGATGCGAGATTCCGATCGTAGCGATCCTGAATCGATGCTGCGCGATCGCCAAACAATAGTTCAAAGCAGGCGTCTTTGGTGGAAAATCGGTCCGGTGTGTAGCCTGTGATCTGCTCGATCATCTGATTGAATCGCACTTCGCCGCTGTGGATCTCGACGTAGGCGGCAGCAGCCGGAAGGTGTTCGACCATAAAGCACAGCTGAGCGTCGCGTTTCACCAATTCACGGTTCGCCAAAAACAGACTGGCAAAGCCTCGCAATCGTGAACGCAGCGACTCGGGTTCGATCGGTTTCAGCAGATAATCTGCGGCCCCGAGTCGCAGTGCGCCGACGCTGCTTTCTAGGTCCGCGTATCCGGTAATGATCATCACTGCCGCTTCTGGTGCGAGTGCTCGCACTTTCGGCAGCAATTCGTCAGCCGTGCCATCCGGCATTTTGCGATCCAGCAAGATCGCAAAGTAGTCCGACCAGTTGTCGCGCTGTAATGCTGCCGCAACAGAATTCGCTTCATCAATCTGATAGTGATCCAACTGCAGAACACGACGCAGACTCGATCGCATGCCGTCGTTGTCATCGACGATCAGTAACTTCAGTTGTTCGGCGAGTTTCGGTGCGGGGGCCATTGCCATTGCTATCGGGCGTTCTTTTCTGAGTTTGCGTCGCGAGGTCGTTCTTCGTGAACAACCTTCATTCGTTCATTCGTTAACCGGCGACCACCGGCAATGTCAGCAGGAATGCCGTTCCGCCGCCAGCCGGACTTGTCACCGTCAATGCGCCGTCGTTGCGTTCGGCGTACCGACGGGATACCGCCAGTCCCAGTCCGATTCCCTTGGCCTTCGTAGTGTATAACGGTTCAAAAATGTGCTGAATATCATCCTGTAGTACTCCCGGTCCCGTATCATGCACCTGAATCTGCGCTGTCAGTCCGTTGGATGTTGCCGACACCGTCAGGGTTCCGGTGTTGTCCATGGCCTGACAGGCATTGCGAATCAGGTTCGCCAGAATACGTTCGATTTGGCCTTGATCCGCTCGAAGAATGATGCCGTCGATGTTTTGCCTGATCACGTTAACGGTGTCGGGGATGATCAGTGTTCGGATCGCATTTTCGAACGCCTCTTCCAGAGTAAACGTGACAAGCAGTGAGGGACTGTCGCGGGTGAAGTCGAGCAGTTCGCTGACGATACGATTTGCCGTCAGCACTTCGCGTTCGATGTCTTCGATGCAGTCCGTGTCTTCTTGGTCGAAATGTTCCGCCTTGGTTTTGAGGTAGTAGACGCAATTCCGAATCACGCCCAGCGGGTTTCTGATTTCGTGGGCGACACCGCCAGCCAATTGCCCCATCACGGCCAGTTTTTCGCGGCGCACGAGCTGTTCCTGAGCGGCGGCGAGTTCCCGCGTCCGTTCTTCAACGCGTTCTTCGAGCTCAGCATTCCACACGGCAATTCGGTCCTGAATTTTCTTTTGCTCCGTGATATCCAAGATGATCGCCACGAAGGCATCGTTTCCAAGCCAAGTTGTTCGCTGCAGTCGCACCACGACATGATATTCTGATCCGTCTTTTCGCCTGTGGACAGCTTCGGTTTGGACCAGCTTGCTCTGACCAGAAAGCAGTGGTGCCAGATTGGCTCGCAGTTGAGCGCGATCATAACCGGGCCTTAGATCAACGGGCGTCAGCGACTTCAGTTCCTCAGCCGAGTAGCCGATGTTCGCCAACGCTCCACGATTGACTAACTGAAACTTCAGTGTCTGGGCATCGAAGACGTAGATTTCGTTGAGGCTGTCTTCTAAGATTCGGCCCAGTTCCGTCGCCTGATCTTCTGCCTTTCGTAGTTCTGTGAGGTCATGCACAAATCCCGTAAAGACACGCCGGTCGCTGAGCTTCACTTCGCTAACGGCCAGATACAACGGAAAAAGCGTGCCGTCTTTTCGCCGTCCAGGGACTTCTCGACCAATGCCAATGATCCGCGCTGTTTGAGTTTGCTGGTAATTTTTCAGGTATTGATCGTGTTCGTCACGATAAGGCGACGGCATGAGCATCGATACGTTTTGGCCGAGCATTTCGACAGCCGGATAACCAAACAGCGATTCGGCCGCAGCGTTGACCGATTCCATGGTGCCGGATTCATCAATCGAAATGATGCCATCCACAGCACTGTCCAGCACCGCGTGCAGGATTGCGCTGTTGTCGACGCTGTGACAACTATCAGAATCGTTGGGCAAAACATTTCCTTTCCGGCGGAAGGTGAACGTGCGGAGACGACTCAGTCGGCGTCCGGCGTGTGCGAAATCGCACGTTGACAGACCAAATCGTGGCAGCCAGACAGCCGCAATGGCAACACACCAAGCTGCTCAGCGGATTCTGGCACGTCATGTGTTTCCAAAGCAACTGACATTCCATTCGAGTTCCCGATTCTGGCGGTGACGTAAGAACGCCAGCAGGTCGCTCTCGCGGGACGTGCAGGCGGGTGGCACCGGATGGCGCAGCCTTCCTGTGTGGCGTAGCCATCGGAAACCGCTCCGGAACGTCCAAGCCACGACCAGCGGCGTTTGTGAACAGAACCCGTCAGAGCGGTTTCCGATCGCCAAGGCGACACCGCGAGCCTGAACGGCAAGCGGTGCGACCCGATGTTGCGACCCGATGTTGATGTGAACGTTCGAAATCAGCATCAGAGCTCGCGTTTCATCATCAACACCACGGATGAGCACAGAGAAACCAGTCTTGACACTGATCGATTGCCGCACGGTTGGTCCGATTGGTATGATTGCGTGCCGCGGCATTATCCCGTCTCAGTTCCCTCAAGCGTGTCAGGAACATCAGCATGTTTTCGCGTGTCCTACTGATCTTTTTTGCGTGTACGTGTTTCAGTTCGAAAACAAATGCACAACAACTTCCTGCTGGACAAGTAGGTGACGTCGCTGTCGGTTGGCAGCAGCTGATCGGCACCGACAACAAAGCACACTCCCTAGCAGACCTCGCAGAATTGGACGCGGTGATTGTCTGCTTCACCTGTAACTCATGCCCCTATTCCGTCGACTACGAAGACCGCCTGATCGCTCTGCAAAAAAAGTACCTCGATCAAAACGCAAAGGTGGCTGTGGTGGCGATCAATTCTAATGCTGTCGCAGTGGACGATCTTGACCGAATGAAACACCGCGCGGAACAGAAGAAATTCAACTTCGCGTACCTGAAGGATGAAACTCAGAATGTTGCTCGCGCCTTTGACGCGATCTATACGCCTGAATTTTACGTTTTGAACCGAGACCGAACAATCATTTACCGCGGTGCCATGGACGACAGCACCAAAGCGGACGCCGTGAAGGTCAGCTATGTGGAACGGGCCGTGGAGTCTGCGTTGCGGAATCAAACGCCCGAAGTGACGGCCGTTGGCGCTCGGGGATGTGCTATTCGATTCAAACGAAAACGCCAGTAGTGTGGCAGCCGCCTGAGATGTTCAGAATCTTCAGAAAGAACGTATGAATCGGGCTCAGGCCCATTGTATCCTGTGGAACAGATCGCAGTCAAAATTGCACAGCACCGATGGCCTAGGCTGTGATCACCGAAGTCACGTTTTGCCTAAACATCCAACACATTTTCTCTAACGTATTGGAGACACCATGTCACCATCTGTGACCACAATCCGCTACCGATCGACGCCCCATCGATCTGTGCTGCGAGTTCGCAGTTGGTAATTCGGACGTCTGTGTAACGAACCTGTAAGAGCGATTTCCGATCGCTGGCGGATTACGGGCTGGCGGGCGGCGCGAGTACACTGTCTCTTCCGGAGCTTTTGCCAGCGACCACGGCGACGACGGCCGCGATTGTGGCTCCCGTGGCCAGCAAGCCAGGTGCCATCATGGTGGGGGCTCCGTAACCATAGCCGTATTGCCCAAGCAATGCTGCGTCATCGACGACGATCGCGGGCGTCGAAATCGCTGTTGGTGGAGCCGCTGTTTTGTCCCACAGACGATAAGCGGTGATTGTTCCGGCGGCGGCGATGGTGTGAAGTCCCGGTCGCAACGAAGTAATGGTGACTTGGCCGGCGGTATTCGTTTTTCCCACAGCAATCACGCGATCCCCGAACAGGCACTTCACAACCTTTCCGGTTTGAGCGTGACCGGAGGCGTCCAGCAACCGCAGCTGCAAGCGCCCGTCCGGTTCTAACAAGACGTCACGCACAACGGGCGTGCGTTCCGGCGTCGTCGCCACCGCAGCAGTCGGAGCAACAGAAGTGGAGCCCTGTTGAGGCTGTTGCGACTGTTGAGCCTGCAGTCCGCTGGGAATCAGTTGAGCAACGACGCAAGATAAACCGAAGAACCACTGCTGCAGTCCTGTCGAAGATTTGTATTTCACAATGCCAGTCCCAAAATTGGATACGGGAACACTTGTCGCGCCTGTCCAAAAGACGGAACAACAAACGCACAGAGTGGACTCACCACGCCAGTGCTGCAAAAGCAGTCTTGCGTGTGGCAATCCGTGCCGAGGCGTCAGCGTAGTGAAATACGAAATCGGCGAAAATACGAACCTACGCGGTTTATGGCTTCAGGATCACGAGTCTGCACCCAATCACTGAAGTCACCCGGTGCTTCTCCGGCAGAAATTGCCTGAAGGTACGTCCGCAGCAGATCTCGCGTGTTGGCGGAGTCGTTCGCCAAAAAAGAAACCCAACCCCAACTGTCACGATAATGCTCGGAGCTCATCGCCGAAGCGGATGGAATCTTCTCCAACCCAGCCAGACTCGGTTTCCAACCCGTCCGGCATCTCCACTTCATCGCGGATAGGCGCGACGACTTATCCCGCGCACTTCGCTGCTCTTCCAAAAACTCCGCCAAGCCTTCGTCGATCCACAACGGCACAAAAGGCAACGCTTGATGCAGCAACGCATGAGTGTATTCGTGCCGCAAATCTGTGACCAACTCCGTGTGACGGAAGGTGTAAATGATGGAGACATCACCCTTCTTATAGAACAAGGCCCGTCGGCGGGCCGCGTCTGGCAACTGTTGAGATAGGTGCTTTCGGTAACTTTGGCTGGACGAGAAGATGACAATCTTGACGCCCTGGCCATCAGCCCCCAGCTGCAGCAGCTCTTCCAGTTCTTGCTGAACGTCCGTCAGCTGCCTGACGATCTGGCGACTGTCGACACGGATTTCGGAGAACAATTCGAATCCATCATGTTTTTCGCGCTGCGTAAAGTTTTGAGCCTCCACGCACTGAGAAAACGATGCGGATAGCCACAAAATTGAAAAAATGAATGTGACAAACGCTCTGGTCATTGAAGAGTTCGATAAACCTTAGGGGGTTAGTGCGACGGCAAGATGAGACATTCTTGATGTTTGACCCTTGGCGACATCATCTTCCAACCGCTACTCACCGGTCAACATGGGTTTGAAATGTGAACGTTTTGCGGAGAGTGTTGGGATCAGGAGGCGTCGTGATCTTGTTTTGGTGGGATTTTCCATTTTTTTTGAAAAATTCGTCATTTGATAAAAAAAAATGTCACCGAATCCTTTGAAATTCGCATCGGTTGGCCATACAAAGACTTAGGGGCGGAGAGGGAGTCCTTTCTAGGCCAACAAGTCAATTGTGGTCAATTATGGTGGATGGAGTCTTTTGAAGGACCGTTCGTCGAACTTTCAGTCTAAGTCTGTTTGAGATAGGTCTGGGAAATCGTTTGCCTGAGTGTGTGAATTGAGTTTTCATCACGGGGCATTATAGGTACTTGAAAAAAAGGAAATCAGATGTTGCAAAACCGTGGGCGTATTGCTCGCCGGAAGAAAAAAGCGGCTCCTTTGACGGAGTTTGAGACTGCCAAGAAGCGGAAGGACTTCGCTGTCTTCCTCGTCGAAGACGACCAAGCGATCCGAGCGTCGATGAAAGAAGCTCTGGAAGGCGAAAAGCTGG
This sequence comes from Fuerstiella sp., assembly GCA_041688835.1. Taxonomy (GTDB): domain Bacteria; phylum Planctomycetota; class Planctomycetia; order Planctomycetales; family Planctomycetaceae; genus Fuerstiella. Next base: position 48,878 of record JBDNHJ010000332.1, read on the forward strand.
AAGTTCATGACTACATGACGGCGATGGAATTCTATCGTGACTATCGCGATGCTCGTCCCGGTGTGTTGATTCTGGATATTCGCTTGCCGGGCATGTCAGGCATCGAATTGCAGGAAAAACTGGCCGAAGAAGACTTTCCACTGCCAGTGATTATGATCTCTGGGCATGCTGACGTTCCGATGGCTGTGCGAGCCATGAAAAACGGCGCGCTTGACTTCCTGTGCAAGCCGGTCAAGGTCAGCGCTATGATGCGAGCCGTGGGACGTGCTTACAACTTCTACTACGATGTCGACGTCGATATGGATGACGAGCTGGACGAAACAGAAGACAGTCTGGATCGCCTGACTGCTCGTGAGCGACAAGTTTTAGATCACGTTGTCGACGGACTGAGCAGTCGTGAGATCGCTGAAGAACTGACCGTCAGCACCAAGACCGTGGAAGCTCATCGTGCCAGAATTAACGACAAGATGCGAGCCGACAATGTCGCTCATCTGATCCGGATGTGCTTTAACTTTAACGCCGCCGAAGAAGTCTAATCCACTGCATTCAGTGATTTTTGGGCCGAATAAAAACGCCGTGTGGGCTTTCCACACGGCGTTTTTGTGTTGAACCGAAGTGTCCATCCCACTTTAATGACGCTTCGATCCTCGCCGCAACGGTTCAGGTCAGGCACTCTTGCCATAACCAACCGCTGCCAACCTTTACCAGCCGCTCCCATGCCTCAGCCGAGCCCTGACAACTTTTCCAAGCATTCTGGTGTCCAATCAGAACGTGCGGGCGGTCTGCATTTCAGTGGCCTGTTGATCGTGGTTCTGGCGACGATTGTGCAGGTTTGGGCCGTCGCACAAAGCCGCCCGCTGCAAAGTGCCAATGACCGTTCTCGATGGTGCACCGTGTGGTCGCTTGTGGAACGTGGGACCTACCACATCGACGAAATCGATCAGCGGCCCAACTGGTCCACGATCGACAAAGTCCGCCATCGTCACGGCGACGATCAGCCGTGGCATTTCTATTCGTCAAAACCACCCCTGTTTTCGACAGTCGTGGCCGGCGTGTACTGGATCGAAAAGCACACCTTGGGCTATAGCCTTTTGCAACACACGGCGTTTGTGAGTCGGCTGATTCTGTTGTTAGTCAACGTGCTGCCCATGTGCTTGGCTCTGCTGTCGTTTCGAAAGTCGCTGGCCGTACTGCAGGTCTCCATGGCCACGACCACTGTGCTGTTGTTGACGGCTGGATTCGCATCGATGCTGAATCCATTCTTGACCACGCTAAACAACCACACGCCGGCCGCAGTTGGCCTGTTGTTTTGCTTGGCGGCCATGATTCGTCTGCGCGTGTCCGCATCCCCCGCCAAAACAGACTTTGCCATTGTTGGCGTCACGGCAGCATTAAGCTGCTGTTTGGAATTACCGGCGGCGGCGTTCAGTCTCGTCACGTTCTTCTACGTGTTGCGCTGCGACTGGCGCGCAACCGCGCGGTATTACGTACCGGCGGCCTTGGTTCCGTTGGCGGCGTTCTTTGTGACGAACTGGATCTGCACCGGCGGCATCAAGCCATTTTATGCGTATTACGGTAAATCGCAATATGTGTATGTGCATGACGGAATTCCGAGCTACTGGAGCAACCCGCAGGGCATCGATGCAAACACGGAATCAACCGCCGTGTATCTGTTTCACTGTTTGCTGGGGCATCATGGTCTGTTTTCCATCACGCCCCTGTTCTTGCTGACTTTGGCAGGCTGGTGGCTGGCGTTTCGAAACAAAGAAACCTCGCGTGTCGCGGCACCGATTTACTGGATCGGTGCGGGACTATCGCTGGCCGTGCTGTGGTTTTATCTGACCCGCACCAGCAACTATAACTATGGCGGCAATTCCGCCACATTACGCTGGATGTTATGGCTGACACCGTTTTTCTGGTACGGCATGATTCCGGCCTTGGAACGCCTGACAACCTCCCTGCGTGGAAAGCTGTTGATTGCGTTGCTGATGCTACCGTCTGTGTATTCGTCGCTGTATTCGCTGCAGGATCCTTGGCGTCCCGGTTGGATCTTTCAACAGATGGAACGTCGCGGCTGGATTGACTACCGCACAAAAATCCCGCCGTTTACTCCGCCAAGATTTTCCGTCTTCCGGCTGTGGCCCACATCGGCTGGCGTCACGTCGTCGTGGCGCAGTGACGCTGCCGACGGCGGCCAACTAACAATCACCACGCTGCCTGCTGTATTGCTAAACGGCAGCAAAGCCTATCCTTGGACATTGCAGCGAACTGCGGACACCGCTGCGGGCGGTCTTCAGGAAACACTGATCGTGCCGCCCGAGCTGATTGAATCGGGGACCGACATCGCGGCGGCTGCGAAGGCTGTTCCAGCAGATATCAGTTTAACACCCGGCCAGCCGCTGAACATCGAATCGCTGCCAGCAGCATCGCGGTGGAGTGTCTTGGTGCTCAGAGGCTTGCCAACACCACGTGCCTACAATTCGGCCAGTCCAAGATATTTTCAGTACACTCGCGATGACGGCGAAAAAACAGCGCTGCGGTGTGATCGAGCGGCGTCGCGGGTCCTGATTGTTGATCCCAAGTTCGGACGCTGCTGGTACCGCTGCGATGTGCTGTATTCCGACGAGTTGCCTTTTGGAGTGGTGCAGTGGAAAATCACAATCTCCACAGAATCCACCAACGAATTGCTGCGAACGGAGACATGGACATGCCAAGATCTGCCTCAGTAATCACCCGTCAACGATTGCGACTGATCGCCGTGATCAGCGCCTTCCCCAGCGCATTCAACAGCGCAATCTGGGCTCAGGATACAGCGTTGCCATTTATCGGTAACGACACGGTCACAGTTCAGCAGGATGGTGAGCGGCCGATTCGCTATCAGGGGCGAATCGAAGATATTTCCGGCGAATCCTTAATCCTGCGTCGCAGTCACATTACCAAAACTCAAGTCTTCCGAGTCTCCCAGATCACGGAACTAACGTTTGTTCGATCCACCGACTTCGAAGCCGGTTTGCAGCAGCGACAGGCCGGCAACTTTGCCGTCGCCCTGAGTCATTTCGACGCGGCACTCAAACACGAATACCGCCCTTGGGCTCAAAATGAATTGCACGCCGCAGCGGCAAAAACCTGCATCCTGATGGGCGACAGAAACGCGGCCGTTGAACGGATCGAAACCATCTTAGAATCCGATGCCCGCAGTCGACACGCTTCACTCTTACCACTGGTTTGGGACCATCGACTGCGGGCGGACGAGTGTGTGTCCGCAACGGCCAACGACTTGCAACAGGGTTCCGCGGCGCGACAACTGGTGGCGGCTTCGAGGTTACTTGGCGACGAAGAACAGGCCGCCGCCGCTGCAGTCACACTGCGCCGACTGAGCGATTCTGCGGCACCGCGCATTGCAGAACTGGCAACAGCGCAGTTATGGCGTGTGACATTGCAGACCGATGCGGCCGGACTAACGCACCAACTTCCGATTTGGCAACGCCACCTGCGCCGCATGCCTCTGGAAGCTCGCGGTGGACCGCAATATGTCATCGCCTTGGGCCTGCAACGCTTGCATGATTACGATCAGGCGTCGGTTGCGTTTTTATGGCTGCCGTTCATGTCGCCCACAGACGAAGCATTGGCTGCGCTGTCGCTGCTGCAGGCTGGGCGCTGCCTGACCGAATCTGGTCGAGTTTCCGAAGCCGCAGCAACACAGTTGGAACTTTCAAAACGCTTTCCAAAGTCGTCCGCTTTCGCGACGCTGCAGGCGGAATAACAGCGATACCGTCAAAATCCGTGAGCGGCACGGCGCTGGCCGCCGGCCTTGCCAGCGTTTTTTCGTGCGTTGCCGACGGTCAGCGCCGTGCCGCTCACGAAATCGCTTGCGGTTGTGTTCCAGGCTTTCCAGCGAACGGCTATGATGCCTCGCATTAGCCATCCCGTATCTGCCACAAGACAGCTTCCCATGAGAAAAAGTAAAACACTGGCGCGTTTGCGAAACAACGAAACCGTTCGCATGTGTTGCCTTGGTCACTTCGTCCCGGCGTTTGTCAGATTCGCAGCTCATCATGGCTACGATTGTATCTGGCTGGACATGGAGCACCGGAATTTCAGCGACCGCGACGTGCAGACTCTGCTGGTCCATTCGCACCTGCACGACATCGACATCATGGTGCGTCCGCCAACGTTAGAAAAAACGCGACTGTACCGGTACCTCGAAGACGGAGCCGCCGGGCTCATGATTCCGCATGTGAACACGGCAGAAAAAACAGCAACCCTGGTTGATGCCGTCAAGTTTCCGCCACTCGGTGATCGTGGCCTAGACGGAGCCGGTCTGGACGCCGACTATTTTGTGAACGGCATGGACGGCGTGGAAGCATTTCTTGACGAAGCAAACGACGAAACGTTTCTGGTGGTGCAGGTCGAAACGCCGGAAGCGATCGCAAACATCGACGCCATTGCCGCCACACCAGGCCTCGGGGCTGTATTCGTCGGGCCGGGGGATCTCGGTTTGCGTATCCGCCGCACCGCCACCGACCTGACGCTGGATGCCGCGATCGAACAGGTTGCCGCCGCTTGTGCGCGTCACGGCGTGGCTTGGGGCCTGCCCTGCGGATCGCCGGAAGACCTCGCCAAACGACAAGCTCAAGGTGCGCAACTGCTGGTCCACGGCGGCGACTTTTCTGGCATGCTGGACAACCTGCAATACGGCAGCGGCGTTTTCGATCGCACGCCACGAACGTGATTTACGCCGTGGCGGAAGTCTGCGGTGTTGTGGGCAGTGGATCTTCGAACGATTCTAGGTTCTGCAGCCGCTTGGCTTCCTGTTCGCGTTTCAGGTCTCGCAGCATGTAAGTCACCAAAGCTGCGATACCAATCAGGCACACGATTAGCAGCGGCCATTCGTATCGCAGCATGCCGTCGATGTGAGTCACAAACGTGTTGTCGTTGTGGATGCCGAAGTTGTTTTTGGCGTGCAGCGTGGCGATGGCGTTGTTACACAAGTGGAACGCAATCGCAGGAAACAGACTGCGGCTGTGAATGGCCAATAATCCCAGTATCAATCCCAGCAGCGCGGCGTTGAATGCCTGCTGCGGAATCATGTGGACAATGCCAAACATCAGACTGCTGACAATCACGGCGATGCCCAGCCGATTGCCGCGCGCCAGTCCGCTGAGGATAAATCCGCGGAACGCGATTTCTTCGCAGATGGCTGGTGTTAAGGCAAATACGGCAACGACCTGCCACCATGGCAACGCCGCAGATTTTAGCAGTTCGTTGACTCGCCTTAACCCTTCCATCGGAGGCGGAGGCAGAAAACCGCGTTCGACCATGAAGGTACTCAGTTCAATGCTGATTGGATGAGCCAGACAGGCCAGTCCGATTCCCATCAGCATGCTAGTGACCGATGGCATGCGAAGTCGAAACGTGGCTCGCAAGCTAGTCGTCAGCATGATTCCCATAAAGATGGCCGGGCAGGCGATCATCGTCAACTGCTGAATCACCGTGACCTTCATGATGTTTTGACCGGCTGCTGCGGCCGATCCCGACAAATCAGGTCGCATGTAGTTCATCGCAATGAACTGCAGAAACAGAATGATGATGAAGCAGAATATCGCCTCGGCAAAAGCGGGCACAGGCTCTTTACTTTTGGTCAAGCTGATCAACCAGATCTTCAGATCGAATTTTTCGGCTTCGCGGAACAACACGCCTTCGCTGTTGTACAAATCAATGGCCCACCACAACGCCAGCACGCTGTAACCGAAGCTGGAAAACAGCACCGGCACCGCATACATCATCAGTTCACTGGACACCGTTGTCGACAGCAACAAACCCTTCAGCAGCAGGGCCACATTCATCACCGGAATCACGCTGTACAGCGGAGTGATTTCTACCGCTGGCGACAGGCAAAACATGGTCAGGCCCATGATCACCATCAGTAATGGAGTCAGATAATATTGGCCTTCCTTGGTCGATTTGGCGAACGTCGCCAGTGCCAAGCACAGCGCACTAAACAACGCGGCCAGCGGAATCAACAGAATGATCAGCCACATCAAAGACGACAATCCGGGCAGTTCCAAACTGACATTATCCGCCATTGCGGCACCCATGGTGGCTGCCATGTGGCGACCAGTGAATCCCATGCTGATCAGATTCATCAGCGCTGTGCCGACGCTGAACATAAAGATCGTCCCGAATTTGCCCAGCACCAGTTCAATGCGGCGCGCAGGACTGATCAGCAGCGTTTCCATCGTGCCGCGTTCTTTTTCGCCAGCCCCGAGATCAATCGCGGGATAGAAGGCTCCCGTTAAAGCCATGATGACCAGCAGTGCGGGAAACAGTTTGCTCCACACATTGGCCGAAACTTCTTTGCCTTGTGCCAGTTCCACAAATTCCAGACGAGCCGGATATTGCAGTTCCTGTCGCAGTCCAGCTTTGGCGTACGTTTCTGTTCGCAACGATGCTTCCCAGTTTTGCAGCGCCGACTTGGTCTTGGCAAAAGCCACCGCCGACTTGTCATCCGCGCTGTTGCGTAAAATTTGCAGGTTCGGGATTTCGGCCTGATCGGCGTTCGCAATGGTGTCCTGCTGCAGCGCGCGGACGGATTCCGCGTATCCGTCCGGCACGATCACCAGCACCTGAATTCCGCTGTCGGCAAACGGCAGGCTGAGCCGTGCCTGAATGGCGGCTAGTTGAGCCTGCCGGTCGGGTTGAGTTGCATCTTTGTCTAGCGTAGCAAACTGCCGAGCCAGCGATCGACCGTTCTGAAGCAATTGTTCTGCTGAGAATCGTTGTCGTACTTCACCGGCCGGCTGTGGTTTTTGTTCGGAATCGGGATCTGCCAGGTCGGTGACCACCTGCAAGCTGGCAGCGTCATCAGAAAGGCCAAACCAGTTGGGGCGAATTCCGGATTCGTCCAGAAACGCGGGCGTTGTGGGCAATTGATCCGCATTCAAGATCACAATCGTGCGGCGCTGTTCGCTGAACGTTAACATCATTTCCACCATGCCCAGTCCCAACATGGGGTACAGCAGCAAGGGCAGGATGGTGATCATAAACAGCGTACGCCGGTCGCGCAGTTGATCACGAACCTCGCGCAGAAAAATCAGTTTGACGTTTTTCCAGCTCATGGATGTCTTCTGTCATCAGACGCGGGCTCAACTGCCCCGAACCATAAAATCAATCGTAGCCCTGTGAGACCTAGACCTTCAGCTGCGCTAGTTGCGCTTCGCGTTGTTCGATGAGTTCAAAGAACAGTTCTTCCACGTCCGGCTGGTCGTGCCGGTCAGCCAATTCCGGCAGCGTGCCTTCGTCCACAATGCGGCCCTTGTGAATCACCGCGATTCTGTCGCACAGTTTTTCGACTTCTCGCATAATGTGCGTCGAAAAGATGATGCACTTGCCCTGTTCTTTTAACACGGCCACCGTTTGCAGCACGTTGCGGGCGACGAGTACATCGAGTCCCGTTGTTGGTTCGTCGAAGATAATCACGGGCGGATCGTGAACGATGGTCCGAGCGATCGAAACCTTTTGTTTCATGCCAGTCGACATCTTGGAACCGAGTCGATCTTTGATTTCGTGCATCTGCAGAATGTCGAAGATCTCTTCGATCCGCAGCTGCAATTTGTGTTCTTCAATGCCGTACAGCCGACCAAAATATTCGACCATTTCTCGCGCAGTCATGCGGTCGTAGATGCCCGTGTTACAGGACATAAAGCCGATGTTGCGACGCACGCCTTCAGCGTCGTGCATGACATTGATACCAGCCACTTCTGCGAGGCCGCGTGTCGGTTTTAGCACGGTGCTCAGGATTCGCAGGCACGTCGTTTTTCCGGCACCGTTGGGGCCCAGCAGTCCATAGATTTCGCCGGGGCGAACTTCGAACGAAACATCATCCACCGCCTTGAAGACGCCGTTGAAATCGTCGAAATCTTTGCAAAGCCCGTGAACGCGAATCATGGTGCCGCTTTGTCGGAGGGAGTGAGAATGTGCCGTGGCTGATGGTTTTCCGCCGAATTGATCAAGCTGTCGATTTCGTCGGAATTCGTGAGCGGCACGGCGCTAGCCGCCGGCTTCGCCAGCGTTTGGCAGTGCGTTACCGGCGGCTAGCGCCGTGCCGCTCACTAAATCGACAGCTTGTTTATTTCGGTGGGACGGTCGCAGGAATGACAATGCTGTCGCACCGAATTCACGGTGCGGCAATCAGGTTCCTGCAGACAGGCTACCACATTCACGCCCACACGGCTGGTATTCGCCGGAAGGTCGACAAGGATTACGACTGCAGAATCGGCAGAATGGGACTTGCCGGTTTCAACATCACTTCACTGGCATCATCGATACATTCGTAAAAGACGTTGCGTTGCCGAGGAGTGTAACCGGCGCTGCTGATGCACCGGCGAATCGCTTCGACAGACAAGTGATGCACCGTGCCGGCCTGCGACACCACGTTTTCTTCAATCATCAGACTGCCCATGTCGTTGGCTCCAAAGGCCAGAGCCAACTGACCAACTTTTTCCCCTTGAGTCACCCACGACGATTGAATATTGGGGATGTTGTCGAGGTACAAGCGGCTGACCGCCTGCGTTTTCAGGTATTCGAAGGCCCCAGCCGGCGGAAGATGATCCATGTCCGTGTTGTCCGGCTGAAACGTCCAACTAATGAACGCGGTAAAGCCGCCGGTTTCGTCCTGCAATTGCCGCACGCGTTCGAAGTGTTCGATGCGTTCTTCTAGCGTTTCGATGTGGCCGAACATCATCGTCGCCGTAGACTTGCCGCCCAGTTGATGCCAAACGCGCATGACATTCAGCCAGTCATCCGTCAGCACTTTGCCGCGTGTGATTGCTTTCCGCACCCGGTCGACCAGAATTTCTCCGCCACCGCCAGGAATACTGCCCAGTCCGGCCGCTTGCAATCGTTCCAGAACGGTCTTCAGGGGTTGGTTGGCGATCTTGGTGAAGTGATGAATTTCTGGTGGGCTAAAGCCGTGAACGTTGACTTGAGGAAAGCGTTGTTTGATGGTGCGAAGCATGTCTTCGTACCATTCCATCGGCAGCTTCGGATGCAGACCGCCCTGCAACAGAATTTGTTCGCCGCCGAGTTCCACGGTTTCTTCGATCTTCTTCAGCAGCGTTTCGATCGGCAGCACATAGACTTCGGGATGATCTGGTGGCCGATAAAAGGCGCAGAAGTCACACACTGCGGTACACGCATTGGTGTAGTTGATGTTGCGATCGATGTTGTACGTGCGATACGACTCAGGATGCAGACGTTTGCTGACGGCATCCGCAGCGGCTCCGATGGCGGACAAGTCGTGCGATTGCAAAATCGCGACGCCTTCTGCCGGAGTCAGGCGTTCGCCAGCAACGGCTTTATCAAGCAGTAACGAAATCGGAGAAGACGAGGTTTGCATTGTTGTCGACCAAGTGATGTCGGGAAGCCAGTTCGTAGAAGAGTGCCAGACCGGACCGTTCGGCCGACGTTAAGTGGTAGTGCAGATTTTGCGTCAGATATCGGTAAGCCGTCTTTTCGCTGAGATCCAGCTTGGGAGCTTCTTCGGCCGCGATTCTTCGTACGCATTCCAGCCCGCGATCGCGAGCTTCGTTCAGCGCGGCGGCGATGCCCGTGATGTCGGCGTCTGCATGAGCCACCCACATGGCGAACACGAATGGCAGCCCCGTCCATTCGTACCACACCTGCCCCAAATCCATGACTTCCACGAATGCTTCTGGCGGAGCGTGCATGGCTCGATCTCCGATCAACAACACGGCATCGGCCGTACTGTCGGTCGTCATCGAATCCAAAGACAACTGTTCAGATTCGGGGAAGGCTCCATAGCGTTCTGCCAGAATAATCTTGGCCAGTGTGGCGCTGGTGCGAGATCCTTCGTCCAAGGCAATGCGGCGAACGTCGCCCGGATGAACGCGGCAATACAACTTCACGCTCAGCACTTCCCCCCGCGCCGCAACGCAGGCGTCGGAAATGATTTGGTAACCGGGACGACGGAAGTACTCGATCGATGGAATTAGGGCGACATCCAGCCTGTTGGCTGCGAGAGCATCGGCCAGTCGGCTGGGGTAATCGAGTTCGATGGAGGAACCTGTCAACAGCTGATCCAAATCTTCGATGAGGGGCCGGGAATTCAGGTAGTTGACAGCTCCCAGTCGAACCATTGCTGGTGCCTGGTGGTCTGAATTCGCCATATTTGTGGGCCTTAACATAATCTTCTCCGGCATTGCGGTTGCCCGTAAACGGACGCTGAATTCCGGATATCCATGATAATTGACTGCTTCCGCCACTTCCGAGCCGCGAATCCGACGCTGAACCGTCTGGTTCCGTCATTATAGAGACGCACAGTCTGTGGACTCAACCGGGCATTGGTGAGAACCGAAATTCCCGCAAATTGCTGCGGGATTCCGCTCACCCTGCCCGATACGATCCGCTTTTTCCCCAGTGAATTAACCGCGAAAGTCGGAAATCGTCCCCAACGCGGCTTCTCATGCAGCGGTTTTGGTCGATCTGCCGAAGACTTCCTAGTTCGACGATTTTCGAGACCTCACCCCTATGACGAATCCAGCTCCACTAAATATCGCCCTAATCGGCTTCGGTACCGTCGGCTCAGGCGTGGCACGCATCCTGCAGGCTCAAGCCGCCACAATTGCCTCCCGCGCTGGGCGTGACATTCGTATTCGGCGAGTTGTTGTTCGAGACGCATCGAAGCCTCGAGAATTTTTTCCGAACGGCGTTCAAGTCACCACGGATATTGCCGAAGTCGTCAACGATCCAGAAATTCAGCTGGTCGCTCAACTGGTCGGCGGTGTCGATCCAGCCTACGACTACATGCAGCAGTTTTTGGCGGCCGGCAAGGACATCGTCACGGCCAACAAAGCGTTGATCTACACGCATGGGCCCGAACTGTTTGAACTGGCCGCAGCCAATGGACGCACCATCAGTTTCGAAGCGGCTGTCGCCGGAGGCATTCCGATCATCGGCGCGGTGACTCAATCGCTCACCGGCAACCGAATTCTATCGCTGGAAGCCATTCTGAACGGCACCAGTAACTTCATCTTAACCCGCATGCTGGATGGCGAACATTCGTACGGCAACGTGCTCAAAGAAGCTCAAGCCCTAGGCTATGCCGAAGCCGATCCCGCGATGGACGTCGACGGCACCGACGCCGCCCAAAAACTGGTCATCCTGACACGCCTCGCGTTCGCAACATCCGTGTCGCTGGATGACTTTGTCCGACAGGGAATCGACGGCTTGGAATTGCTCGACCTGCAGGTGGCCGATGACCTCGGATACAAAATCAAACTACTAGCGACGGCGCGCGTCAACAACGAGCGACTGGAACTCAGCGTACAACCCACGCTGATTCGCAAAGATCGCACGATCGCTCAAACCAGCGGTGCCGACAACATCGTCGCCGTCGAAGGCGACGCGGTCGGACTGGCAACGTTTTCCGGAGCCGGCGCTGGTCAGCTTCCCACAGCTTCCGCCGTGATGGCCGACATCATCGATTACGCAACCGGGCGAACGGCCGTCACGTTCCAGTCGATCCTAAGGTTTGCTCAGCAACCATCGCTGCCGATTCAGCCAGCGGAAGGATTGATTCGCCGCTACTATCTGCGAATGAACGTTGACGATCGGCCGCACGTGCTGGCCGACATTACCGACGTGCTGGGACGCAACGAAATCAGCATCGCTTCTGTCCGACAGGACGAAACTCCAGAAGATCGAGCCGACGTTTACGCGCGATTGGTGATCATGACACATCGCACCACCGAAGGTCGCTTTCGAGCGGCCGATGCGGAACTGCAAAAGCTGGCCTGTATCCGAGGCGTCAGAATTCGATTACCCGTGGCCGAGTAATCGCTTCCGTAGCTCGGTGGTCTCCACCGAGCGTCACCAAAGCCACAAGAGTCTCGGTGGGGACCACCGAGCTACAGCAACGCACTTACTTTCGCAAGTCGTACTCTTTTAACTTGCGATACAGCGTGCGAGCTCCGATGCCCAGCAGCCGTGCGGTTTCTTCGCGGTTGCCGTCGGTGAGTTCCAACGATCGCTGGATATAATACTTTTCCACTTCGTCCATCGGGCGCCCGATCAGCATGTCGGACCCAGCCGCCCCATCGCCTTCGACAAGGTTGTCGTCGTCGGTCACCAGCGCTGCGATTTCGGCGGGCAGTTCGTCCACATCCAGCAGTCCGTCCGTGTCCATCACCAGCATGCTTTCGATGGCATTGCGCAACTGACGAATATTGCCCGGCCAGTTGTAGCTCAGCAGCGCCCGCCGCGCGGTTCGCGAAAAGCCTTCGACTTGACGACCTGTTTTCTTGGACAGGTCTTTCAGGAAATGTTCCATCAGTAACGGAATATCACCCGGCCGTTCTCGCAACGGCGGCAGCTGCAGATTCACCACATTCAAGCGGTAGTATAAGTCTTCGCGAAACGCGCCGTCGTCGACCATTTTTTTCAGGTTTGCGTTGGTGGCCGCCACCAGACGAACGTTGATCTCCATTTCATCGTTCGCCCCCAGTCGCGTCACTAGGCGGTCTTCGAGCACTCGTAGCAGCTTCACCTGAGTATCCATCGGCATCTCGCCGACTTCGTCCAAAAACAGCGTCCCACCGTTGGCGTATTCGAACTTACCAACTCGGCGACCAGACGCGCCCGTGAACGCGCCTTGTTCGTGACCGAACAATTCGCTCTCCAGAATACTGGCCGGCAGAGCAGAAATATTCAGCGGGACGAACGGTTTGTTTTTGCGAGGACTGTTGTGATGAATGGCTTTGGCGACCAGTTCTTTGCCCGTACCGTTTTCGCCCTGAATCAGAATGGTGGTGTCCGTCGGCGCCACGTTCTTCAGGATGTCGATGATGCGGTTCATCTGAGGACTGTTGCCGATCACACCTTCGAACCCAAATCGTTCTTCTAAGTCGCGGCGTAGTTCGGCGTTGCGGCGAATGAGTCGCAGTCTGGCGGACGCTTTTTCGACGGCAGCCCGCAGTTCGCCAATGTCCAGCGGCTTGGTCAGATAGGTGTAGGCCCCGTGCTGCATGGCCGTCACCGCCGACGTGATCGATCCGTGGCCGGTCAGGACGATGACTTCGGCTTCGGGCAGTTCTTCTTTGCTTTGCCGCAGGATTTCGAGGCCGTCAATTTCGCCCATCTGCAAATCGGTGACCACGACGTCCCACGATTCGTTGGAAATCAGCTTGGCACCCGCTTCGCCCGATCCGGCGACTTTGCATTCGCAATTGATGCGTTCCAAGCTTTCAGCCACCGCCTGCGCGTGCGATTCGTCATCATCCACCACGAGAACTCGTACGGGGATGCTGCTGATGTCCGGGGCTTCGTTTTTAGAGTCAGGCATTTCGCACCATTTTCGCGAATGGATCGCCCGCATTCAACGCCACAGGCCGCCAGAAGAATAATTCCAGCGGATCAGAACGTTACGACCGTCCAACCCAACCCAACGCCACCGGCAGTCAGTTGATTTTCGTGAGCGGCACGGCACTCGCCACCGACAACCCGCGGGAAATTCGCGGAAAACGCTGAAAAAACCAGCGGCTCGCCCGAATCTTTCCACCGGATGGCCTGAAATCTCCGGCGGTGAGCGCCCCACGGCCGACAAATTTTGGTGGATCATTGAACAGTATAGACGATCGCCCCGCTTCTATTTGTGATTGAAAAGAAAAACGTGAGCACTGGCCCCACTTCATAAACGAGAACCAGTGCCCGGCGTCTGGATGTGGATTTCATCTAATAAATCACGAGGCGCGGGGGCGCTGGATGTTTCAATCCGCGTCCCGCGTGCGCGGCGAAAGAATCGGTTTTCTTTGGTGGATCCCACTATGAACGTTTCTGACCCTACCGGAATCTATGTACGGTTGTGAAACCCCTGTAGGGAGGCGGAAATTTGCAGGTTGTGTAGCCAGTTGGGATCGTAGGCTTTGTCATTGAGTCGGTGTGCTGGGCTATGGTGTTCTCTTGGTGTATTGCTGCGAGGGGCGAAGGGACGGAAGTTTTCCAGAAGACAGATGGCTCGC
>JBDNHJ010000333.1:0-3257 GCA_041688835.1 Fuerstiella sp.
AAACAAAAGCCGCCGAGCTACTCGGCATCACTCGCGGCAAGATCCGCAATCGCGTCAAGCAGTTCGGCATTTCGCTGGATAAGAAGGTCACCCTGCAAGACTGATCGGCCACGCCGCTGGCGGTGTTTTGCAAAACGTAGCACGGCGGTCTCCGCCGTGACCTCTCGGCGGATGGGGCGTGCGATAAACAAATTGGTTGGTTGGATTTTGGCTGTGCTTGACGGAGATGCTAACCTGAGAGGCTTACAGAGGACTGAACTGCATGTGACTGAAAATGGAGGACGTCATGGCTCTGGCAATGGCGTATCGATTTTCCGAAACCGTTGAACAACATTTGCTGAGCTTCTTTCGCACGCTCAGCGAAAAGGACCGGCGTCGGTACGCGGTCATCGAAGCCGTGAAACTGACTCACGGCGGCATCCGCCACATCGCCGAAGTGCTGGGGTGCTGCGCAAACACAGCAAGATGGGATTCAAGTCGCGGCGACAGGTGAAGTCGAAAACCAAAGCTCCCAGTCGTGACCGGGATGAGCCGTTCGACAAGATTCATAAAACCCTGAAAGACTACAAAAAAACGGGCGATCCGGTGTTCAGCATGGACAGCAAACGAAAGGAATCGTTGGGGGAGATTCATCGGTCGGGCGCCGTCATTGCCAACCAAGCGGTCGAAGTTCTGGACCACGACCTGCCGGCGTATAACGACGGTGAAGTCACGCCTCACGGCATCTACGATGTTCAGGAAAACACGCGGCATGTGCAGGGCAATCGCACGTCGATTTTGTTCCTCACGGTTCGAAAATCTGATGCTTTGCCGACGCGATCCACCATTGGTCTGCAAACGTCTCGGCCCAGCCGCGAGCAGCCGTGAATAGCGACCCGGTGTACAGGTTGTTCGCCGCACAAGCAAACTTTTGTTTTGCTTTCCGCATGCAACGAGTGCCATCGTCTTCGGCAATGTCGGCGGTTGGTCAGTGCGTTCGATGACTGGAAAGGAAGTTCAAACATACTCGGCTACCGGCGGCATGACCGAGTCAAGGAAATCGCTAGATCGAACGTCTTGCGCTTTTGTTCAGGTTGTGTCATGCTCTTCGACCATTCGACATTTTGGGCCGGATGGATCAGGATTCTGTTCCTTTTGAAAAGAGGAGTGACACGTTATGGATCCGGAAACGCAGTTTCGTATTGGACTGGTGTCGGCTTCAGTCTTTGCCAACGAAGTGAATGGCGAAGGAGGGAAGCGGACCGTCCGCAGTGTTACTGTTGAGCGAAGTTATCGTCCTTCATGCGACATCTTGATTCAGTCGAAAATTCCTTCCTTTGAGTTGAATCGGCAGAACATCGTTTATCCTCGCCGTCAACTTGGACGAAGTGACTCCGTCACGAAGTTGGCATCCGTGCCTGCTGTGACTGAGGCACCCGGTCCAGATGCCAAACGGCGATTCGTTCAGTTTTTTTCTGCAAACCTAAATGGTGCGAAGGACATTCCCCTCTTCTGTACGATCGGTAAACGCCGTGAGTTGACCGAGACGCGAATGCACAGCAACGACGCACTCCGCGTGATCAAGCGACGAGCAATTGCCGCAGGTGTCAGTCCGCGAATCTGTAGCCACACATTCCGAGCAACCGGGATCATTGAGGAAATGCGGAACGGCGGCACGCTTGAGAAGGCAGCACATGCGTCTTCAAAGACGACCAATGTGTACAACCGCGTGTCGGACGACGTTACACTCGACGAAGTCGAACGAATCATCATCTGAATCCGGGAATCATGCCAAACAGAAAGCGGGTGTCAGTGACACCCGCAAACAGCGATTTCTGAGGTTTTCCAAGGTCTTCAATGCGACCCGGAAATTGACGCAAGCCCTTTGAGTGAAGGTGCTTGCGTGAATAGCGGTGGAAGGATTCGGACCCACCAGCAAAAACACTACTCGAACGCTGGAGTGAAAGAAAACCGCTCACTTTTGCCTGCCGGGACCAGCGACCCCGATCGTTTCGCCAAGCCGTCTGAGTTGCTACGGGCGCGGGGATTCACGGGATCGCAGTTGGTTCTGATCAGTGATGCGATGCACGAAGCCGGGTTGGAGTTCCGGGAGATGGCACGATGAAAGTGGGAGATGAGGGAGTTTTGTGGCAGAAAACAGAGTGTGGTGACGGTGGCACTCGAACGTGCCTGTAGATTTGCCGACAAAATGCCATACAATCAAAGCAGTGTCAGCTAACGAACCCGATCACACTGGGTGCCCCAATCATGACCTTGACGAATCCAATGTTCGCGACGGCCACACGTCGTCCGGTGTCCTACCGCGAGGGCGTTACGGCTGGTATCGCGCGATGGAACGCAAACACCGACGCGGCATTTGCACGCATTGACCTCGCAGCCTGTGTGTCAGATGGAGTGTCTGCCGTCCGGTCTCTCTGTGAGACACGCGACACCACTCGAAGGATGATCGCTGATGGTGAAATATCGCCACGTGAGGAATTCGACGAAGCGATTTGGGAATTGTTGAGTGACTGGGCTCTCATGAGCCGAGAATTCTTGGCATCTATTGAGGCTTGCGAAAGCGAAGGTGTTGCGATTCCTCACGCAGATGAGTTTCGCGGACAGCTCGACGAAGTCGAGAAATACCTTTCGCACACCCGACACTCACAGGGCCAATTGCTTGAGCTTGCACGCCAACATCCGGCGCCCGAACAATGGCTGGCTGAAGAGTAGCCCGGAATGAAACGGCAAAAGGGAAGCATCGTCTGGATTAGCGTTCTTGATCCACAGGGGCGAAACCCAAAGACCCGGCCAGCTGTGTTGCTGAGTGATCCAGCGGAGACGGAATTCGTCGTCGTAGCAATCTCGTAGCAATCACAACCACGATCGACGAACCGCTGCCATCAAATCACGTGCTGTTGTCTTGGAGCGCTGATGGAAACAGTCGTACCGGGTTAAGCCGAAAGAGCGTTGCTGTATGCAACTGGCTGCTGACCGTGCGGCCCCGTGCTATTGAACGAATCGCGGGACACTGCCCCAACGCCACTCTTGCTGCGATCTTCGACCAGATTGGTTGATCACCAATTACAGACTGTCTTGGCGGACTGTTCGGCTGAGTGACATGATTTTGCGTTAGTCCCAACTTGAAACGGCGAAAACGGGTTTGGTGAGTATCTGGATTAGCGAAGTGGGTGTTGGCTGGCGAGAGTGTCGCCAGAAATATTTTATTTCCCCTAGGCGCAGCGACTTGAATTTGCGACATATCGGGGGATGAGCAA
>JBDNHJ010000334.1:0-10525 GCA_041688835.1 Fuerstiella sp.
AAAAACGCCGCGAGAAAATCGCAGCCGCTGAGCTCCGCAACGCCGACGGCACCCGCAACTGAACGCGGCCCGCCCAAATGGGTTCCCCGGACGCTTACTGAGATTTCACGGCAACGCGCCGGGATTTATTCTTGTTCAGAAAGTAGATGGCATGAATCAAACCAAATTGACTCGTAAATGCGAATACACGACGCCCAAAGCCGCAGAGCTTCTGAAAGTCAATCCCCAGCAGCTACGGCGTCTGCTGCATTCTCGTGGCGTCCAGCCGTGTGGCACTTACCGGAATCCACACTACCGGTCGGGACCGCCGTGTCCGCTCTGGCGTGGGCAGGACGTGATCGCTCTTCGGGGCACAAATGCTTACGGCGAAATCGTGAAACGAAACAGCCGACCGAAACGACGCTTCGAGCAGATCGAAGCAGACCGGCACGCGAAATTCGTAAAGCTCGATCGCGAGGAATTGTTGCATCGAGCTGCCGAAGGAATTTTCAATCTTAACCGCTACGCAAAGCACGCGTCCTGCAGGAAGGAACACCGTGAGGAGATCTACAGCCTCAAGTCTCGACTGATCGCTTGTTTCTGCGCGTTGGGACTTGCAAGAGACGTGCATCACCATCTTCAGGACGTAGCAGCCAGAATGTGCTTCGGCTGCGACGGCCTCGGTAGACGCGATGACGATGAACGGTGTGGTCGGTGTTTCGGGTCTGGAAATTGGGAGGAAGCAACTACGTTGGTCTTCGTAGTTTTCCACTTTGTCATTGGCGCGAGGCCGCACTGTTGGCACCAACCGAAATCGCAGGTGTTCTTTGACTACGTTGAGACGGCGGAACCAGAAAAGTGGAAAGGCATGCCTGCTGAAAAAGAAGTAAAACTGTCGCCGCAAAAATTCGCCGAGGCAAAGTCATTGATGCGATATGTGGTTGAGAATCTGAACCCAGATCGACATTGCGAGGACTGAAATCGGCAATGCTCCCGCAATGTTGCGGATGACGCGAGGACAAGTGTTCCTGCGCGTCGCGCTGCAGTCACTCTCAAAGACGTGGCAGCTGCCGGCAGATCCGGCGTTTCTTGCGAACTACGAAAGAACACGTCAAAATGGAAAATTCAAAAATCGGTTGGACTCACCACACCTAGAATCCGTGGTACGGCTGCAACAAGGTCTCTGAGGCCTGTCGACACTGCTACATCGATCGCGTCATCAAGCGAATGGGAAAAGTACCTTTCGGTGGCCCCATCAAGGCAACAACCACTTGGGAGAAACCGCATGCTTGGGATCGTAGAGCTGCGGAAAACGGTGCGAGCGAGCGTGTGTTTACATGCTCGTTATCGGACTTCTTTCACGAAGGTGCCGATGCCTGGCGAGACGACGCGTGGGATGTGATTCGGTCAGGCCAGAATCTCGACTGGCTGATTCTGACGAAGCGTCCTGAAAACATCCGTCGTGGATTGCCCGCAGATTGGGGCGACGGGTATCCGAACGTGTGGCTCGGCGTGACCGTCGAGATGCAGACGAATATGCGGCGGGTGGATATCCTTGCGAAGATCCCTGCCGTCGTCCGCTTCGTATCGGCCGAGCCGTTGTTGCAGTCGGTCAACTTCGGTCGCAGGCTTGCCCATGTGGACTGGGTGATCACTGGCTGCGAACAGGCGCACAAGGACATTCGACGTCCGATGAACATCGACTGGGTGCGCGACATCCGAGACGAGTGCGAAGCAACGGGAATTCCCCTGTTCCACAAGCAGTACTATCAGGGCACGCAGCTCGTCCACGACGGACTGATCGACGGAGTCATCCATCAAGGCTATCCGCGCTCTCGTGCGAAGTTTTCAACCGCAGAGTAGCGGCTTTCTTCCTCGGGCCGGCGGACTGCGCGTCCGCCGGTCATTCTTCACCTGCAACGAAAGTGAATAACGAATCAACATAATCGAAACGACCAACGAGATTACCCAGCGCATCGAGCGCTTTGCATTTTATCTGACCGCCCATCCGAATTGTGATTGGCGACGAAGCACGCCGCTGTCTGTACGACTCCGACAGGCGGTGCGAGACTCCGGCGACCCCGGGATTGAGCCGGTTGCGGCCGCACGCAAAGGCCTGAAATCCAGCGAATCGCTAACGCTTGCAACGCGATTGATCGCAGAGATGGCTGGTGGATCCAGCATCGGGAACTGGACACTCGATGCTGCGACCCTCGTGAGTCTCGTGGAAAACCGGATTGCAGAACTGCTCTGCAGGCACGCAACAGGCAACGTGTCGCCGGAAGGTCGGCAAATGGTAAAGCATGCCATAATAGAGGTCGTCTTTAACGGCCTGCGCCGGTGTGAAATGCTGACCGATGTGGAATTGGAAATTCCTGTACTGACAGCCCAAGGCTAAGCAAGCCTATCGCACGCCGCCCATCATCGGGCGGCGTGCGGTTTCTGCGACGATGCCACCGTCGGCGTTGGCACCAAGGTGTGAGAAGAAACCTGTTATTGAAAATCTCTTTAAGCATGCAGCATGCCAAACGTAAAAGTTTACCGCAGGAGCAATAAACGCAGTCGTTTTTGCTTGTCGCCACGACAGGAACGCAACCACGCAGAAGCATTTTTTTTTTCGCACAACACTTCTGTAAATGTCTGGCAAGTCAGCACTCGCTCACGACCCACGATTCATACTCGTCGCGCAGTGCCTGAGGAATCCATGCGTCGGAGAAACCGTGCTCACGCACTGTATCTGGTTCAAAGACCGGATCGACACCGGAGATCGTCAGTGAGTATTCGTCGACCTCTTCATTGCGTGACCAGAACCTCACAAATAACTGCCCCGCGCGATTCTGCCAGATATCCATGTTCAACGCGGCGCGACCGGAGAACCTGTCCCCGCGGCCGTAGGCCCGCTTCATGCCGCGAGCCGAAAATGGGGCGACATATTCAATTTTCCCGCGAGATTTGCGAGGTGGCGGCGTGTCCCAGTACACGACGTCTTGAGGACTGTCACCAGACATAATGTTGCTTCTTGATGCTGTTTCGTGTTTCAGGCATGCGACCAGAGATCATGTGTGCCGATCAGCCTCGCCATCAGCGTTATGCGCTTTCGTCCTGCGTTTGATCTTGTTTTCGAAATGTCACTTCGAACTTTTTGCAGGTGCGATACTTCTGCAACCGGTTCGCCGGGTTGAATGCGTCACCCATGTCGTACCGCTGAAAGACATCCAGACCTCTGTCCAGCAAAATCTCCCAACCGTGGTCGGTGGTGATGTGACGAGCGTGGGCGTCCGGATCGTATTCCCAAGTGAAAATGATGCCGATGGGGCCGACCTTTGTCTGTATCTGAGACAGAAACCCGTCCTGTACTTCCTGCTCAAAATCGCCTGCCTGAGTCACAAGGTGCACTTTGATTTCTTCGTCGTCTCTTTTTTGTTTGGCGACGGCTTCCAGTAGCTCCATCAGATTTCGCGCCTGATGAAACTGCCGAATATATGGGTCGGTGATCGTGAACTGGGCAGCTCCCTTCAGATACGGCCCCAGCAATGTTTCAAAGTCGATACCGGTCTGATTCTCATGGATCGGTAACCGGCACTCTCTGAGCTTCTGCGGCTCGTCAGCTACGGCCGGTTCTTTCTTGGTTACCTCTGTTTCCACTTCCGATTCTTCCACAGCCCGTTCCGGCCAATACATGAGTGGGTACTGTTGCTCTTCCAGAGTTTGTACGGAAATCTCTTTACCATCGGATTTGCGAACATAGGCAAACTTCACTTCGGTCATGGTCTCGTCGATTCGCACGATCTGGTCTTTGACTCGTTTGCGGCCTTCAATGGCCCACACCAAAACTTTTTCCATGTCATCGGCTGTGGCTTCGCGGTGAGGAAACAGCAGCTTCATCATGCCGCTGAAGGTCTTGTTGATGGCGTCGCGGTCACGTGTGGAAATGCTGTCCGACAATGCGAAGTGAGGAGCAAACAGCTGAGTGAAGTCGTCATCACGCTGTGTCTTCAGAATCTCAGATAAGTAGTCCACGACAAACCCGAAACCATCCGAGAACATTTCCGTGCGAAGAATGTCCACCTCCCAGCCAGGGACGAAAAAGTGCAGCCGGTCCAGGAACGCGGAATCGTGATACTGTTTGGGTAATTCATCAAACAGGTCCGAATGCTTCAGCATGTGGGGGACGGTGTGCTGAGTATTCCCGACAAAGACCATGGACGCTTCTGCCCCCAATGTCTCAACACCACGGGAAAACGTCTTGTTCGCCATGTAGTTCTTTAGAATATCAACCAGGGCTTTATCAACACGCTTTCCTTTACCCGCGAATTCGTCGAAGGCAACCGTGCTCCAGTAGCCCACCAAACCCAGTTTGCCAGTCGAGTTATTGACGAACAGTTTGGGAACGGATACCTCTCCACCGGAAATCAACATACCGTGAGGCGACAACTCGGAATAAATGTGTGACTTGCCGGTTCCTTTCGGTCCCAGTTCGATCAAATTGTAATTGCGTTCGCAGAAGGGAATCAGGCGAGTCAGCTGGATCATCTTGCTGCGTTCACCAAAGATACCCGGGTTCAACCCGATACTCTGCATCAGCAGATCGATCCATTCCTCCGTGCTGAACTGGCGTCGAGCGTCTAGGTAACCATCAAAGTCGAACGACGACTTCTGGATGGGCTTCAGCTTTTCCAAGCTCCAAGGAGAATCTCCCCCTTCTTTGTACTTGTGCTCAATGTCTGCCAGGCACCAAACGCCGCCGACCAGAAGTTTCTGGTGCTGTTTGACGGTGTCGGACGGCACGATCACCTTGCTGATATCGAGATTGGCGAAGGTGGCTTCGTAGCAGTCTTTTTTCTCGTTCAGATCCACCCGCACCTTATCGATAATCTTGTGCGGCTTGCCCTTTTCCTTAATCTGTGACCGAACCAGCGGCCCGTTATTCCGGTGGACGTAGTGCTGCTTCAGGATGTCCAGAATCCGTTCAATGCCCGATTCAATCTGTTCTTCGTCTGACGTTGTGCAGTACTGAGACAGCAGGTACTCCAACACATAGGTCGGCACCACGGCGTTGCCTTTGACCTTTTTGACAAGGTCTTTGCGGACAACCAGAGGCTGAATCAGATCGGTGATCTTGGTGTCGAGAGGTGTCATGAGCTATACTGCTGGCTGGCTGTGTGTGTGTTATTATTGTTCAGTCACGTGCGAATATGTCATACCCAAGCGGCAGCTCGCATCGGCTGTCGGGCCGCCCGGACACTACTCAGAAGTCAAAATCTCGTTCGAAGGATTTACGTAACGTATAGGAGTGCGACGCATAATCTTGATAGTGTGAGGTTGACGGGACTTTTTCTTTCAGCTTCAGCATCACCTGCTGCTCGCTGAATTTGTCGGCATCACGCGACAGCACCAGACGCAGCTTGTGTTCCCGTTCCCGAGCGTTCTCGGACTTCAGGTCAAAGCAGATTTCGTGCGAATCAGAAATCTGTGTGTCGTCATTCGCGTAAATTGCCACTCTGACGGTGCGTGGCTGCAGTTTTTCACTGACGGGATCTTTCTGGTACAGCTGTACGGACAGCTGTCCGGTCGAGATCGTGGTCAGGTTGCCGCGGATTACATCGATGTCCACCTGTGAAACATCGCTCGTGCGACTCTTATTGATTTCAATGACGGGCACAATGACTTCCTGCAGCGTACTGCCGCCATGGACGTAGCGAAAACCGGAACCTTTCAGTCGCAGGCGATTGATCGATTTGGGAAGAGCCACCTGCATGTCTCCTGCCAGCCCCACCTGCGCGCTGGTATATTTTGTGAGGCCACCGGCTGTATCGAGGTTTGATCCCAGCAGAAAACGACGGTCACGTCGATCGGCCGGTACGCTGTTGGCTTCCGGGCCGGCGAAGTCACTTTCTTCCAAGCCACTCTGGTACAGGAATCCGTGGTCTGCGGTAATCAGGATGTTGCTGGCGTTACCGGCGACCAGCTTCTTCACCATACTCACCAGCTCGGCCATTGCTTCTTCAGCGGCCTGAAAAACTCGGTGCTCGGATTTTGCCTTGTCGCCCGTGTCATCCACCAGATTCTGATAGATGTAGACCACATCATGTTCACTGATCAGCTCACGAGACTCGTCGCGATTCATGTTCAGCAGTTCTTTCGCCTGCAGAGCTGTAGCTTTGTGATTATGCCCCATGGCCTGTTGCAGGATCTTGCGGCGATTGGCCGTCCCCATAGAACTGTGGCCATCCACACTGACACTGGCGTTTTTGTCGTGATTGATTTCCAGTGAAGAATTCGGCAGTAAGGCGGCCATGCCAAGCTGAGTGTAACTGGGCAGGCCGGTGACCATGTGTTTCAGCTCGGCCGAATAGCGGTCTTCCTGACGGACTCTGGCTGCCAGTTCGTGACCGATCTCGTACCGTAATCCGTCCGAAATGATCACGAAGACTTTGATGTTGTCGCTCAGAAACGGGCGGACGAAGCGTTGATAGAAGTCACGTTGTCGGCAGACACCGGGAATATCCCAGGTCGCCTGTTCGTCCACAAGACCCTGCCAGCGGTCTCCCAGTAACAAAAGGAAACGGTTCGAGTACCAGTTTTCCACAACCTCTGCCAAGGGCTTCAGCAGCGTCACGTTGGTCGATGCCGTGAAGTGGTAGACAAAACTGCGGTACAATTGGTCAACCTGATGCCATGTCGTGGTGTATCGCTCCACACCATCAGCCAGAGACTGCATGTCCAGCTTTAAGTTGTCAATCAGGTGCAGCAGCTGCGACGCGAAGTCGACGGCTTCATATTCGTTCTGAAACTTTTCGTACCAGTGTCCCTGACGCCGCTGCCGGACCAGTCGAGTGCATTCGCCCGGAGGCATGGTGCGGTCTTTGACGCTCTTTGCCAGATCACTCAGCAGTTTCTTGTCGATCAGTTCAAAGTAATCCAGTTCCGCCAGTTTACGAAAATCACGATTGCTCAGGTCCTTTCTCAGATCCAACACTTCGGCACACTGATGCGAATGCTGCTCAAACGCGGCCTTATTGCGAATGCTGTCTTTCCACCGTTTCAGAAACACTAGAGCTTCGGCATTCAGGCGGATCTCATCCTCACCATCCGTACCCATGGCATAGCAGGACTTGAACAGTTCAATCACGAAATCCAGTGGCGATGGCGTGTCTGACTGGTAGGCGAATTTTTGCCCGGCGCGTTCCCACAGAAAAGTCTCCAGCTGGCAGCGCTCGATCCGCTTGTACTTCTCACTACGCCCGTCGGCTGCCTCCGCCAACAGAGCTTCTAGCACGGTGTCCAGCCGACTGTCGGACCCGGCACAGACGGCCAGCATTTTGGTGCGGATACGGCTTTTGATGTCCGTGGCAATATCCAGTTTTAGCAAATCTTCACGGCGTTTGCCGGACTTAAAGAATTCCACGTGATCGGTAATCAGATCGTTGAATTCCAGACCGAGTCCCAGTTCGGTCAGCCACAGAGCGGCCTGATCCGCTCGAAATTCTCCCTGAGCCAGTTGAATATCCAGCAACCAGTTATTCAGAGGCTCAGGCTGAGGGCCGTCTTTGAACAGCAGGAAGTTCTGATCCGGCTGTTCCCGCAGCATGCGGTGTTTCAGCTGGAATTCGTTCTCGTTGATCTCGACCTTCTCCACGCCCTCCAGTTGAACGCTCTCAAAGTCTTTGCGCAGTTCCTGTTTGTCGTCGTACCAAAAGACAATGCGGTGCTTCTGGAACAGGTGAGCCAGAGCTTGGGTAACCTGGAGTTTCATGGGGATTCGGCGGCAAGTTGATTGTGAGCGGGGTAACGTCCGTTACGCATGGTAAGCGACCGAGCCTAACGAATCCATGTCACGGGGCACCGCCTCTCTCGTTGAACCCGTGGCCGAAAGGCCAGGAATCCCTCAGCGAAACCCAACGACCCAGCGACACCAACCAAGAAGCTGGAACGTCCCGAGTCGAGCCGATACACTTCCGCGCATGGAAGATCCCGCCGTACCAGATAGCGCCCTGCCGTTTGATCAGCTCTGCGAGTTGCTGAATTGTTCGTTTCCGGCAATCAGGCAGGCTCGCCGCGATGCTGTGCAGACCACAGATCGCATTCGTGCCTCGCTGGCAGACGTGCGCATGTCTCCAGACGTGGCATTGATTGCGTTTGGTTCATTGGCGCGACGCGAGTGGACATCCGGAAGTGACGTGGACTGGACGCTGCTGGTGGACGGCCCGTCTGATCCGGAACACTTCACTTTGACACGGGAAATTGAACAGCGACTTTGTGATGCCGAATTCCCAGGAGTCGGCTCTTCGGGCACATTCGGTTCTATGGCCAGCAGTTTCGAGCTGATTCATTTCATCGGTGGCAGCGAAGATTCCAATCAGAAGATGACGCGACGAGTCCTGCTTTTACTGGAGTCCGTGTGCTTCAGTGACACAGTTGTTCACGAACGTGTCCTGCGTGGGATTCTGAAGCGATACATCCAGACAGATCCCGCCGTGGCAACGGAAAACACTCCTCAGTTCAAAGTTCCACTGTTTCTGTTGAATGATGTGGTGCGGTTGTGGCGAACAATCGCCGTGGACTACGCGACCAAAAAATGGCAGCAGGGTGGAGCAAAATGGGCACTGCGAAACATCAAACTGCGCATGTCCCGCAAACTGCTGTTTGTCAAAGGGCTGTTGATGTGTTTCAGCTGCAAACTACAGGCTCCACAAGCCGCCCAAGAGAACGACACACTGGTGCTGGACAGTCTGGTCAGCCACTGCCTTGACTACACAGGCAAGACAGCCATTGACGCATTGGCGGAAATCCTGCTTTCTACAAACGACCACCAATTGGCTGTTAAGCTGCTGAAAGCCTACGACGAATTCCTCAGCAGCATCAGCGACCCTGAAAAACGGAAGCATCTCAACAATCTGGACTTTTCTGCAGCAGCGACTGACCCGTTGTTTCAGGACGTTCGGCAAATCAGTTATGATTTTCGAGACGGGTTGGGTGAGTTGTTCTTTGATCACCCGCTGCTTCGACCTTTGACTCGAGAGTTTGGGCTATTCTAATGAGAATTGGATTCTCTACTGGTGCGTTGGCACTGTCTGACGTCGTTCGTGGACTGGAGATCAACGTTCGGGCTGGCATGAATGCTGTGGAGTTGTCAGCGTTGCGGCAGTCAGAAGTGGCCGACATGCTGAATCTGATTGACCATCTGCCACTCGAAGGACTGGAGTACGTTTCGTTTCATGCTCCCAGCAAACTGCAGGGCGTCTCTGATCGCGAACTGATCCAGCAGCTGCAGCCGGTTCTTGAACGTGGCTGGCCGCTGATCGTACACCCCGACATTATCTGCAACTTTGATCTGTGGGCAGAGTTGGGCGAGCAGGTTCTGCTGGAAAACATGGACCAACGAAAACCCATCGGTCGGACGACCAAAGAACTGCGGCAGTTGTTTAGTAAGTTACCCAACGCCAAGCTGTGCTTCGATATTGCACATGCTCGTCAGATCGACCCAACCATGAGCGTTGCGGTGGAGATCCTGACGCAGTTTGCTGACCGACTGGCAGAACTGCACATCAGCGAAGTGGACGCCGCCAGTCGCCACGTCAGAATCAGCGGAATGGCAATGAGGTCGTATCAACGGATGGCGTCGCTGATTCCGGAAGACCTGCCGATTATCATTGAATCCATGATCAGCGAAGCCGAAGTCGCTACAGAAGTAGACATCGTCCGTGCCTGTTTGCGGCGTGATGTACCTGTCACTGCCGGCAGTTCCGACGAGCGGTACTGATACCAGGTCGCTGTGACCGCGAGCGTGTATCGACTCCGCATTTGTGGATTCGTTGAAGAAAAGCGGCGGTGCGAGAAATCTCCGGACCGCCGCTCTGTCGTTTCAATCGTGTTGATGTGCGTCAGTTGTGAAGCCCATCGTCGCGTCGATCATGGTTGGACACTGATCGCCCGCAGCTCTCGCTGAAGCTGATACTGGTTGGGGTAACCCTCACCAGGATTGAACGTCCGCTGCTTGGGGATCACATACGGGGATGCCTCCGTTGGAGTCACCGTGAATGACGAACGTTCGGACGCAAAAATCTTCAATGCTTTCGCAGCCGCGGGCGTCCGGGAATTGTCTGCCCAAACTTCTTCTGCCGGGACGAAAGGCGGGCTCTGCACGCTGTTGAGAATACTGTTGACCTGCTCGTCGCCCAGCCCGGATGTCTCCAGCGCTGCTTTCAGCTTTGCCGTCGCGTCTGCTGCCGTCGAATTGTCCACCACCAGCACACTGCTGATGGGATCATCAATGGCGATGATGGCTTTCACGGTGCCCACCTTTTGACTTTCAATCGTCGTGAACTGTCCAAACCGGTCCACAGAGACCTTCACTTCCTTTTGACGTTTCACAAACACAGGCGGGCTATTGACGGCGTAGTCCAGAATCTTCAGCGTCAGTCGGGATAGGTGTTCTCTGTGGCAATGTGGCACCCAGACATACGTGCCGCAGTGGAAGCCCGTCAGCGAACAACAGTCGGCCGGAACATCGCAGCGTTTGCCGTAACGCAGCCAGCCACAGTTG
>JBDNHJ010000051.1:0-6518 GCA_041688835.1 Fuerstiella sp.
AAGCCAGTTCTGCACAACCATGAAGTTCGCCTTCTAACAATCAATGAGTGGTGTCAGCAACAATCACACTGGAGCTCTCAAACCGTAGCTTAGGTTCGAATATAGACGCTACCCAGAAACTCCCGCTATTCTGAAGAACAGCGGAATCTGGCGTGACGTCAAGAAAAAAGGATTGTGCCGCGAGTAGAAGTTCTCGTCTTCACGCCCACCTGCCCGTGATCAAGCAATGATCTCTTGGACGACTCGACCGAAGACGTCCGTGAGCCGAAAGTCGCGGCCAGCGTGACGGTAGGTGAGCTGTTCGTGGTTCAGTCCTAGCAGATGCAGCATCGTGGCGTGTAGGTCGTGAACGTGCATCTTGTCCACAGTGGCCTTGAACCCGAAGTCGTCTGTTTCACCGTAGGTCATGCCGCCTTTCACACCGCCTCCAGCCATCCACATCGTAAAGCCATGGTGATTGTGGTCTCGCCCGCTACCGTTTTCTGACGTTGGTGTGCGCCCGAATTCGCCGCCCCAGACGATCAGTGTGTCTTCCAATAGCCCGCGCTGTTTCAGATCTGCCAGTAAGGCGGCGATTGGTTGATCGATGTCTTGGCAGAGTTTGGGGACTTGGTCGTTGTGACCTGAGTGCGTGTCCCACGGTTGGCCGTTGCCATAATAGACTTGGACGAACCGCACGCCGCGTTCCACCAGTCGTCGAGCCAGCAGGCAACCGTTCGAAAAGTGCCCTGCTCCGTAGGCGTCGCGCGTGTCTTTCGTTTCGCGATTCAAATCGAAGGCGTCGCTGGCCTGAAACTGCATGCGGTAGGCCGTTTCCATGGCGTTCGTGCGGGCTGCAAGCGTGAGTTCGTCGGGGCGTTTCGCCTGATGTTCGGCGTTGAGCTGTTGTCGTAGGTCGAGCTGTTGGCGTTGAGTGGCTTGGTCCCATTGCGAGTTGCGTAGATGGGGCACCATTTTTTGTGGATCGATTGTGGAATGATTGATGTACGTTCCTTGGTTGGCCGATGGCAAGAATGCGCTGTTCCACAAGATCGAAAACCGCACCGGGCGGCCGGGACACAGTACCACATAGCCGGGCAGATTCTGATTTTCGGTGCCAAGGGCATGCAGAAACCATGCTCCCATGCTGGGCCGCGTCGGAGTGATTGTGCCGTTGTTCATCTGCAGCAGTGCCGGACCATGATTGGGATTGTCCGCATGCATCGAACGCAACACGCAGATGTCGTCGATGTGCGGGCTGAGTTTCGGTAACAGTTCGCTGACTGGTACGCCGCTTTCGCCGCTGGGACGAAACCGAAACGGTGATGGCAGCAGTCCCCCGGTCGGGCGTTCGGTCAGCAGATCGGCCCCCGCAGGTTTCTGTCCGGCGTATTTCAGCAACGCGGGCTTGGGGTCGAACAGGTCGGCCTGAAACGGGCCGCCATTCATAAACAAATGAATGACACGTTTGGCTCGCGGCCGGAAATGCGGCCCGAACGTGGATGCAGTGTCGGCCAACGCAGACGCCGGTGAAGAAAGTGCGGTGGCCGCCGCAATACTTACGGTGCTGGCACCGAACTGGTGAAGCAGTTGACGTCGAGTGAAATGTTCGGGTAAGTCAGTCATCACTGCGGTTCTTCAATCAACATAGAGCATTTCATTCGACGCCAGCAGCACGTGGATGTACTGCTTCCAGTGGTTGGTGCGTTCATCGTCTTTTGATTCGCCGAGGAACCCCATTCCCAGCGTCAGCTGCTTGTCTGTGGCTGGTCTCGAATACAAGAGCCAATTGGCCCGTTGGATCTTAGCCGCGTCATCGTCGCCCAGTTCACGCTGCAAACGCTTTACGAGGGCTGCGGACTGTTGATTCAGTAGCGGCCCATTCAGAGCATACAAACCCTGCAAGGCGGTCGTAGTTGAAGAACGCGCGGGGCTGTGCTGATTTGGGTCTGGGAAGTCGTGAATGGTGAGCGTCGTTGACATGTCCCTCCGATGCACCGTCGCATAGATCGTACGGCGATGAATGTCGGCTTCGTCTAGCGAGAACGATGCGCCGCCCATAGATCTGTCGAGCACATCGGTCGCGAATAGCATGGCATCTCGCCACGATTCGTAGTTGAGCCGTTGGCGATTCATCCGTGACAGCCAGCGGTTGTGTGGATCGTGCTGCGATCGCTGTGCGTCGAATTCTGAAGACTGCTGCCACGTCGCCGACAGCAGGATTTCGCGATGCAACTGCTTGATTGACCAGCCTTCAGCAATGAACCGCGCTGTTAGATCGTCCAGCAGTTCCGGATGTGACGGCAATTCGCCTTGACGTCCAAAGTTACTGGGCGTGGTCACCAGTCCGTTGCCGAAATGTTCCATCCAAATGCGGTTGACGATGACGCGAGCGGTCAGAGCAGCAGCGTCTGTTGTGATAGCTTGGGCAAGGTCTACGCGGCCACTGCCATGGACGAACGGCTGAGGTTTGGAACCTTCTTTGACTTCAGACAGGACCGTCAAAAATCGGCGCGGCACGATTGGTCCGGGCCGATTTGGGTTGCCTCGCACGAACAACGGCAGGTCTTGCGGTTCCGGACGGTAGTCCAGCTTCGTGCCGTCTTGAGGCGTTTTGCCGGCGCGGACGACATGCATCGATTCTTCGGAAACAACATTCGCCATCGGCGTGTCGTACAGCGGGGTTGACGACTTGATGGCGCTAACTCTGGCCGTCAGTTCGTCGATGCTTTCCTGCGGCACCGGCTTTTGCTTCTTCAGTTTCGCAACTTCTGCTTCCAGCTTCGCAACTTCTGCCTTCGCCTGCCTGACAAGTTCATAGTCCGCTTCGGCTATGACTGGACGTTCGACTTGGCGGCAACTGGCGAAGACTCCAGCTAGGCCGTAGTAGTCTTCTGAGCTAATCGGATCGAACTTATGATCGTGACAACGAGCACACGCGACGGTCAGTCCTAAAAAAGTCCGTGTTGTCGCGTCGACTCGTTCTTCCCATTCGTCGGCAACAATCGTATTGATGATCTCACAAGGCAGTTTCAACTCCTTCCAATACGTGGGGCTCAGGCTGATAAAACCGAGCGCCGGAAGATCTTCCGGGCCGGTTTCGGGCAGCAGATCCGTTGCCAGTTGGCGGTGGACGAAATCGTTGTAGGGCATGTCATCGTTGAACGCTTGAACGACCCAGTCGCGGTACAGATGTGCTTGTCCGGTGGCATAAAGCCAGCTGGCGGTTTTGTCGGTGTAGCGAGCCAGATCCAGCCACATTCGTCCCCACTTTTCGCCATAGTGAGGCGACGCGAGCAGCTCTTCGACAAGATCTTGATAAGCATTCGGCGAGTGATCATCGATAAACGACTGCACCTGTTCGGGCGCTGGTGGCAATCCCAGTAGATCGAAACGCAAGCGACGAATCAGAACCGCGCGATCGGCTTGAGGCGAAGGAATCAGCCCTTCACGTTCCATGGCCGCCAGCACGAATGTATCGATCCTAGAACGTGGCCACGTCGTCTGCTTGACGTCTGGCAGCGACTTCGACGCCACGGGTTGAAACGACCAGAACTTCCGCCCCGTGGCAAAGTCGATCTGACCATCCGTTGGCTCCACCGAATCATGGGCGTCTGCTGTCTTTGGCATGGGCGCACCACGTTCGACCCAAGCGGTGAATTCAGCGATATCCCGTGCTGATAGCTTTCCCTTGGGCGGCATCTGGATTTCGCCGTCAAATTGCACAACTTTCAACAACACACTGTGCGTTAGATCCGACACGTCGATCGCGGGTCCGCTGTCTCCACCGCGCTTGAGCGATTCTGTGGAGTCCAGCGTTAACCCGCCGTGAATTGTCTTGGCCTGTGTCGAATGGCACGAATAACAGTGCTGCACCAACAGCGGCCTGATCTTGCGTTCAAAGTGCTCAAGTCCGGCAGCGTGCAGCGGCAGCTCATCAGCAGCCAGTGTACTGGCGGTCAGATACAGACCGATTACAGCAAAGCGAAGCATCTGTGCTGCTCCTAGGCGAACGCAAGTATCGCGGGTGGAGAATTCGGTGGGATCACCAACGTACCACAGCCGACTCGCTCTAGCAAATGTGTTTTTGCCGCTCCTGTGTGTTCGTAATCGAGGTGGAAATCGGGTTAAGCACCCGTACACAAGTTTCTTCGTATAACCGCGTGGGCATCACCCCGCGCGTGCCGCAGAGAACGCGGCCCGATGGGTACGAGGTTTGCATGAAAACTTATGCACGGTGCTTACGTCTCAGGGATTGTGTTTGTCCTGAAATTTTGGCACCATAGACGAATTCAGGACACGAACTTGACTTCGATAAGAAAGCGCTGCCATGGATCGTCGACAATTCCTTGTGGCTTCTGCGACTGGCTTTGCCGGCACGCAGTTCGGTGGAGTGCGTTCTGCAGAGGCCATGGGGCCGTCAAAGCGTGCCGACGGCAAAGCGAAGTCGGCGATTCTGTTCTTTCTGTGTGGGGGGGCGTCGCATATCGACATGTGGGACATGAAGCCCGATGCGCCGTTGGATTATCGAGGGCCTTTTGTGCCGATCGCCACCAGTGCTCCCGGCGTCAGGCTGTGTGAACACCTTCCGTTGCTAGCAAAACAGGCGCATCATCTGGCTGTTGTGAATTCGGTGGATGGTACGGTCAATACAAACGACCATCACGCCGGCTATTACCACAATCTAACCGGTCATGTTCCGGATCAGTCCTTTGTCACACTCGGCAACAATCGCACGCCGTTACCGGATGACTGGCCCTATATGGGCAGTGTTGTGGCTTCGAAACGCGAACCGAACAAGTTTCTTCCGAACGCGATCACACTTCCGCACAAACCAAGCCGTGCCCCGTACACTCGGCCGGGGCAATTCGCCGCTCGCATCGGTACCCAACACGACCCGTTGTACGTCAGTGGAGACTCAGTCAACCCGCTCAGTTTCGGCGCACCATCTTTGGCTCTGGAAGGTGATGTCACCGTCGATCGACTGACCGAACGCTATTCGTTGCTGCAGAACATCGACCTCGCACGCCGGCAGTTCGAGCAATCCCGGGTTGCAGAAGGATTCGACATCAATCAACAGCGAGCGGTCTCGCTGCTGATGTCGTCGCAAACAACCGATGCCTTCGATGTGTCTCAGGAATCACCTGAGATGGTTGAGCGGTACGGGAAAACGGTGAATGGAATGAGCCTACTGCTGGCGCGGCGGTTGGTGGAAGTCGGGGTTCCGTTTATTACCGTATTTTGGAAAGGCGATAGCGAGGGGTTGGCGAAAAAATGTCGAAGTGCGGGCAGCTGGGACACTCATGGAAACAACTTTAACTGCTTAAAGGAAGACCTGCTGCCGGAATTCGACCGTGGGTTTTCGGCACTGATCGAAGACTTGTCGCAGCGAGATCTGCTGGACGAAACCCTGCTGCTGGTGACCAGCGAAATGGGACGCAAACCCAAGATCGGCGATCCTCGTTCTGGTGGCACCGTAGGGGCTGGGCGAGACCACTGGACTTATTGCCTGACCGATGTCATGGCCGGAGGCGGCATCCAAGGTGGCCAGACATACGGTGCCAGCGACCGCTATGCAGAATACCCCATTGAGCAAAAAGTCACGCCCGCTCATATGACAAAAACGGTCTACCACGCCATGGGCGTCAATGATTTGATCTTTCACGACAAACTCGGCCGCCCTTACAGCCTGCTGGATGAAGGTGAAGTCATCACGGAGCTGTTTTGAGGAATCGGGCAACTTTGAAATTCCCCAATCCCTCGGAAACAGTTTTCGAGCCGAACAAGTTGAAGATTGGTGTGTTCGAGTTCCCTAGGGCGGCGTTCATCCGTATTCGCGAATTCACTTGCCCCAAGCTAGCATGCTGTGCCCCGTTGGGGCGAAACGCATTGTGTTCCGGCCTGAAAGGCGATGGCATGTCGGCGTTCCGGCCTGAAAGGCCATCGCATGTCAGCCTAGGGCAACGCCCTGGGTTAGCTCGGCCTAAGCGATGATATCCTGAATGACGTGACCGAAGTCGTTGTCCAGTCGCTTGTAGCCGGGGACTTCCAGCCGACGGGGATCAATGCCCAGCAGTTGATTGATCGTGGCATGGACGTCGGTCACGTAGTGCGGGTTTTCGACGGCGTGAAATCCCAATTCGTCAGTTGCACCGTGAGCCACCCCGCCCTTCAGCCCGCCGCCCGCCATCCAAACGCTGAAACCAAACGGATGGTGGTCTCGACCGTCAGCACCTTGAGAACCCGGTGTGCGACCGAATTCTGTCGCGAACACGACGATCGTGTCGTCCAGCAAGCCACGTTGCTTCAGATCTTTTAGCAATCCAGCTGTGGGCAGATCCACTTGCTTTGAAAGTTGGGCATGTCCTGCGCGCAGGCCGGAGTGATTGTCCCAGGCACCCGCAGCGCCGTCGCCGTGCATGATCTGGATGAAGCGGACACCGTTTTCGGCAAAGCGGCGGGCGGCCAGTAACTGCTGGCCGAAGGCTTTGGTTTCTGGTTGGTCCAATCCATAAAGCCTGTGGGTGGCTTCCGATTCA
>JBDNHJ010000052.1:0-4386 GCA_041688835.1 Fuerstiella sp.
CACCCAGCGGATGAACCGGCCCATTCCGCCATCTTCCACTGGCGAAAGAACCATGTGCTAGTGGTTGTTCATCCACTGGTACGCGATCAGATGGATCGGAAACTGGGACAGCCTCTCCGCGATGATTCGTTC
This sequence comes from Fuerstiella sp., assembly GCA_041688835.1. GTDB lineage: Bacteria > Planctomycetota > Planctomycetia > Planctomycetales > Planctomycetaceae > Fuerstiella. Next base: position 133 of record JBDNHJ010000052.1, read on the forward strand.
GAACGCCGCGTCGTCCGAATCTTTAAAAAAGATCGGCTGCCAGGCGTTCCCCCGGTTCAGCGCGTGGTCAATTCCGCCAGCTTCATCCGCACGCGGTGCTCGGCCCATAACCGTCCCCATTTGTGGCTTGTAACTCGATCAATTTCACAAAACAATATTACTCACACAAGAATAAACCAATCGTATCTCAGAATATGGTACTTGACACCTTTGTTTTTTCCGAATCCGGCAGCCGAATAATCTGAGGTGACACCATGAAACGACGATGGCGTTGGCTCCTAAGAATTGTTGGCCTAGTTCTGTTCGCGGCATTTGTTATTGTCGGCGACAGGATATATCTGCATGCTCGCACGTGGAACGAATTCAACACGCGAAAGGACCACATCAAAGGCATGATCATGGACCTAAGCAAATATCCGCCACCAGATGCGTCTGAACATCACTGGTTGAACCTTTGCCATGAAGTGGTCGCCGCCCGGGGAAATGCGCTCTTTTCTCTCTCGCATGTTTCCATCGAAGAAGTTCGTCGCCTTGAAGCCGATGTCCAGCAGAGACTTGCCGGAGAAACACAACCAGACCTGGAGACACTCGACTGGATTTGGAATCGAATCGGAGAATGCGGGTCTAAACCCAACCAGTACATTACCTATAGGCGCCCGGCGTTTGATGAGTGGGCCGATGCCGCATTCGCAAACCGTCGTCGGCGCCAAGGCAAACCTTTGCGTCCAACATTTGAAAACGATGCACCTGACGATCCCGGAGTTCTTACCCCCTCCACAGAGGAATGATGTTCCAGTTGACGATTTCGTATTTTGATTTCGACCTTATTGGTCTCTCTGCGCGAGCGTTTCCGGGAGAACATAATGCAACGACGGCCCTTTTTCCCGACTGGCATCAACAGAAAGTCACAAATCTGATGACGAATGAAACCGATCCCGAGGATTCAGACCCTACCGACAGTGAGATGACACCTAGTCACGCCAGTTGTAGTGAATCGCATGATCCTCTTCCGCTATCGTTCCCGATTCGCCGCGCACGTCGAACAAGACCGCCCACAGAAGACGTTGCGGATCTTCGAAAGGCGGCGCTGGAAAAGGTGTCGCTGCACAAGAGTCAAATGGAGAGAATGCGACGATCGGGTCCGCCGAAAGGGGAAGGCCGCTATCGAAGAAAAAAACCGACTCATTTGGACGGTGGGGAGAGTGACTGACGTATTGGTGGCATTCGAGGATCTGGAGGATTTCGTTGTCGCCCTGCGTGAGTCGTTGCAGCGTGCGGACGCGGTCAAAGCTGCCAGTTGAATCCGGCAGGATGTGGAGTGCTCGCATCTGCTGCGCATGGGGGTCGAAGACCTGAAAGGCACGTCGCCCGGAAGTGCCGATCTTCGCGACGGCGAGATACGTGCGACCGCCGATCCGGAAGCGATCGAGTACCCGGTACTCGGCCCTCGATATCGGATCGGACGGTTCGGCATACGGTGAATGACCTTGGCGTGAAGCGATCGGAAATGGTGACGCACAACACGAAGTGTAACGCAAAGTGTTGCCAAACACCTGTAGCTAACACCTGCCAGTCGCAAGCGACCGTAAGTTGTTTGCGACAACGGAATTCCATGGAATGAGGCATGGAACGTCAGCGGGTCATCCGATGTTCCGGTGCATGTTCCGGTTTACGGGGTGGCAAACGGGCCGCCGCGCGGCCCGACTCCGAGAGCGGCGAACGCCAGTGAGCCGCTGACTGCCGGAGCGTCCAGCGGAGGCGGAAGACGACCGCAGGCTGCCCCAGCAGGCTCGGTCGTGAGTCGAGCGTCCCAGCGAGACGGGCGGGCGTTCAAGCCCGCAGCGAACCGCCCCAGCGGTGAGCGTCACGTTCCGTTCAGGAACGGTGGAGCGTTCAGCGGAACAAAGCCGAAAGGCTGGCCCCAGCCAGACTGAGAGGCGCTGAGAAGATGTGCCGTGAGTGTTGGGGGGACGGTCGACCGATACTGCGGACAACACGTTAGGACGAGACAATCGCGGTCGACCGTCGCATCAACCGAGTGGCTCGAACAATCTCAATGAGTGCGTGACTCTTCCGTGAAACGGAAAGTCACAAGCGAGTCGGTGGGGTGGGCGAAACGGCGATGTCCTGGTCGCGAACGCGGTCGGGAATCGTTCGTCGCCAGGCGTCTGTCGAGGTCTTCCGCAGAACGCAGTCTGCGGGAACCGAGCAGAAGCCTCGACGACCAGATCGCCCATCGGGCGATGCGCTCTAGCCCGATTTTTTAAGAGAAAGGAAGTCGTTCGACAGCCTGCTGGACTGTCTGCCGTTGATCACGTCGAGGTAACGGCAGGGGACCGTCAAAAAGAAAAGCGACCACAGGTCGGAGTCAACGTGAATTCCGTCCCGCAGTCGCTTTTGCGTTTCCGGCTAGGCAGCCAGAGTCGTTGGGACATCCGAATTTCGCGTCTCGTCCGAGTCGTTGGAGCGAGCGGGACTTTTCTCGCAGTCCAACACGTCGTTGAGAATTCCGGACGCACATTTTTGAATTCGCTGCATGGAGTTTGCGAACACTTCACGGTCACCATTGTGCAGGTGGATATAGTCCGCCGTGTGATCAACTCCGTTCAGCCCCAGAGCCTGGCAGACAACATGTGCGACCGCCTCAGCTTCCGTTTCCTTGACGGCATGGTTCAACCGTTTTCGAGTCTCTCGGTCGGGGTGCAAAATTTCGTGAGCCAGCTCGTGAACGAATACTTCCAGATGCATTGGCGGTTTCAGTCCGGAGAGAATCGTGATCTTCTTGAGTGAGGAGACTCCGTACGCTCCGCCATCGAGCAGACCATACTTCAGTTCGATTCCCTTCGACTTGATCAAACGTTCGAGGGGATCAATCCAGCGTTCAGCTTCGCCACTCGGTTGAGTGAATTCCGGCAAGTCATCACCCTCCGTTTGGCTGATGTCGAACACGTGGACAACTCGGAAGCCACGAACTTCCTTTTCGTCGGTTGGGGCATCCTTCTTTCTGACTGCCAAAGGAGCCGTAATCCCAATGCCCTTTTCTCCCTTTTTGACGGACCGCCCCACCGCTTTCCAGCCGTGAAAGCCCATCACCTGTGTCGCATCCGGAAACTGCTGTGCGATCAACAGGCAGTTTTTGAAACTGTATTTGTGGAACCGAGCCATCAGTTTCAGCACATCCTGCAAACGCACCGAATGCCCTGAAGCCAGAGCGGAATTCAATTCGTCGATTCCAGTCTTCACTAACTCAGCAATTTCATCTTTCTTCATTGTTCATTTCCTCAATTGTTACTGCATCCGACATCGCAGCAATCCGATCTTCAATCGGCCTGTCGGCGGCCACCCCGAGTCGATCACAGCAAGTCAAGGTGGAGTCTTTCGCGCAGCGAAAGCAGCAGAGAGGACCAGAGCAAAGCGGCGGGACGAACGGACCTTGATGCTGTGACACAATTAGAAATGCCGCAGACAGGACAAACTTCATTCGGAAAGGAAGCACAGGAAGAGTCGACGGCAAGCCAACAGTTGAGTGGGGGTAGCAGACCGCTTCAGGACGAAGCGGTCGTTGGAAGGATTAGGATTTTTCTTCCGTGATTGGAGACACTTCAAGAGCCTCTCGTTGAAGCTGTGGCGGCTCCCAGTTCAGCAGTTCAATGAACCGCGACCAAAGCTCTTTGATCTGAACAGGCGATGTAGCCAGCCATACCGTGTCGAGCAATTCCTCCTTTTCTTTTAGCAGTTGAAGAATCTGCTTTCCAAGTGGTTCCGATACCATCAATTCACGTTGGTGAATCTTCGTTCTTCGTCCTACGGCTGCCTTAACTTCAAGGGGCACGCTTCCGTGGTAATACCTTTCTGGAACCGACTTACCAAGATTCGAAAGCATTTCCACGCAGAGTTCATCACGCCGTTTCGTGTGGCTCCTGATCTCGTCTTCGATCTTCTGAAACTCGACCTGCAATTTCCCGAGTCCCAGGGTATTCCACGCTTTTGCCTCAGCCTTCTTGTCGATTCGTTGTCGAAAGCTGGGATCTTCCTTCGCTTCAAGCTCATCGATTGCGTGGTCGATTCGGCGTGCGATTCGATCTCGCCAGTGGTCTTTTTCTTTGATGGTAAGTCCCAATAGTGTTCGGCACGGGATTTGTTGGTGGCTGACGGTTAGTGTACAACTGAACAGTATTGCGCGCTGCGGTTGAATCTGCCAGGCTTCGTGCATGGCGGACTCTGACGCAAAACGAAAGTTGACCGAGAAGGACA
>JBDNHJ010000335.1:0-11683 GCA_041688835.1 Fuerstiella sp.
CGCGTCCAACAACACGATCAACACCACGCTAACGCTCAGTGGTAGCTCGACGCAGAAATTCGCCGTGATGGCTTCTGGGCAGATCGTGTCGGGCTTGGCCGTCGACTACGTTTCTCGAGACGCAACGGCAACCGTTCGATACACGCCAGTCGGCAATGCGTTCGGTCAGGTGACCGCCACACTGACCGCCCGAGACGCGGGGCTTGACGGAATCTTCGGCACAGGGGATGACCGGTCTTCTTCGCAGCCAATCGTGATCACGATTGTGCCAGACAACGATCAGCCAACGCTAAACGTTGTCGCCGACCAGACCGCTGAAGATTCAGCCGAACAATCCGTCGCCTTGACGGGAATCACCGCTGGACCGTCCAACGAACTGGAAGACATCCGACTGTCGTACACGCTGCAGGACACCACCACGGTTTCCTTCGGACGCAACGTGGTCGGTGAATCCATCAGTATTGGTGGAGTCAGCTTTAGCTACATCGTTGATGACCTGTTGACGACGCCTTCGGGCACACAGATTGCTGTGCGACCAAACGCCACGACACAGCAGATCGCTGCTAACACAGCGTCAACCGTGTTCACTTTGTTTGGCCCGGGCACGGATATCACTGCATCAGAAAACACGATCAGCACTTCACTGCCTGTGGTAGCGAGTGTGCCGGGCGTGTTTACCGTAACAAATTCTGCGAACTTGGTCTCGGGACTCGCCATCGACTACAACTCCCGTGACACCACCGGAACACTGCGATACACGGCTATCGGCAATGCTTACGGGGTGGCCACTGTGACAGTCACCGCGACTGACGCCGGCGTCGACGGAATCTCCGGCAACCTCGACGACCGCTCTGTCGATCAGACGTTTGCGATCACCGTGCTGCCAGTCAACGACGCTCCCACGATCAACAACGTGGCCACTCAAGCGTTGATTGAAGACAGCGGAACACGCACCGTCAACCTGACCGGAATCACTCCGGGACCGGGCGAACTGGAAGCCGTGCGAATTTCGGCGTCAATCGACGACACCACCGTGCTGGTCATCCCCAGCGGCGGTCAGGCCGTCAATAAGACAATCGTGGTCGGCGGTGAAGTGTTCACATACGTCACAACAGCCACCGGAGATCCCAACGAAATCGTCATCATCGATGTTGTAACCTTGGTCACAGTCGATTCCACGTTCGAAGTCGCTCAGGCCACGACCGATGCACTGAATACATTCTTCGGAGCTGGATCGGCAACGGCTTCTGGCAACACGGTCTCAACCGCACTGCCGGTCGGAATTCTGTCGGCACCGTTTATCGCGGTCCCAGCAAATCAGATCATCACTCAACCGGTTGTGAATTACACAACGGGGGCCACTGCCGGAACCTTGAGCTTCACGCCTCAGACCAACGCCTTCGGTCGTATCACCATCACACTGAACGTCGAAGACGCCGGCATTGATGGCATCTTTGATACTTCCGACGATGCGACCACAATCCGCAAGGTAAATGTCTATGTGCAGCCGGTCAACGATTCGCCAGTCTTGGCACCATTGGCTGATGTCCTGATTCCTGTGGACGCTGGGGCGCAAACCATCGACCTCACCGGCATCATCAACGGACCTCTGAACGAACTGGATATGCTGCGAGTCACCGTGACCAGCAGCGATGGAACCTTCATTCCAACTCCGATCGTGCAGTACATCTCGCCGCAGAATGCTGGTACGCTGACATTCACACCAGCCGCCGGACTATCCGGAGCCGCCACGATTACGGTGACTCTGGAAGACGCCGGTGTGGATGGAGTCTTCGAAGACTCGGTGACTCCAGAACTGGAACAGGCAGATAACCTGCGTGTGACCAGATCGTTCCGAGTCACCACGCCGCCGATTATTCTGAACCCAACCGGCACGATCACAGACACCACGCCACTGCTGTCGTGGACCGCAATCCCCGGTAGTTCGGCGTATCGCGTCGAACTGACAAACATCACAGATGGGATCGCCATCGATCTTGGTTCAGGCTTGGTGGGCACAACTTCGCTGCAGGTCAGCACACCGCTGCCGCTGGCGGCGTACCGACTGCGAGTTCTAGCGATTGACGGCTTCGGCACGCCGGGCCTCTGGAGCCAAACGGTGGACTTCACCGTCGGGATCACTCCATCGATCGTGACACCCGTTTCCAACCGGATTCCGGACTCCACACCAACGTTCTCATGGACCGCCGTTCCGGGTGCAGAAAGCTACTCCATTCAGATCGTCAACGACCTGACCGGAGCCGTCGTGTTGCCAACCACAACGCTGCCGGGAACGACGTTTACTCTGCAAACGCCGCTGCCGTTGGGTCGCTATCGGTACACCATCACCGCCAGCAACCCACCACCAGCCGGGTCAACAGAAGCGACAGTCACTTCCGTCGCTTCGGGATTGATCACGATTTCCACACCGCCAGAAATCACGGCTCCATTCGTGGCTATCTACGACACCACTCCGACCATCGAATGGAATGCTGTTGCGGGAGCCGTCCATCACCAACTGGAAGTCTTCAACGTCACGACGAACACTGTCGAATTCACGGCAGACAGTATCAATGGACTCAGCTATACCGTTCCGAATGACGAACGACTGGAAGTCGGCGAATATCAGGCACGTGTTCGAGCCTACGGAGACATCGCTCAGACTGTCGTTTCCGACTACAGCACGGTCCACGTGTTCTTGGTTGGTACCGCACCAGTACTATTGGGACCATCGGGTGGCGTCGGTTCAACACCGTTCCGAAAAACTGTCGATGCAACACCCACGGTTGCTTGGGAAGGCTCTCTGAATGGCGAGACCTACAAGGTCTGGTTGGCCAGCGTCACCGAAGGCTCGACGGATCGCTTCCCGATCATCAGAGACGGCATCCAAGAAACCAGCTTCACTCCAACGGAACAACTACCAATTGGTAAGTACCGCGTTTGGGTGCAGGCTCGAACCGGAACATCCGAACCAAGTGCATGGAGCCGTAGCTACGACTTCGAAGTCGTGACTCCACCGACCATCGACAGCTTTGGTACGTCAACCTTCAACAACCAGCCAACGATCACATGGAATGCACAGCCAAAAGTTGACCGTTGGCAGGTGTGGGTCAACGATGTCCAGAACAATCAACCCGTTGTGCTGTACAACCTGACCGCTGTTGAAGATCAAGTCACCACCAACAGCTTCCAGTTCCCGGATGTTGTGGCAGATGGTCGGTATCGCGTGTGGGTGCGAGGCTTCGCAACCAACGAAACCACCGGAGAAGTCACGACGACTCAGTGGAGCAGCGTCTATCAGTTCGACATCGGCGGACGCCCCACACTGACCGCACCAGCCAGCACCACCGACACCACACCGACCGTCAGTTGGTCTGTGGTGCAGGGGGCCGCTAGCTACGAAATTTACTTGGCTGAGTCTGGTTCAGAAGGAACTCCGATTGTTCGAGAAGCCGGAATTAGCGGTAACTCCTACACCTTCAACCAGCTGCCGCTCGGCGACTATCGTGTGTGGGTGCGAGCTCGATCGGCCGACAATCGCCTGACGCCGTGGAGCTTAACGGCACAGTCTTATATGTCTGTGTCCACCACCGTCCAGCAGCCGCTGATCGCACCGGTGCTGGGCAATGTTACGCTGAACGCCAGAACACCGACGTTCACCTGGGGAGCTGTCGCCTCGGCCGCTCGCTACGAAATCTATGTTGCTCCGCTAGCGAATACGGGAACCCCAACCGTTCGTGTTGATAACATCACATCAACCACTTACACCACGAATGCCGGGCTGCAGGCCAATGACTATCGTGTGTGGGTTCGAGCGATCAGTTTGTCTGGTGTGCGAGGACCATGGAGTGCCCCGATGGCGTTCACTGTGGTGTCCTTGGACCATCAATCCCGTCAGTCGATCCAATCGGCCGATCGAGATTCCATGACCATGCTGACGCAATTCAGTATGGGTGATCTGTCAGGATTGACCGAAGATCAAGTCACCGTCAGCCAAGTGCCAGTCACCGTTCTGAACCCTTCTGAAGCGACTGCCGAACCGCAATCGTACTTGGTGAATCAGCCCCGCGTCAAAGTTGATCAGCAACAGACAGAAGCTGCTTCTGCAGCGGAAGTCGTCGAACTGGATTCTGCCGACAGCGTGATGTCCAACTGGGACGATGAGATCTGGGCCGAAGAATCTGCTGCCAGCGTCGTAGCCGACCACGGCAACTCACAGAACGTCGAACAACAGCGGACTTCGGCAACTGGCTGGATGGCTGGCATCGCTGCCATCACACCAGCCCTGTTTCGCCGCCGCAGCAACAAGAAAGACTAATCTCTAGCAGGCAACAATTCCCTGCCTTCCGTTAACTTCACCTCGTGAGCGGCACGGTGCTAGCCACCGATGCCGCCACTCACTTGTTCCGCGCCATTCGGGTCGCACCGCCTGCCGTCCAGGCAAGTGGAGACATTCTTGATGTTTAACCCGTAGTCGCAGACTAGGTTTTTCGTCCTTTTTGTACCGCACAACTTTGGACTTTGGACTTTGAACTTTCGTTCTGCGATTTGAAATTTGAAATTTTAGATCTGCGATTTGAAATCTTAGTTGGAGCTAGCGGTGTGTACTTGGATGATCGAATTCGCTGCTCTAAGCTTGTCGTGTTCGATGATTTCATCCACACGCTCGGGCGGCACAGGCTTCAGCCGGGTGATCGACGTGCCAGAAAAGGTGGGCGCACACAATTCCCAACAGATGTCCAGGATCAGCTTCATAACCGTCAACGGCTACACATTTTTTAACCCCACCATTTTCTATTCGTCGCGGACACCAGACGCAGACTACTGCTGACGCTGAACGGCGTAAGCTGCGATTGCTTCCAGCATCCGCCGGTCAGCACAATCCGGAAACTTGCTCAGACCGCGAATCGCGCGGTTCACCAGTTGTTCGGCCGTGTCCATCGCAGACTGCACGCCGCGCTGAATCAGTTGCATCTGCCGAAACTCGGCGTGGTCCAACACTTGATCACCACGCAGCCAATCCTGCAACACACGCAATTCGTTTTGCACAGCCACCGATCTGTCGTTCTGTCCCGCCTGCAGTGCCCTGAGCACGGGCAGCGTGCGACGACCATTCTGCACATCGTTGCCGGCGTCTTTTCCGGTGGATTCTTGAGACTGATTCACGTCCAGCGCATCGTCGGCAATCTGAAATGCCATGCCCAGCCGCATGCCGAACCGAGCCGCCGCACGGCACTGGGCCACAGTGCCTCCAGCGGCCGCGATTCCGAGCTGGCAACTTAACGCAAACAGTTGTCCCGTCTTGCCGCGTATGATTCTGAAGTAATCCACTTCAGAATCCGATCGCTCCAACCGCGCGGCGATTTGATTCAGTTCGCCTTCGCATGTTCGGTCGGTCGCTTTTCCGATCAGCACGCATGCGTTCGCGTCCCCGGTGGTCGCGGACAAATGGAAGGCTCGGGAAAACAGAAAATCGCCCAGCAACACACTCGTTTCCGTGTTCCAGCGTCGATGAACGGTCGCCACGTGTCGTCGAGTTTCTGCTTCGTCGATCACGTCATCATGGACCAGTGTTGCCACATGAATCATTTCAATCGCCGCTGCCAGAGTCTGCCCCTTGGGATTGGATTTTCCGGCCAGCATGCGGTTGGTCAGCAACAATAAAATCGGGCGAATCTGCTTGCCACGATATCGTGCGACGTGCTCCAGCACATCGGCGACAAACGAATTTTGGCTGCGCAGCGATCGTGCGAGAATCTGATTGACGGCTTGCAAGTCAACAGACAAGTGCTGCTGAATTTGAATCTTGAGATCTGTCGCAGACAGCAGTGCAGAATTCATGATCAAGTCTCTACGCGAGAAAAGTGCCCACTGCGGCCACCGGTCTTTTCCAGCAAACGCACAGATTGAATTTCCATCCTTCGATCGACAGCTTTGCACATGTCATAGATCGTCAACGCGGCAATACTGACGGCAGTCAACGCTTCCATTTCCACGCCCGTTTTTCCAGTCACAGAGACGCAGCTTTCGATGCGTATCGTGCGATCGTCCGGAAAACTGAAATCCACCGTCGCAGCGTCCAGCCCCAAAGAATGACACAGTGGAATTAGCTCATCCGTGCGTTTTGTGGCCATAATGCCAGCCAGTCGAGCAACTTCCAGCACGTCCCCCTTAGAACTCCCGCCGTCCTGTATGATCCGCAAAGTCTCCGGCTGCATTAACACACAGCCTTCAGCTTTCGCCGTCCGGGCTGTGATCGGCTTGTGGCCGACGTCCACCATGCGACTGGCACCGTTTTCGTCAAAATGGGAAAGGCTAGTCATTTGGCTCAACCGATTAGCTTTTGCACATCTTCCGGCGTGAATTTTTCCGCCAGACGAGCTCCCAACTGGCTGACAACTCGCGCGGCGGCGTGCGATGCGACGTGACCGGCTTGTTTCCATGTCAGACCATTCGTGATGCCGTACAGCAGACCACCAGCGTACATATCGCCGGCTCCGGTGGTGTCGATGGCTGCGACGGAAACGCCTTCGATCGCAATCGCTTCGCCGCCGTGCATCAGAATCGAGCCGTTGGCTCCCAAAGTCATCGCCACGTTTTCACAGTGCTCATGAATCGCGGCGGCACAGGCGATGGGATCGTCCTTGCCGGTCAGGCTTATGGCTTCTTCCTCGTTACAGAAAAACAAATCCACCGGCCCTTCCACAAGGCTCCAGATTTCGTCACGCAGCATGTTCACTAAAAACGGATCGGAAGCTGTGAAGGCCACTTTGACGTTATGCTTTTTGGCGAATTCAATCGCTTTGTACGCAGCCGCCTTGGTGCTTTCGCCAGTCAGTAAATACCCTTCGATGTACACATACTTGGATTGTTTGATTTCGTCTTCGTCGATGTCGGCTTCCGTGAGTGTGGCGGACACGCCCAGATTTGTGACCATGGTCCGCTGTGCGTCTGCGCTGATCAGCACGGCACACGTTCCGCTCTGGCCTTCAGCGGCTGGCGTTACTTCGATGGCGACGCCCATTTTTCGCATGTCCGCCAAAAAGAATTCGCCGACTTCGTCTGCTGCCACTTTTCCCACGTACGCCGCTTTGCCGCCGAAGTCCACCACACCCACTATTGTGTTCGCGGCCGAACCACCTGCACAGCGGTTCAACGGCAGCCCAGCCAATTGAGCCAGCACTTTTTGCTGCTGAGCGTCGTCGGCCAGAGTCATAATGCCTTTGTCGAAGCCCGAAGCGGCCAGCAGTTCGTCGCTGACTTGAGCCTGAACATCCACCAAAGCATTGCCTACACCGTAAACGTCGTATTTCATGTCGATTTGTTGCCAGAAAGATCGTGATGTGAAATGATGTCGATCGAAAACCGACTGAGTCATCCGCCCGTTCGTAACGGCAGATGCGAAATATCGCCGCGAAATATAGCAAATCCAGCGGCCCCAAACATCGACACTGACGCCAAGCGTCGGCAAATCGCAGGATCGGGGACTCACAGTGCCTTCGACAAGAATGATTCTATGACCAGTCCGCACTCAACACCCGGCGATGTCGATCCCGAATCGACCAGCCGATCTCCGCTACCAAAGCTGATCGGGCTGGCTATTCTGGGTGCTGCTGCCTTCTGGCTGTATCGCAATTATGCAGATTCGCTGAACATCAGCGCGCTGGCCGATCGCGAGGCGGAGTTGCGCCAGTATTACAAGGATCGTCCGCTGTTGGTGTATTCCATCGTCTTCGCGATCTACGTCACAGCCACCGGACTGTCTCTACCCGGCGCGACGTTGTTGTCTCTGTTTTGCGGCTGGTACTTCGGCTTCGTGCGGGGAGTGATCTTTGTTAGCTTTGCATCGACAACTGGCGCGACGTTGGCGTTTTTGCTGAGTCGTTATTTTTTGCGAGATGCCATTCAGTCGAAATTCGCCGACAAGCTGCGAGCCTTCAACGATTCGCTGGCTCGAGAAGGCGCATTCTATTTGTTTACGCTCAGACTCATTCCGGCCGTTCCATTTTTTGTCATCAACGTGGTGATGGGACTCACACCGATGCGATTGCGAACGTACTGGTGGGTCAGCCAGATCGGGATGCTGCCCGGCACGATCGTTTATCTGTTTGCAGGATCTCAGTTTCCAAACCTAAAAACACTGGCCGCAGAAGGCGCAGCAGGAATCCTGACGCCTCCGCTGCTGGCCGCCTTTGTGGTTTTGGGGCTGTTTCCAATCGCCATCAGAAAACTCATGAATCGATTCACCAGCCCGCAGTCGTCGGCGAACGAGGCCCAGCCGACGGTTCGCGACACATAGCGGTTTCGCGGGCGCCGCAGTTTCCGTCGCCACCGAAAACGACGTTTAACCCGACTCGGAGAGGAGGTCCCCCTGCACAAAGTGCAGGAGTCAAAAGCCTTCTCTCCGAGTCGGGTCAAACGATTCACCTTGCCGGCGAATGCAATCTGGCCAAATTGCATTCCGTCGCCCTCCCCAGATACAGCCCTGAAACGGCGGAATGAACTCATCGTAGATTTTCGATCCCGCTTCGCAGTACAATACTGGGCCGCGACATTTGTTTCTCCCACCTAATTTTCTTGAGGCTGATTGATGCTGACACGGATTTTAAACTGCGTGATCTGTCTGACATTATTTGGCGCTGTTGTGACAGCCGATGATGTTCGCTTGCTGCCGTCGTCTTTGGTGCTGGATGGCCAAGCCACGCGACACGCCATCATCGCGGAACGGTTTGACGGCGAAATCGCCATCGGTTTGGTTCAGGCGGAACTGCACAGCGCTGACCCGTCGATCGTGCGAATCGAAGGCAACCAGATCGTGGCTGTCGGCAACGGTCAGACCACAATCCGCGCCATGGCCGGTCACGTCGAATTGGCTTCAGCCACAGTCGGTGTCACAAATGCCGGTCAACGGAATCAATGGACGTTCCGCAACCATGTGCAGTCTGTGTTGGCCAAACAGGGATGCAACAGCGGTGCGTGCCATGGAGCACTGGCTGGCAAAGGCGGCTTTCGGCTTTCGCTACGTGGTTACGACACGGCCCGCGATCACTTTAATATCACCACCCAACAGTTGGGCCGCCGAGTCGACCTCGCGGAACCGGCCTTGAGCTTACTGTTAACCAAGCCTACAGCCGCCGTTCCACACAAAGGCGGAAAACGCATCGACGAAGATTCTGACCACTATCGTGTGATCGCTGAATGGATCGCCGATGGAGCCCCCGCTCCGACGGAACAGGACGCACAGCTGCAGCAGTTGGAAATTCTGCCCGCTGTGGTCACACTGCCAAAAGGCCAGCAGCAACCGTTGATCGTTCGCGCCCATTATTCAGATGGTCGCGTAGAAGATGTGACGCAATGGGCCAAGTTTACGTCGGCAAATGAAGCCGTGGCGACGGTCGCCGATGATGGCACGGCCAGCGTGATCGGTCCCGGCGAAGGCGCGATTTCGGCATGGTTTGGCAGCCAGATCGTGATTTCACGGATCACATCGCCGTTCGATCAGGAGATTTCTCCAGAATCTTACGTACTGGCCGGCCGCCGAAACTTCATCGATGAATTGGTGCTGAAGCAACTTCGAAGACTGAACCTGAATCCGTCGCCCACATGCACCGACGAAGTGTTTGTGCGGCGCGTGTTTTTGGACACCATCGGAACTCTACCGACTTCGCTGGAAGTCCGCGAATTTCTAGCCGATGGTTCCCCCACAAAACGCGACGACTTGATCGAAACACTTCTAAAGCGTCCTGAGTTCGCCGACTTCTGGTCGCTGCATTGGTCGGACTTACTGATGATCAACGGCAACCTGCTGCGGCCCGATGCGGTGAAATCGTTTTACACGTGGGTCCACGATCAAGTGGTCGCGAACACGCCATGGGATGACTTTGTGCGTGAAGTGATCACGGCGCGGGGTTCTAGCATGGCCAATGGCGCGACGAACTTTTATGCGTTGCATCAGAGCCCGGAAGACATGGCGGAAAATGTGAGCCAAGCGTTTTTGGGGCTGTCGATTGGCTGTGCGAAATGCCACAACCATCCGTTAGAAAAATGGACCAACGATCAGTACTACGGCTTCGCCAACTTGTTCTCACGAGTGCGAGCCAAAGGCTGGGGCGGAGACGCTCGGAATGGTGACGGCAAACGCACTTTAGTCACCGTGAGTTCCGGCGAATTGATTCAGCCACGCACGGGAAAGCCACAACCGCCCGCTCCACTGGATGCCCAGCCACTATTGTTCGACAGCGAAGTCGATCGTCGCGAATACTTAGCAGACTGGCTGGTGTCGCCGGACAACGACTTGTTCGCACGTTCCATCAGCAACCGCGTGTGGAGCAACTTTATGGGGACCGGTTTGGTCGAAGAAATTGATGACATGCGGGCTTCAAATCCGGCCAGTAACGAAGAACTGCTGCAGGCACTGTCGGACTATCTGGTCGACCACGAATATCGTCTGCCATCGCTGATGAAAGAAATCCTGAAGTCTTCCACGTACCAACGCAGCAGCGTTCCCCTAGAAGACAACTCGGGCGACCGACGTTATTACTCACGCTACTATCCCAAACGCCTGATGGCAGAAGTCATGCTGGACGCGGTGTCTCAAGTTAGCGGCGTGCCATCGGAATTCAACAAAATCGCGTTTGCCGGGGCGGACGTTCGTGACACGGATTTCTACCCCAAAGGCACACGGGCCATTCAGCTGTACGATTCGGCCGTGCAATCGTATTTTCTGCAAACCTTCGGCCGAAACCAGCGGCGAATTACGTGCGAATGCGAACGCAGCGAAGAACCCAGCATGGTGCAGGTGCTGCACATCAACAACGGCAATACGATCAACGGCAAATTGGCACAGCCAGACAACCAGCTGCAAATGTGGCTGGAGCATTTCAAAGAGGATCACGCGGCACTACTGGACGAATTGTTTCTGTCGTCGCTGTGCAGATACCCGCAGCAGCACGAACAAGACGCGATGGTGAAACTGTTGGCAGAATCCAAACCAGAAGACCGCCGTATTCTGCTGGAAGACATTACCTGGAGCGTCATCAGCAGCCGCGAGTTTCTGTTTAATCATTAGCCGCCTTCATAGCTGCCGTAATTCGAATCCGGATCGTAGGTGATTCGATACTGCTCCGTGAATTCGTATTCCTCGGCGGCCGACTGCCCGTATGCTGCGGCCGCTTCCGTGAGCTCTCGCATTAGAAGTGTGTCATTCCGCAGTGCCTGTTCCACTTCTGTCCGATGCCGATGCATCAAGTCAGGCGTGCAATCGGCCACTCGGTAATTGTGCCACGCTTCTGCCGCAGCGAGACACGCAGGCAACGCGGCGAGGCCCCATGTTGACAGCAGCAAACCCAGCGCGAGCAACGGCTGTCCCACACAGTGCAGTGTGCGGGCGATCAGTTGTCGGCGAGTGCCGTTTTCCGCTGCATGTCGGTTGTCCCATACACGCCAGCTCAGCCATAAGACGGAACACGCCAAGCCTCCGAAGATGGTGATCGCAGGGCCGGAATTGCACCACCAATTCGCGAGGCATCTCTGCCACGCAGGGCATTGGTATCTACACAAGTCAGAGCGGTATTTTGAACGGCATCGCGGTCTGAGCGATTCTTTGAAGTTGGCCGATGTCGATGTCATTCTGAGTGAGCAGATCATGGATGGAAAGCAGAACCATGAAGCCAGCCAGTAGCGC
>JBDNHJ010000336.1:0-5529 GCA_041688835.1 Fuerstiella sp.
AAGACTTTTCAGAAGTGCACGCAGTCACGGAAAGTGAATTGCTGTCATGGGCGGACAGCTTGCCACAAAGACTGCGGCCAAGTTGGATTTCAGAGCACCTGGGCTCCCGCGAAGTTCTGTTCAACGCAATCGCAACTCATTCGAACTCATCGGCCGACTGGAAACTGATGGCGATTCCCTGGAACGACTCAGAAACATGGGCGCGCATGAATAAGACTCACCGGATCATGCTGCATGATGTGTGCGTTTCCGAACAATCCGCTCGAAACATTGTGCTGTATGTCCGGACCCCCGAAAAAATCTTTTATTGCGAATCTGGAATCGAGGAAATGCCCGAGCACCTCGCAAAAGGACTTACTCTCCAAAGAGTACACGAAGGTGAGAAACAACGTAGGTTACCGCGATCGTTGCATGGAACCGTTGCAAAGAAAGCGTCCAATCGACCATTGCGATTCGATCTGGTGTCCGACTGGATGCCATATCGAGAATGCGAATGGAAGCTCGATATGAGTTTCGAGGAGCTTATTAGCAGCGTTGACGAATATCGCCAAAAGGGGTGGCGGCCCCACATCGTCAATTCGATTAACCAGAGTTCTCCGCAGCGATTCTTTGCCGTCTTCTTTGACAATCCACAGAATGAAACGTGGTCATTTTTCGAAGACCTGTCAGAGAGTCAGTACAACCTCTGCCTAAGGAGTCGCGAAGGACAGCCGCGATGCGTGATTTCCCGCGATTCAGACGGAGAACGATTGTACAGCGTTGTTTGGGATGGCACGCTGGAAGGAGAAATAGCCGCAACTACGTCTACGTCCCCCGGGACATCTCCGTTAACGAAACCGGGGCCATTGGAAATTAATGCCCCCGGCCCCAATTTTGACGAAACAGAGAACAAGCAGCTCAACGCTCAGTTGGCAACAATATCGCAGGTGCATGGCGCAAACGAAGAGCAGTTGCAGCGATGGGCGAGTGAATTGCCGGATACTTACCGTCCCTATTGGATTTCTGTGCGGTCAGCGGGAAAACAAGCTCTGTTTGATGCACTGGCAAGAAAGGCTCCGAATGAGGTCGAATGGAAACTGGAAATAGTGAATTTCGACGATACCGAGCGCTATGAGGAGGTAACCGAGGGGTACGCTCACGTGATGTTAAATGCCTTCATTAAGGACGGCATACTGAGGAAGCAGCTTCTGCTGGTGCGTCACAACCCAGGCGGGCAGTTCTGGTACGGAGGCAACGACTACATCGGCGAAAGAATCCAGGACGGTTTTGGTCTGGTTGAAACAGACATGGACGAAGTTCAGCACGCAATCCCGACACACCTTTCGTCAATGTATCTGAACGGCGGAATTCACACTCACCTTTGTCAGGCATACGGTCCCTATGAAGAAGGCGAGTTCCTGACCGACCTTCGTATGGGCGAAGTGGAATCTATGCTGATGCGGTATCACCAGAAAGGCTGGCGGCTTCATTTGTTAGCCGGCATTCGTGGCTCAAACGAACCTCGCTTTAACGCCATCTTCGTCAAACATGCGCACATTCCCGGTTCAAACAGCGACTGGGCGGTTTCACCTCGCCTGACGGTTGCACAGTACGAAGAGATTCTTGTGAAGGTCGATGCGATGGGAGGTCGCCCTCGATGCGTCACATCCACCATTGAAGATGGACAAGTCATCTATAGTGTACTTTGGGATGAGATCGGACAGATCAAGTTAAAGGACATCTCGATCCTGGCTGACCCGGATTCACAGACCGCACGAGCAAACAACAACTAATGCTCGATCGAAGTGTGATGATGACAGTGACAGACGATCTGAGGCGTGACACCCACAAACACCAGCCTTGAAATCTCCGCCACGTTAATGGCTTTATCTAGAATCAGATTGAGGGCATGACAAAACTTCACGATAACCGAACAGGCAGAATTGTGTTTCAAATAGCTGCACATATAGACGGTGGCCCCGTGTTCTTCGATTTGCAGAAGCCAGTCGTCATCGGCAGATCTTCCATCTGCGACGTGCAGGTCAAGGATCGTGCGGCGTCGAAAATCCACTGCCGCCTGGTGCCTGATGTCAATCACCTCTGGCTGTACGATTCTGGCAGTCGGTGGGGCACGCGTGTGAATGGTCGACGCGTCTCGTCGTGCGAACTTCAGAGCGGCGATCAAATCACAATCGGCAACTCAACCTTCAGGTTTGTCTGGACCGGCTATTTCGGACTGCAACAGTTAGACGTTGACCACGACACCTGATGCCAGACTCTGAGTACGCGAATCGTAATTAGCACGCACTTTTTCACACGTGGCAGCTGACGGAGCTGTTGTCGCCGTTCACCCTTAGGTACTACACACTGCTTTTTTTTCTCGTCCAATGCCAGGAATCGTCTCAACCAGCCAGTCGCCTGTAATTTACTGGCTGATTCCATTGGGCTTATGAAAGCAGTCTGGTTCTAAAGAATCGATTTCGCCTGTGCTCGTGAATGCCTTTCCAAACAAATTTCACTTTGCCACATAAATTAGGTAATTGTTCATGACATTTCGCTCTTGGCTGACTGCAACCGTCCGAAAATTAACACTCCTGAAAATGTGGTCGATGTGCCGCGTTCGGCGTCAACGCTACTCCCCGGGATCGGCAATGATTCAGCGGTTGGAACCGCGACTTCTTTTGACAACCACTTATTTTGATGCGGGCACCCTGACGTCCGGCAACGCAACATTCTCGGACGCCGTTCAGAATACAGACGAAGACATCTATCGGTTTCAATTGACCGCGGATTCAGACATGTCGGCAGCCTTTAGCGGCTTGACAAAAAACATCAAAATTGTGCTCGCAAGGGATCTGAACGGCAACGATCAAATTGATTTCGGAGAGACGGTCGAAACCGCGAATTTCATATCCGGGCCGGCGTATACAATGACCGAGCCCTTGTCGACGGGAAATTACCTGCTCAAGATCACGCCCACGAACACGATTGACAACACCGCGTACACACTTACTTTAAACTCCAACATTGCACCTGAACCCCCAACAATAGCCGGTTCTGGCAATGTTCTTTCGTACACGGAGAATAATCCTGCGAAGGCGATTGACGTGGGAATCACGGTATCGGATGTGGATAGCGCAACGCTGGCGAACGCTACTGTGACGATCACGAACTTCGTGGCTAATCAGGACGTACTGTCGTTCGCGAACGATGATTCGACGATGGGGACAATCGCCGGTGTCGTCAATAACGGTGTGCTAACACTGAGCTCCTCCGGCTCGCCAGCCACGCTGACTCAATGGCAGTCGGCGTTGCGGGCGGTGAGGTATTCCAACAGTAGCGAGAATCCAACGACGACGAATCGTTCGGTCGACTTTATCGTGAACGACGGAGTCGCTAACAGCAACACGGCGACCAGCACGATTTCGATTACGGCAGTAAACGATGTGCCGGTGGCGCAGTCCGGGAGTGTGACAACGAATGAGGACACAGCGAAGACGTTCGCAGTGAGCGACTTTCAGTTCACGGACATGGAGAACGACTCGCTTGTGTCGGTCACGATCGATGGCCTGAATTTGGCCAGCGGGGACACTCTAAAGCTGAGCGGCACGGACGTGACGCCCAACCATTCGATCCTGGCGGCGAACATCCCAAACCTAGTCTACGTCCCGGCATCAAACACCAACGGAAACGGTCTTTCAACGTTTACGTTCAAGGTGAACGACAGCAGTCTGAGCACGGCGGCGGCGACGATGACGATTAACGTAACGGCGGTCAACGACGTGCCGGTGGCGCAGGCCAGCAGCGTGACGACGAACGAGGATACTGACAGGGCGTTCGCTGTCGGCGACTTTCATTTCACGGACGTTGAGAATGACGCCCTAGTCCCAGAACAAGCGACCCGTCGGATTTGGTTTGTGTAGAAAATTGGCGCAGGGACCTGCCGCTGACGAATGAGGCTCGACGGTGATGCGTTCGAATTTCATGAATTGCCAGTTCGGTTTCCTTCGGGGCTGAGCGGTGACGGCAGGGTATCAGGACATCCGAATCCTGACTTCATTGAACCAGAGAACTCGCGGCCGTACGCGAGGGGCTCCGGTCGACTTCTAAAGTTGCAGCGAAGCCACCAGTCGCCAGAACACGCGCTGCATGTTATTGCCGTTCAGCAGGCGGTAGATCGTGCGGCCACTCGTCCGCACAATCTGGCACGGGATGCGAATTATCGCTGTCACGAAGGTTCGGAATTCCATTTTCAACAGACGAAACTTCTCTTCCTGACGGCGAATCTTCCAACGACCTGTTTCCGGAACACTCAGCGCCAGCCAGGCCTTGAGAGTCCACGCCAACGACGTCATCAGCATGTACGCCCAGTTGGAATACAGATTGTCGACCGGAGCAGTCAACGAACGAGGCCCGTTCTTTAACTGTTCGATGAGGTTCTCCTGTTCGCAGCGATCGTTGCATATGAACACAATTTGCTGAGGCGTCGAAGTGCGATCGTTGGTGATGTCGAACAGATATCGTTCCTTGTTCAGCAGCAGCTTCTGGCCTTTCATTTCGTCAATGTGCTTGCAAATCACGATCATGCGGTACGACCTGCCGCAGGCGGCTGGCTGATAATCGAACTCGGCCACGTCTTCGCTTTTCAGCACCAGATTCGTGTATTCGCGATCCACAACAATTTGTTCTTTGACTCGGTCCGGCTTTGAGCGAGTTTTCTTTTTTATGCCGCGTCGGCTTGGCCGCTGCAGCGTCGTCCACGCAGAATTATCGAGGTTTTCGGCTCGTTCTTCGAGGTTAGCGAACACCTTGTCGCCGAAGTAGAACGTGATCCCTCGATCATCCCAACGATCCAGATGTTCCGTCTGGCTGTAGGCCGTGTCGCCTCGGAACACGATTTTTCGGAAGCCGCACTCCTGCAGATAATCGGCGACGGCATCGCATTCGAAGGCCGCTCCGTCTTCGCTCGTCTGGTTGCCCGAACGATTCACAATACGCAGCGGTTCCCGCGTTTCCGCCAGAGAAATCAACAGTGGATGGTAGCCCCAGATGCCTTTGTAAGACATGTCCATGCCGACTTTACATTCGCCGGTTGTCTCCACGATCGACCCGTCCATATCGACGGTGGCCTGTGTCAAGAATTCGTCCGGTTGCTGCGACCACACGTTGCGTCGAGCTTCATCAATGGCCGCGTGCAGGCTGTTAATGTCGTCGTGAGTTTTGAAGCGGCGACAAAAGTCGCCCGCCGTTGAGGCGTCAGGAATTCGCTGTGCCCCAAGCGCATTCAGATAGGCTTCATACTGGATACCAGCCGCCAACATCAGGGGTTGTTGGTTGTTCTCGACGGTGTGCCTGTTGCGTTGCCTGATTCGTCGCTCACGGTCGGCGATTCGTTTTTGAGCAACTTTCAGGCGTCGCTGACGAGCTTTTGTGTTCCGCTTTTTGGTACGCTGAGTCTTCACTCGAAATCCTTTTCTGAGTCACGTGTTGTGATGTGCTAACACCATTCAATACGCTGTGTTCAAAGGGGATTTCGAGTCTTTCTATTTC
>JBDNHJ010000337.1:0-25950 GCA_041688835.1 Fuerstiella sp.
AAACTCCTTAATTTCGCAATTCGACACCGATCAAATTCTCATGCAGACCTCCCGAATGTGTCACACTGTGGCGGTCTTATTTAACGCAACTTCAATTACTTTTCAGGATTCTTTTCGTGGCCAATTCCAGCGAAATTCAAACCGTGGCAATCAGCGGTGCGTCGGGCCTTGTCGGCACAGCATTGACGTCGGTGTTCCGGGCAGAAGGTAAGTCGGTGCTGGCGATCAGTCGTCGTGAAGGAGCCGGATATCAGGACGCCATCCGCTGGGATCCCGCATCTGGTCTGACCAATCCCGCTCGACTAGAATCGGTGGATGCCGTGGTGCATCTGGCCGGCGAGAACATTGCTGGCGGACGCTGGAATTCGAAGCTCAAGGGCAAGATTCGCAACAGCCGGGTTGAGGGAACTCGCAATTTGGTGAAGTCGATTGCTGCCGTCGAAAAGCGTCCGCAGGTGTTGGTGTCAGCATCGGCCACCGGTTTCTACGGTGATCGAGGAGCCGCCGAACTGGACGAAGCATCTGCCGCTGGAACAGGCTATCTGTCCGAAGTCTGTCAGGAATGGGAAGCGGAAGCAGACGCCGCGACCGAATTGGGGCTGCGCGTGGTGAAGGTCCGCATCGGGGTCGTCTTGAGTCCTCAGGGTGGCGCGTTAGCGAAAATGATGCTGCCCTTCAAATTGGGGATGGGCGGTGTTGTCGGACCGGGAACTCAGTATTGGAGTTGGATCGGTCTTCACGACTTGACCCGAGCCATCGCGTTCTGTGTCAACAACGATGCCGTTCAGGGAGTCGTGAACGCGGTCAGCCCCACACCGTTGACGAACAAGGAGTTCACCAAGGGAGTTGGCAAGGCGTTGAGTCGTCCAACCATTTTTCCGCTGCCAGCCTTTATGGCAAAGTTGGTTTTGGGAGAAATGGCTGAAGCTCTGTTGCTGGCGAGCACTCGAGTGCTTCCCAAAGCACTGCAAAAGAACGGCTTCGAGTTCGAACACCCGGAATTGGTCGATTGTTTGAAGCATGAGCTGCACGGGTAGGCAGTCCGGGCTTCCGTGGGATAGGCTTCCAGCCTGTTTAGCCCCCACAACTTTCAACAGACTCGGCCCCATGCCAGCTTGCCTATCATGAGCCACGATTTGTGAATTAGAACACGCCGAAACCCCCGACACCTCCCCATTGTTTCCATTTGCCAGCACTCAGCTACGCTGGCCCTTTGGCTAGTTCGGCTTTCGCTGCGGCCAGAATGACTTCCATCTGTTCGACGCTGTACTGCACGGATAGGACGGCTTGCTGAAAGTTCGTGTGCGTCGACGCGGCCCATGCGTCGTCTCGAAACTGCGCTGCGGCGGACCGCAGCTTCCCCAGTTTTTTTCCGGCGAACTTAAAATAGATGGCGGGATCATCGGACTTGGATTCGATCGCACGGCTCATGTCAAACACGGCGCGCACGATTCCCATCAGTTCCGGATAGTCGTCGACTTCATCGCAATGCTTGATGAATGTTCGCACCATCC
This sequence comes from Fuerstiella sp., assembly GCA_041688835.1. Classification (GTDB taxonomy): domain Bacteria; phylum Planctomycetota; class Planctomycetia; order Planctomycetales; family Planctomycetaceae; genus Fuerstiella. Next base: position 1,515 of record JBDNHJ010000337.1, read on the forward strand.
ACGCATGAGCCATCGTTTTCTGAAAGCGTTCGACAAGTTGTTCCAGAGTCAGGTCGTTCATCGTCGATCGGGCCTATTTGCTTCTTAATCTATTCGTCAGCTTCTTCGGTTTGATACTGCAACAGGCTGCACAACTTGGTATCGCCCAGTCGACCGCGACCAGCCAAAAACGCGAGCTCAATCACAAACGCGGCTCCCACAACTTCAGCCCCCTGTTGTCGGGCCAACTTCATGCACGCTTCGATTGTGCCACCGGTCGCCAACAAGTCGTCGACAAGTAACACTCGATCTCCGTCTTCCACAGCATCTCGATGGATCTCCAACGAATCCGATCCATACTCGAGGTCATACTGAAACGCCTGGGTCTCACCCGGCAGCTTTCCCGGTTTACGAACGGGAACAAACGCGCAGCCGAGTTCCATGGCCAACGGTGCTCCGAACACAAAGCCGCGTGCTTCGGCTGCCAGAATCGACTTCACGTTGGCATCGCGAAACGGCTCCGCCAACTGGCGAATGACTTCCTTCATGGCGTCGGCGGATTTCAACATCGGTGTGATGTCGCGAAACATAATGCCCGGTTTGGGGAAGTCGGGGATGGAACGTACATAATCTTTAAGGTTCACGCCGAATGTCCTGAAGAGTGCAAAATACGAACTTCGATCAACGGCTCAAACAAATCGTGAACCCCGAATGATCAGTAATGTAACTTTAGGATCGGACACTGTCACGGCTCAGCAACAGGTCAAGCAATCATGGAAAAATCACACTTGATCGGCTGCCTGATGGGCACAGCGGTCGGCGATGCATTGGGACTGCCCTACGAAAACGTCTCACGACAGCGTGCTCCACGACTGCTGGGCGCTCCGGATCGACATCGCCTTGTGGGGCGCTGCGGGATGTTGTCAGACGACACGGAACATACCTGCATGGTGGCTCAAGCGCTGATCGCGTCGGATTTTGACTGTGAGGCATTCACACGGGATCTGGGCCGCCGCCTGCGCTGGTGGTGTGCCTCGCTGCCCGCCGGAATCGGTCGCGCGACTCTTCGGTCCTGCCTGAAACTTTGGCTCGGCTGTTCACCACAGCGCAGCGGCGTATTTTCTGCGGGCAACGGCCCGGCCATGCGTTCCGCAATTTTCGGCGCGGTATTCGATGACATCGCCACGATGATCCCCTTCGTCGTGGCGTCATGCCGAATCACTCACTCAGATCCCAAGGCAGAATTCGGGGCCATCGCCGTGGCGCTGGCCGCATTCACGTCGCGACAGAACTCCACCGTGGACGCCGAACAATATCTCGCCCAACTGGCAGCGATCATTGGGCCAGACGGTCAAGAGCTATCCGATTTATTGCGGGTCGTCGTGGACAGTGTTGCGGATGCAGAATCCGCTTTGGAATACGCGTCGAAGCACGGCATGGAAAACGGCGTCAGTGGTTATACCTATCACACCGTGCCGATCGCCATTCATACGTGGCTATCACATCCAGCTGATTACAGAGCTGCAGTGACGGTGGCCATTGAATGCGGCGGAGACACGGACACGACGTCCGCCATCGTAGGGGGCATTGTCGGCACAACCAGCGGCGAATCAGGCATTCCGGCAGAATGGATCGCAGGCCTTCGCGAATGGCCTCGCAATGTCCGTTGGATCAGACGGCTGAGCGATCAATTGTCCGAAGCAGCACACGACCACGTTCGTCAAACACCAATCGGCCTGAATTTTTTCGCCGTGTTGTTGCGAAATCTGTTCTTTCTGGGCGTGGTGCTATGTCACGGCTTCCGTCGAATGCTGCCCCCGTATTAGCGGCTGAGACTTCGAGCGCGCAGCGGCGTTATGCGGCGACTCGCATTTCCAGTTCTTCTGTGTTCACGGCGACGATTGCGATGCCGAACTTGTTGGCTATTTTGGCAACCTCTTCCGGTTCCAGAATAATGGTCTGCCCGGCTTCAATCGCCAAAATCCGACCACCGGCTTCGTGCATACTTTTAATCGTATCCACGCCGATTGTCGGAACATCAAAGCGACGATCCTGTTTCGGCTTGGCGACTTTCACCACGGTAAAACCACCACGTCGGCACAATTCGCCCGCTCGACGAATGCACTTATCGGTGCCTTCAATGGCTTCAATGGCGATGACTGCGGTGTCATTGACGACCACCGTTTGACCAACGTCGAGTCGCCCCATTTCGCGAGCCAGTCCCCAGCCGAAATGAATGTCACGCCACTGCGATGCGGTCGGTTTCTTGGCGGTCAGAAATCCGTGTTTCACGAGCAACTCCGGTGCATAATCCAAGGCGGAATCAAAATGAAATCCGTCACGTTCGAACTCGCGAATAATCGCCAGTAAAATAGTGTCGTCTTTTTTATTGGCTTGGGCGTAACGAAACCACATGTGCAGCGTTCGCCAATCCGGTAACAATCTCAACCACCGAAACGGATGAAACAGAACCGTCTTTTCAATCTTACCCGCCATCACAATTCGCTGCACACCCGCTTTTTTGAACAGTCGAATCGCTTTGCCAATTCGTGCCAAAGGGTAGAGCTTGAAGTCATCGCAGGCTTGAGCCAACTGTTCGGTGGCCATTCCGGCAACGCCGAGACCAAACACCGAGTGCCCCGCCGCTCGCGCTGCTTCGGCAAATTCAATGGGGAAGCGTCCACCACCCGCCAACAGTCCAATACGTGTTGGTTCCATGCTGCTCACTGTCTCAATCCGTTCACTGGGGAACGGAATGATATCCTGATGTTCGTACGATTGATTCATGTGAATTCTATGGTGCGGAACCGAGTTAAGCCGCATGCCTAACGCCATTCGTGTTCTTATTCGTACTCTCATCCGCTCGGGCGTCCAGCAACTGCTGAACCTGTGCCTGCAGATCTGCGACTTGCTTTTCCAGCTGTTTCACAGACTTTCGGATTTTGGGCAGCCGTCTGAGTGCCCCCATTTCCAGAAACACTTCGTCCGCTTTGCGTGCCGGAGTCCCCAGATACGTGCCACAGCCCGGCATGTCACGATGAACGCCAGATTTTGCGCCGACAACAGATTGAGCGCCGATCGTGACATGGTCGGCGACGCCCACTTGTCCCGCTAACACAACGTAACTTCCGGTTACCGAAGAACCGGCGACTCCGGTTTGCGAACAAATCAGGTTATGATCACCGATCTGACAGTTGTGAGCGATCATCACTTGGTTGTCGAGACGTGTGCCAGTACCAATCACTGTGGCACCCATTTTAGCGCGATCGATCGTAGTGCCGGCTCCGATTTGAACGTCTGATTCGACTTCAACAATGCCGACGTGAGGTAAACGCTCATGAACACCATTCACTGTGCGATAGCCAAAACCTTCCGGCCCTAAGACAGCAGTCGACTGAATCTGAACGTCGTTGCCAATCACGCAGTTCGGGTACAACACGGCATTGGCGTCGACATCGACGTTGTCTCCCAGAATGCAGCCATCGCCGATGACAGCTCCGGAAGCAATGTTGCAGTTTTCCCCAAGTTGAACGTTGTCACCAATCACGGCAAACGGGTGGATGTTCGACCTAGCTCCGATGATCGCGGTTTCAGCAACGTGGGCCTGATTCGAAATGCCGACCTGCTTGACGATTGTTTTCGGCAACAGAATTTCCGCAATTAGCAGAAAGGCAGGTTCTGCTTCTTTGACCAGCAAAAAGGTCTTGTCAGGAAACGCCGCCAAATCTTCAGCAACATTCAGCGGCGCAATAATAACGGTGGCGGCTGTCGACTTGACTCGGCTGAGATTTTTTTGGTCGCCGACGAACGCGAGGTCATGTTCACCAGCGCGTTCGATAAAATCTACGCCGCTGATTGTCAGTGACGCCGCCCCGACGACCTTCGCACCAATGTGCTGGGCGATGGCTTCCACCGTCATTGTGTTTCGTGTTCGTCTACCTGACATCTCAGCTTTCCTGCCAACTAGTTATTACCCGGTCGCCGTGCTGCTCGGGAATGCCCGGCGCATAGTATTTCATTTGTGGATTTTAGGACATGCTCAAATTTTGCTGCAATATAGGGTTGTGGACCAACGGCGGATCGCGTTTTGCCTAGCCGTTCGAAGCGTTCCTGTTGATGTATTCGGCATTTTCGACTTGTTCAGCTGAATCGGTTTCGAATCCAACGAGGTTTCACGGGCAGTTCGTCGAAAACGCTGAGATTCCTCGGTAGAATTTGCCGGCGACGGGGGCCTTACGAATCTCAGTAGGGCACCAGACAGGTTCATCAGCTAGGCGTCGTGCTGGCGAAATCTGCAGCGTTTTTCCACCTGACCACTGTTCGCTCACCAAAGCCGCATGCCTTCCACCCCTCACGATGAACGCGATGATGACGTTCCGGAGTCTGTGGGAATCGTGGAAACGCGGTTCGCCAAGCTCTTTACGGATAATCACCCACTTCGCTTCCAGATCGGTGCCGAACTGACTTCGGTGACCGTGGCCTACGAAACATACGGCACACTCAACGCCCCCAAAGACAACGCCGTCTATATCTGCCACGCACTGACAGGTGACGCTCATGCGGCTGGGCACCATGCTGCTGACGACACCAAACCCGGTTGGTGGGATGGGTTTATCGGCCCCGGAAAGGCGTTGGATACGAACAAACATTACGTCATCTGCGCTAATGTTCTGGGCGGCTGCCAAGGGACCACTGGTCCGGGCAGTGTGAATCCGGCTTCGGGACAACGTTTCTGTCTGGATTTTCCGTTCCTGACCGTGTCAGACATCGTCAGCGTGCATTCGGAACTGGTAACGCACCTAGGAATTGAACAACTCCTGGCTGTCGTCGGCGGCAGTCTGGGAGGAATGCAGGTTCTGGATTGGTCGGTCCGTTTTCCACATCAGATGCGGGCGTGCGTTGTGCTGGCGTCCGCTCCAAAACTGGCCGCCCAAGGAATTGCATTCAACGCTGTTGGACGCCGGGCGATTTACGGAGACGCGGGGTTCATGAAGGGCCAGTACTATGATTCCGAAGGTCCGCGTTACGGCCTAGCTTTGGCGCGGATGGTGGCCCACATTACCTATCTGTCGGAAGACTCCATCGAATTGAAATTCGGCCGCCGCCTGCAGGACAGCGATCGCTTTGCGTACGACATGCAGAAGGAAACGGAGTTTCAGATCGAAAGTTATCTGCACTACCAAGGCAAGCGGTTTGTCCAACGTTTCGACGCCAATAGCTATGTTTATTTGACTCGCGCGATGGATTATTTCGACCTGTCAGAAGGTCACGAATCACTGGCCGACGCTGTCAAAAACGTACAGGCGCGGTTTCTGGTGGCGTCGTACGACACGGATTGGCTGTTTCCGACCAGTCAGAGTAAAGAGCTGGTTTCGGCGTTGCTGCAGGTCGGCAAACATGTGTCGTTTACGGAATTGCCTTGTCCGTTCGGCCACGATTCTTTCCTGATTGACTTGGAGCCGCTGACGGAAATGGTCGGACCTTTTCTGGAGCGGGCGTGATGGCCAGATATCAACTTCCTGACCCATCCGTGCAACTGGTCGACGACTTGATCCTGCGCCACATCGATCGTGGCAGTCGCGTCATCGATCTAGGTTGCGGCGACGGTCGACTGATGCAACGACTGCACCAAGAACTCGGCTGCAATGTCGTGGGGATCGATTTCGAACAGAAGAATGTCAATTCGGTCATCCAGCGCGGGTTGCCAGTGGTGGCGGCCGACCTGAACAAAGGCTTGGCGGATATTCCGTCGGACACATTCGACTTTGCCGTGCTGAGCCAAACCTTGCAGCAGGTTCAGAATCCACGGCAATTGCTGACAGAAATGCTGCGCGTGGCAAACCGGGGGCTGGTGGTCGTGCCCAACTTTGGACATTGGCGCGTGCGTCTGGAAGTCCTGCGCAAGGGCCGCACCCCGATTACTCAGGCATTGCCCTACGAATGGCACGAATCACCCAACCTACATTTTATGTCGATGTTCGATTTCCGTGAGCTCATGCAAAGTATCGGATTACAAATCGTTAAGGAACGTCCCATCATTCGCGGACGCAGCGTTGATCAGGCGTGGGCCGCCAACCTGCGGGCCGACAGTGCATTTTATTTGCTCGAACGCAGCGCGGCTGAGAAACCGGCATAATTTGCCGAACAGTGGAAGCCACGACGCTCAACAGCCTGTGCGTTGCTCAGCCCCGATCATTTCCGGCCCTGCAGTGGACGAACTCGCGGCAGCTCACCTTGACCCAATTCGCCGTCTGCCGCTAAGTTTCGGTCGATCCGCAGCTGATGCTGCGCATTCCCATCGAAGATAACGGACCAATCTTGTTCTGATGCGATTAAGAATTCTCATTGCCACAATTGCAATTTTCGCTGTCGCTGGTCACTCACCGGCTGCTGATGATTTGCCGCTGCGCAATCGGAATGCAGAGCAACAGATTCTGATCTTGAACGATTGGAATGTCGTCAAAGGACGGTTTACTCGACGCACGGGTGGCGTTGACGTGGCGTTGAATCCGGGACGCATGTTTATCGCGGAACGCCAGATTCGTTTTCAGGCAACAAGTATGGAGGACGCCTATCTGAAAATGCGATCTTCCATTCAAAATCTCACTCCAACCAATCACATCGATCTATCGCGCTGGTGCAGCGCCAACAAGCTGCCCACGTTTGCGAGAAAAGAATTGCTGGATGCCTTGTTTCTGAATCCAGACCATGAAACAGCACGCTTGATGCTGGAAAGCCTGACGCGAGAAGAAAGTCGCGCGGCAGATCGCCAGAGAGCGATCGCTGAAAATGAAGCTGCCCAGCGGATGGCAGAAAGTGTCACGATGCGAAATATGCTGCCGGATCGTCGATCTCTGGGAGGCCTTCCCAGTCCTTTAGCAGTCACATTTACACGAAGAATCCAGCCGTTGTTGTCCAACAAGTGCGGCAACGCCAGATGCCATAGTTCAGGCCGCAACGGGTTCTCAATCGTCGCCACCAGAAACGGTTCGTCCGCTGTGATTTCGGAACAAAACTTGGCTGCGGTCTTGAGTCAACTTGATGCGAACAATCCGGATCAGAGTCCTCTGTTGCAGGCCACCACTGGGCTTCACGGCGGCAGTCGCCAACTGCTTTTCTCTGGATCAACCGGAGGCGACCAAGTGAAACTGTTGGAAGCGTGGATCAGCGCCGTCGCTCTGGAAATTGGCGGCCAATCCACGGATTCGACACCAAGCAATCCACCGGATTCAATTGTGCAGACCGCGTTTGAATCAGAAAGTATGTTACTGAATAGCGAGCCGGTCGGCGGACTGCTGACGACGGCTGAAACAACACAGCGTCAACGCAACTTAAAAGCTGAGCAAATGAACACGGAAGCCGTGATTGCTACACGGCATGATGAATTTGACCCCGACGTCTTTAACCGCCGATTTCATGGCCAATTTTCTGGCCAATTGCGTTCCGAGTGATTGTTCGATTGAACGTCCCCGAAACGGCAATCGACACGTGACAGAAACCGGCCATGGAATCTGCTGGCAGCGAAGGATCGCTGTCGCAGTTTCTCGTAAAGACGTTCGACAAACAGAAAGTCGCGGAGGGAATCGCGATGTATAAAAACATTAGCCTCATCATCTTAATCATCGTCGCTTCAACAGCCACTGGCTGTGCGAAGTTTCGTGAACTGACACGGCGAGACTACGCGATGCTGAAAGATCCATTCTTGGATCGTTCTGCCGTGGCCAAGGTCGATGAAGCACCTGAAGCCAACAGAAACGGTGTCTCTGGAGTTGTCCAAGCCACTGATCTGAGCGCAACCAACAACGCCGCCACAAAAACGACTCCCGTTTCATCCACCCGCACCGTGAGTGCAGAATCCAGCGCCAAGGCAGACTTTAAGGGCGACTTCAAGGGCGTTCGCATGAACGGGATGGGCAACGTGATCAATCAAGACGGCGGCCCGTCGTTGGAAGATTTCGTCGGCAAGACGCCGGAATCCGTCGCTGCCGTCGCTGCTGCTGTGAAGACTCCTCAGGCTCCCGGCACCGACATGGAAGACTTCACGCAATTCGTGAAGGGACAGGCCGAAGCTAGCGGAATGACGAACACCGCCCAAGAACTCGACGAAGACATGAACGAATGGTTCGTGAAACAAAACGAGGAATGGAATCAACAGACTCAGGCTGGCGAAGAACACGCGGCGGTGCTGATCGATCCAGTCCGTCGCGTTCAAGAAGTCGCCATTGATGCTCACCCAGAAATGCCATCACTGCCGCAACTGGGGTTTGGCAATCCTTCGTCGGCCACGAAGAGTTCCAATCCTGAGATCGCGACACCTTTGATACAACAGGCCGCCACCACAAAAGACCGCTGGATCGTGCCCACAACCACCGCTCCAAAAATCGCATCTGCCGCCGCTGCCGAGTCTAATAGCCAACCAGCGACCAAGAGCGAATTTGCTCCGGATCCGTTTGCGGCATTTTCCGGTCAGACCGCTGACGCAGCACCCAGCTTTGCGGAAATTCAACCCACATCCGGTACGAAACCACCGGCCGGGACGACGAATCCCAATCCCTTCGCGGAAGAATTTTCGGTCGCCCCAAAACCACAAAACGCCAATGAAGATCAATGGAATCCGTTCAACAGTGGCAATCGCCCAATCGCGTCTCCGACTCCAACACAGACTTCGCAGGGGCAAGCCCCTGCCGCAGAAGGGTTCGACAGGCCGTTCCGTGCCAAAGCTGCGGCGGAGCAACCCACAAGCGACTCTGGTTTTCACTTCGATTCCGGTTGGCGACCCACGAACTAAATCAGTGGCTGACGCACCACTGCTGAATGAGTCTGGCATACGCCTGCGTGCCCAGCCGTAGCTGTTCAAGGCTAATCCATTCGTCGTCCTTGTGCGCCTGCTCGATACTGCCGGGGCCGAAAATCACCATGTCCTTCAACTGCGAAAAGCAAGATCCATCGGTGCCATAAGGCACGGTGTGTGATGTCTGTTGGCCAGTCAGGTTTAACAGTTCCAGCACAAAGTCCGAATCCGGATCTGTGAAGACCGGATCACCCGCAAATATCATGTCAAACCGCAGGCCACAGTCTTTCGCCAGTTGGCGAATTCGGTCCACAAGGACGTCTCCGTCGATGGCCGGCATGGTTCGGAAGTAGACTGTGCAAACCGACTTTGCGGCCGTGATATTCAGTGCATAGTTGTAATCGTTGATGCCCAGATTCAAGCTGATGCAGGGCGGATCGTATCGCTGATCCTGCCACGCTGGATCGCCTTCAATTTCCGTACATAGGGCATGCAGACCAGTCAAAAACGGAATCATCGCCATGTTGGCATTGATGCCAAACCCGGTGCTGGAATGAGCGGCCAAGCCGGGCGACGTAATCTTCATCGCCCGCCCGCCCTTGTGGGCATGGATGACTTCCAGCATTGTGGGCTCACCAATAATCGCTCGACTTTGACGCTCTGTCATCGCGCGGTACATCGGTGAATTGGCCGCAAGATAGCGTGCTCCCTGCAGACCGACTTCTTCGTCCGCTGTACACACGATGTGAATCGGTTCTTGCAATTCGCTGGTCGTATGTTCATCAACAGCGGCCAGCATGCACGCCAGCGAACCTTTCATATCGCACGATCCGCGACCGTAGATTCGATCGCCTGTCTGGTAAGGCTGCCATGGACCGGATTCGGGAAAGCTCCACGATGCGACCGGCACCACATCCGTGTGGCAAAAGTACGCCAGTCCCCGACCGTGATCAGGACCCTTCCGACCCGAAACACAGACTTTCGTCACATTGTTGGGGTCTTGGTATTCGATCCATTCGGTTTCGAAGCCGACATTCTCCAATGCCCCTTCGACCCAACGACTAATGTCGACATTGGAATCACAACTGACCGACGGGAAGGCAATCAGCTCTTCCAAATATTCAATACTTCTCACAAGTACACGCTCCTAAACGATGCTGTGACCAGAAACATGGCGTACGACGCTTCGACAGAATCCCGAATATCACGAAACAGACCCGGCGGCACCAGCATGTGAATCGTGGATTCGCCAGCCACCGACACTCGATCCTCTCGCCGGTGCGGAAAACCGGTGAGTTTCTCGGCGGTCAATTGGCACCTGCTTGGGCGACAGGCTAACATGTGGAGCTCACGTATTCCAGATACCGAATCTCACCGCCGCAAGGCCACAGGACAGTTCCGAAGATGTCTCAGCAGGTAGCCCAAGAAATTCTCGCCGAACTCGAATCATTGAGACTGATCGATCCCCATACCCATATTAATCCGTTGTCGGCGGCGTCTGAAACGCTGGCTGACATCATGGGCTACCACTACTACACTGAACTCGCACATTCCGCCGGCCTGCCCAAAAATCAGATCGAAGAACCGGGAATTTCCCCCAAAGAAAAAGTGGGCCGCTTGATCCCGTGGCTAAGCACCATCGAAAACACGGCGCAGTACAGCTGGCTGCTGGAAATGTGCAGCGAGTTCTTCGATTTCCAAGAAGAACGTATCACTACGGCCAACTGGGAATCTTTGTACGATGGCGCACTAGCAAAAATGCAACAACCGGACTGGGAGCAGCAAGTGTTGGACAAAAGCGGCTTGGATCAGGTCTACCTGACCAACGATTTTGATGATCCGTTAAGCGGATTCGACACCAACTTGTACGTCCCATGCTTGCGAACCGACGACTTGGTCTTTCACCTGACCAAACCGGAAGTCCGTGAACGGTTGCAAAAGTGTACGGACCAGACACCATCCAATTCGGCACAGTTGAAGAACGCTGTTGGAACGCTGTTTGATCATTTCAAAGCCAACAATGTGCGCGCCTGTGCGATTTCACTTCCCCCGTCGTTCGCTCCGCAGCCCGTGGATGCGGCGACCGCGGACACGGTTGTTGGAAAAGTGTTCGCCGGTCAGGAACTTTCGAGCGACGAGCAGAATTCCTTGAGCTGTTTTGTGTTCTGGAGCTTGGCGGAATTTTGTGCCGACCACGCACTGCCATTCGATCTGATGATCGGGGTGAATCGTCGAGTCTTCGAAGCGGGCGTGTTTCAGGGGCAGGATCTGTACGACAAGCGAGTGTCTTTGATCCAGTACAAAGCTCTGCTGAATGCGTTTCCGCAGGTCACATTTCCGATTTCCGTGTTGTCCGAAACCAGCAATCAGGAGCTCGTCAGCTACTCGTGGATTTTCCCGAATGTTGTCACGAACGGCCATTGGTGGTACAGCAATATCCCTGTATTCATCGAAAACGACACGCGGGCACGGTTGCAAGCCGTGCCTCAGAACAAGCAAATCGGCTACTACAGCGACATGTACAAACTGGAATTTGCGTTACCGAAGTTCGCTATGTACCGCAGAATTCTCTCAAAATGCTTGGCCTCCGATTTTGTTGTCGACAGAGGGTGGAGTGTCGAGAAAGCTGTGGAACTTGGAAAGCGCGTCCTGCGCGGCAACGTCGAGACCATTTTCGGAGAAGCGTAGGCTCTGCAGTCGGCATTCGATTTCGGTTTCGCTAGCATCTGTCAGTCGACAGATGCGTTTGGACGGCACCGCCGTGTTTTCGAATCATGCCTGACGCAACCGCGACGTTGTTCTCTGCTTCAACCAGAACCCAAGAATTCGCTCAGAGTCGTTTATGGCCCGCATCGTACTACTGAAAGAAGGTCAGGCCGTTCCTTACGAACTGAAGACGTTTCCCGTCCGATTCGGTCGGCACCCGGACTGCACAGTGCAGTTAGATTCGAACATGGTGTCACGGTTTCACGCTCAGCTGGTCCAGAACGCTGGCCAAATTCTGGTCGAAGACCTCGACAGCGGCAATGGGTCATTCCTGAACGGTAAACAACTTGCCGCGTCAACGCCCGTTGTTTTGAAGGATGGCGACCGAATTAAATTGGGGCCTATCAAATTTCGCTTCGAAGACGACGAGTCAGAACCCGAAACCGCTAGCGGGACCATCATTGGACTGGAACTCAATGAAGACTCCAGCAGCACGATTATGGGTTCGGCGGCGGCCGGCGGGTATGGGCTGCTGGATGTGCGTCCAGAAGACAAGCTGAAAGGCATCCTGAAAATTAACCAAGCCTTGGCCGGCACGGTTGAGGTTCGGAATATCAGCCCCAAAATTCTGGAGGCGTTGTTTGAAATTTTCCCACAGGCGGATCGCGGCTCAATTCTGATCAAAGACGGCCCCAAGAGTTCGCTACGCCCGGTCGCTCAAAAACTGCGAGACATGAATAGTGATGAATCCGTGCGCCTGAGTCGCACGATTCTGGACCGTGTCCTAGAGGAAAAAGCCGGGATCTTATCTGCCGATGCGGCCAGTGACTCTCGATTCAGTGCCAGCGAATCGATTTCCAGCCTGACCATTCATTCTATGATGTGTGTTCCGCTGCTAGACCACAACGAAATTCCGTTTGGTGTGATCAATCTCGACACCCAGAATCCGATGAAGCGATTCAACGACGACGACCTGCAGCTATTGCTGGCCGTCGCCAGCCAAGCCGCAAACGCCTACGAAAACGCACGACTGTTGGTGACCTATCTGGAAAAGGAAAAGCAAGACAAAGAAATGAGCATCGCAATGGGAGTACAGCGGGCGCTGCTTCCCGAAAAACTGCCGGACATCGATGGATATCATTTCTTCGCTTCGTACGACGCGGCTCAGGCTGTGGGAGGCGACTACTTCGACTGCTTCATGATTGACGAACACCAAGTCTGCGTGTCATTCGGCGACGTCGCTGGAAAAGGCGTGCCGGGGGCTCTCATCATGTCGCGGATGGCCAGTGTTGTGCAGAACACCATGAGCTTCACCAACGACGTTTCCGTCGCGATTCAGAGCATCAATGACCACATGTGTCACAGCATGGTCGAAGGCCGCTTTGTGACTTATATCCTCGGCGTGATCGATCTCAGAACCAACATTATCACTCTCGTGAACGCTGGCCATATGTCTCCCGTGATCAAAAAAGCGGACGGCAGCATCGAAGAAATCAGCGACGCCGTCATCGGGATTCCTGTCGGAATTATGTCCGGTTATCCGTACGAAGTGGTCCAGCGGCAAATCGACCCAGGCGACATTTTCACGCTGATTACCGATGGTGTCGATGAAGCCATGAACCCCGATGGAGACCTGTATGGCAAGGATCGGGTGATTGAGTTCATCAGAAATGGCTCCACAAACCCGGACGAGCTCGGCAAAGACATGCTCGCAGACGTCAGAGCACATGCCAATGGACGAGCACAAAACGATGACATCACGATCATGGTGTTCGGCCGCACGATGTAGTGCTTCCCCCAAACACTACATCTAGTGGCCACTTAGAAATTTCTACACAAAATCAAGGAAATGCTTTACAGGCAGATTCTGCCGGACTAATCTACCGCTCGTTGATGGGAGGAATGGGATTCCAAACATCACTTTCGTCTGCGAGCAATTTTGAGTGAACGACATTGGTGTTCACTCTGCTGGAAGGAACCGGCATCAGCAGAATTCGTTCTGCCCTCTCCTTCGCAGTATGGAAACTCGGTCTTTTCGAGTTCGCCTAGATTGTTCCCGGACATCAAGCACCGTAGCCCGCACTGCACAAGCAACTCAGGCTGCGATTCATTTCTAGGGAGGGATTCACGATGAGCACGACGAAACCGATTGTTGGTATCACAGGCGACTTTCGACCAGAGCGTTACAACGGCGCGGCACTTAGCTGGTACAACTCTGGCTACTACGACAGCGTCATCGGAGCCGGTGGAATTCCTGTCATGCTGCCACCGTACGACAACGACGACGACCTGAAGCGGATTCTCGAAACGCTCGGCGGAATCGTGCTGGCTGGCTGCACTCTGGACCTCGACCCCAAGCGCATGGGATTGCATGCTGCTCCGGCCGTTCGGATCATGCCCAAACGCCGCGAAGACTTTGATCGACGAATTGCAAAGCTGGCGATCGAAATGAAACTTCCGATTCTGGCCATTGGGTCGGGCATGCAACTGGTCAATGTGCTGTGTGGCGGAACGCTGTTTCAGGACATCCCAGAAGACTGCCCGCATGCACTTCATCATCGGGATGAAGTCGAAAAGAACCTGCGACATGTCCTAGAAATCGTACCGGGCACGCACCTAGATGACGTCTTTGGCCCTGGAGAAGTTCGCGTCAACAGTCATCATCACATGGCCGTGGCTTCTTTAGCGCGTCCGTTTCGCGTGAGCGCAACTTGCCCGGATGGAGTCATTGAAGCTTACGAATCAACGTCCGAAGACTGGTACTGCTTGGGTGTGCAGTGGCATCCGGAAAGCAACACCGCGTCGGCTCTAGATATCCAGATCTTTGAGTCATTCATTGCCGCTTCAGGGCGTCAACAAAACGTCGATGTCATTCCCATGTCGTCGGTCATGCGTCGCGCAGTTGCGTAAGCACGTGGCCATAACAATTTAGCGATCTGATACTAGACAACCATAAGCGAGTTCCCGCATCAGCCGGAACTCGCTTTTTCATGCGCCAACCACATTCAGACTTGGCGGCAACCAACAAGTCGGAAGAACTGACTGCCTACCGGTGACCGCTACCACCAGATAGCATCTACCCACAGCCAATCAACGTTATCCGCCACCACGCGTCACTTTTTGTAGTTGTCAGCCAAACGATCGATTCCAGCGTGTCGTACTCCCGTTGACCGATTTCACAGCAACCCCCAGAGATGTCAGGTATTACGACGTGCGTACATATTTCCGAACCAGTCTTTTGCTTGTTATGGGGCTTGCCAGCGAGGCTGTGTTCGCCCAGCAACTGCCGTCAGCATTCGCAGAATTTGATGCGCATCAAATGAATCCCGTCTTCACTGGGGAACCTGGCGCGTGGGATTCGCTGATTCGTGAACGCGGCTGGATCATGAAAGAGGACGATCAATATCGACTGTGGTACACCGGTTACAACCCGGCAGAACAACCGCTCAAGATGAAGCTGGGTTACGCAACATCAGACGACGGCATTGTCTGGCAGCGACATGCTAAGAATCCGATTTTTGACGATGTCTGGGTCGAAGACATGATGATCGTCAAACACAAGAACTCGTACTACATGTTCGCCGAAGGCACCAACGATCAGGCACAGCTGCTGAAATCGAACGATGGAATCCAGTGGAAACAAATAGGATCACTCGATGTCCGGCTGACTTCAGGTGAAAAAATCCCAGCAGGCCCATACGGGACTCCCACGGCTGTTGTCAAAGACGGCGTCTGGCACCTGTTTTACGAACGCCGCGATGCGGGCATCTGGCTGGCAACATCAAAGGACATGCAGGTTTGGACGAATGTCAGTGACGAACCGCTGCTGGTGCCAGGACCAGATGGCTACGACAAACTGATGATCGCGATGAACCAGATTATCCGTCACAACAAACAGTGGTATGCGGTTCTGCACGGTACCGGAAGTCCAGCGAAACCTCGCGAATGGTGCAGTTACTTCGCCGTTTCAGACGACCTGTTGACATGGACCAAGTGTTCTAATGGCCCCGTGTTACCAGTCTCCGATAACAAGTCCAGCGGCGTGTTAGTACACGACGGGGAACGCTATCGGTTGTACACGATGCACGCCAAAGTCGATCTGCACCTTTCAAAAGTCAACAGCAAGGCACCCGCAGAACCACCAGCGGCAGCCGTAAGAAAAACAGCGCCGTTTCAGTGGGTAAATGCCCCCAAGTCCCTGCCTGTGGGAGTCACCCATGACACATTCACCAGCCCCAGCATGCAATTGGACGTCGGCTATTGCATCTACCACCCTTCCGAATACTCGACTGCCGCTGCCGCCAACAAACGCTATCCCGTGGTCTACTATCTGCATGGCGGACGACCAGGCAGCGAAACGAAAAGCCTGAGTTTGGCGAAGCAGATTCATCAACACATCGAATCCGGCGATTGTCCGCCCATGATCTATGTGTTCGTCAACGGTGGTCCCGTCAGTCACTACAACATGCCTGAACGCGAAAACGCCATGGGAGCTGACGTTTTTATCAAGGAACTCATTCCTCACATCGACGCCACGTATCGCACAATTGCCAGCCGCGAAGGTCGCGGCATCGAAGGCTTCTCGCAAGGTGGCCGAGGCACCACGCGCCTGATGTTCCGCTATCCGGAATTATTCGGCAGTGCCGCGCCGGGCGGAGCAGGGCACGCTACGGAAAAATCGATCTCCGAAAACAATGGGCGAGAAAGCGAGACGCTGGTGTTGATGCAAGGCGACAACACCTACGACTTGGCTCGCAAGTACGCCGAATCACGCACGGAAGACTCACCCGCATTACTCATCTTGATTCACGTGGGCACCAAGGGATTCAATTACCAAAACAACTTAGCGTACATGAAGTTTCTGGACGAACTCAAAATCCCGTATCGGCAACTCATCGTCCCGGATGTTCCCCACAGCGCCTCGGGCATTTACGAAAAACGAGGAATCGAAATTATGAAATTTCATGCCGTGAACCTGAGAGTATCGGATCATCAGTGAATGACGACCCCAATCCATATCGGCCGCCGAGTAATACGGCCGGTCGCGATTCATCACCACGCTTCGCGCTGCGATATGCCACACTCGCACTACCGCTCTTGGTTCCGTTATTAGCGCACATGCTTAGTCGCACTGCCATCCCACCGGATGACTCTCCGTTTCACGCGATCTTCACATTTGCAGCGATTCTTCCGACTGCAATCTGCGCGTGGTTGATACCCGACAGATTCCTTCTGCAGCCCCGAAAGGCGTACTTAGGCGTGTGTGTTTTTGTTGCGACGTTGATCGGCGTCGTCATTACCACTTTTCCCATCACGTAATCAGCCTTAGGCCACAAGCCTGTGTGAGCGGACAAAGTCAGCTGGCCTTAAAAACCAACGTTCGGTTGCCCCGCTGTGCGACTTCGCCCCATCTCGGCATCGTAGATTTTGGCCAGTTGCAGCAACTGTGCTTGTTCCGCCTCGGGCGCCACGTCGTGAGACATGCCCAGCCACTTTTTCGCTGTTTCGAAGTCGCCCGTTTCTGCATAGGCGGCCGCAAGTGTGCTCAGATATGTCCAATCTTGGTTGTTGGACAGTTCGCAGGCTTTCTTTGCGTACACAATGGCCGTTGCCGGATCATGAAACTGCGGTTCGACGGACGTTGCCAGCAGGAAAGCGTAGTTGTCGTATGCTTTCGCAAATTCGGGGTTCAGAGTAATCGTGGTTTCGTAGTCTTCGATTGCCTGTTGGTAACGCTTCAATTGAACGCAGGCCGCAGCGCGGTTGTTGTAGGCTCGAAACAAGCCCGGCTGAATATCAATGGCTTTATCCCAGCACGAAATCGCTGCCGTAAAGTTATCCTGCGCGAACACAAGATTTCCGAGGTTGTACCACGCGGCAGAATGGTCAGGATTTTGCTCCACCGCTTGACGGTAGTCTGCCGTGGCTTTTGCTGTTTCGCCCTGGGCTGCATACACGTTTCCGCGAGAATAAATGTAATCCGCATTCGTTGGCTCAAGGCTTAACGCGCTGGATAGATCCTGCAGTGCGACTTCTGAATCGCCAAGCTGGTGATAAGACAGCCCACGACGATACAGCATGTCCGCGCGATCAGGCTGAATCTGTAACGCTCGACTCAGGTCATGCACAGCTTCTTCGAATCGTCCCGTGCGATGATAGATTGTTCCGCGACTCGCCCACGCCTCAACAGCGTCTGGACGTTGCTCCAGAACGCGAGACAGGTCGGCGACCGCACCGTCGAACACGCCACTCTTTTCCTGCATGCGAGCTCGTGTCAGCAGAGCGTTGTTGTGCTGCGGGTTGAGGTCAATGATCGCATCCAGATCTCGAGCCGCCAGCACTTCTTGCCCGACATACAGTCGACACTGACATCGACGCCACAGCAATTCGTGGTCCGAGTTGTTCTGTTCAATCGCAGTACTGTAGGCCACCGAAGCCTGATCGTATTGCTTGCGTGCGAACAGTCCATCGCCTCGCATCACCAGTGCATGATAGTGTGTTGGATCGATTTTTAGGATCCTGTTTGCGTCCGCTTGAGCACCGTCGTCATCGCCAACCACTTGTAAGATTTCAGCTCGTGCCAGCAGAGCGGCCGTGTCGTTGGGGTTTTGTGCGATGAGTTTGGTGAGATCGACGATCGCGGCTTGGCGGTCACCCGCTACGGCGTAAACTTGAGCACGTAACTGAATCAGCGCGATGTCGTCCGGGTTTAGCTCCGTCGCCAGTTTCAGATCCTGCAGAGCCTGTCCCGTGTCACCCACATTCGCCAGCAGTCTGGCTCGCAACCCAAGAGCCGCTGCGTGGTTTGGTTCTTGAGAGATCACGTGGTTCAGATCGCTTAGGGCGACAGCTTCATCGTTAAGATTCACCAGCGCTTTGGCGCGGAGGAATGTTGACGCCGTATCAGCCTGCTGGCGTTGGACGATCGGCGTCAAAACGGCAGCCACCTCAGGCCATTGTTCGAGCGTTGCGTGTAGATTCGCAAGCCGTGTTGCGATTCTGATGTTATCGGGCTGGAACCTCAGGATACCGACGAGGTCAGAGATTGCTGCTGCATTTTCACCCAATTTCAGAAACGCATCAGCCCTGGCTTCCATGGCTTCCACGTTGTTGGGTTCGATCAATCCGATTTGTGTCCAGTCAGCAATCGCAAACGACCACGCCAGTAGACGTTCCTGAGCCTTGGCGCGCTGCTTTAGCAAGAAGACATCATTCGGCTGCCGGCGAAGCAGCTCCGTCAAATCGTTGGACGCGTCTTCCCAACGGCCCGCTGCCACGTAAACCTTGGCACGTTCTGTGAGGCCCTCATCGTGATGCGACCCGAGTGACAGTAGACGTGTATATTCTGTGGCAGCTTCGCCGTAGCTCTTCAAGCGTGACAACAGTTGAGCTCGAAAGTAAGCATAGTCTGCGTTTTCTGGCGCAGTGTTGATCAGCGGCGTACACACAATCAACGCTTCCTCTGGCGCACCTGTTTCAGCCAGTACATTCGCGTAGCGGAAGCGGCCTTCCAGATGATTCGGATCGGCATCCAGCAACAATTCAAACGCAGCCACGCTGGCTGTACGATCACCTTCGCGGTACGCCAGAAGGGCTCGCTGGTACAGCACCTCGGTGTCGACTTGGGATTCACGAGGAGCGGAATCCTGCAGCTGCATATTTTCTGCAGAAACCACGCCGGCCACGCTGTCGTCATCCGCCATATCTTCGACGGAAATCCGCGTGTCAGCCGGCGTGACGTCAACTGTCGCTGCAAACGCATTTTGTTCGGCGACAATTGTTTCAGGGAATATTTCTGCAAATGGGTTCCCGTTCTCAGCAGCCACAATTTCTACGGGAGCGGGCAATAGCATCGGAGGTGCCTTCACTGCGGCATCTGGCACATCAGAATCGATATTCAACAGAAATGGATTCGCATCCGTCTGCTCAGGCGCGGTCGCGACGACTGCATCCGTCGCCGGTTCGGTCGCCTGTTCTGGCATCTCTTCCAGTTCGAACAACGGAAAGCCGCCTGCGTTGGAGTCGATCGGGTCCGTCGCCGCAATGATCGCCTGCGTTGGCTCAGCACCTTCTTCCAAAGGAAACGATTCGAAATCTTCTGGGGTTAGATTCATCGCAGAATCTGTTGCTGCTGGGCCTGCGTCTATGACGACACTGGCGGTTTCATCGACGACCGGAAAACTGAGGAATGCAGCGACGTCCGCTGATTCAGTGGCTTCAGTGGCTTCGTTGAGGATCTCGGGCAGACTGACGGTTGAAACATTCACAGTCGCCTTGTCACGATTCGCGCCACCATTTGCCACGGTCTGTTCCTGCGGCTGCTGAGCATTCCGCAGCTGCTGCTGGATCTGAGCACTTTCGGGGGCAAGCTCAGACGCACGCTTCAGCACAGCAATGGCTTCATCGCGCTGATCCAGCTTCAGCAGCAAGCGGCCATGGTGTGACCAGAGCATGGCATTTTTTCCGTCCAACCGGCAAGCCACAGTCACGTCCCCCACAGCTCTTTGAAGGTTACCGCTTTTTTCGTACAGCAACCCGCGCTGCAGCCACGCTGCTGAACTGTGCCGGTCGATGCGCAGCACTTCCGCGAATCGTTCTAAGGCAATGACTTGATCTGTTTCCGATTCTAAGATTGCACAACGCAGCAATGCCTGCGAATCTTGTGGACTCAGTTCGGCAGCGCGACGAAAGTCTGCCAGCGCAAATTGTTTCTGTCCAAGTTCTTGCAACAGGCAACCGCGGTCGTAGTGGGAGTCTGCCGCTGCAGGGTTCAGTTCGACGGCGTTCGTCAGATACTGCAAGGCTTCCTCGCGATGATTGCGGGCGCGTTCCGCATTTCCCAGAGCGCGCCACGCCCGGTCCCATTCCGGCTGTCGGTCACATGCGTTCTCCAAATCTGAAATCGCGTTCGGCAAGTCCGCTTTCGCGGCGTAACAGTTGCCTCGTTCGTAATACGCTTCTGCGGATTCGGGGTTCGTCTTCAGGAATTCCGTGAGGGTCGCGATAGCAGCTTCAAACTCGCCAGCTTGCTGCAGTTCAACCGACTTTTGGACTGTCTGTTGCGGCGGTGCAGGCTGCCGCGAGCATCCCTGAGCCCCCGCAATCAGTGCTGCAGACAGCAGGGCTGAGGAAAATCGGCCGCGTAGTGTTGCCTGAAAGATTGAGCCGGGTTCGACGACAGGAACAACGACGGTCTTTGAATTGCGTACAAACGATTTCATGATTCCATCCCCAGTGTCTCGTGATGACCTCGACTTAGCCGTCGATGGCCAACACGAACGATTTCGGTTCACGGCGTGCCGAACATCCGTCTGGGCACGCGAGCTTGACGTGGTTTGAACCACGCTGGATGCGTTGTGCCAATCGGCTTCGGCAATGACCCGGAGCTGTGGCGCAATCACACTCTGAACGGAATCATCGTCATTTTCGATCAGGTGACCCTAACCCGATCAGTCGTAACAAACGATTTTATCGTTACAGCAGGAACACCACAGGCCGCAACTCCGGGCTGCTGTCCCCAAGTTACCGAACTCTCAAGAACCGTGCGTCCGCTGCGATTGCCCGATAGAAATCCCCTGTTCGTCACTTCTGCGGAAGGCCCGCTGCAGCCAATCTGGCTACCTAGTCGAGTTATTGAACTGCAGGAAGTGCCGAACCGGACGTCCTGCAAAACCTGCCGAATACCATCACTTGGATGAACTTCATGGATTTTTCAGACGACCAACTCGCCATTATCGGATGCTTCGCCGCGATTGCTGTTTGCGGACTGATTGCGGCCGTCACCTTTCACTTTGGATCTGCCGGGAAGGCATCGCAAGGGGCCAACACCAACCGATCGCTGGCATTCCCCAAGACCACGAACGTCGACTCGCAGACTCAGGACCGCAAAGCAGCCTGACAACTCTCGCGTGAAACCCATGCACGCACTCTGTAAATGCTGCACAACGTCTTGCGATTCGTCAGCCTCGTATCATAATGCTGGGGTGGCACTGTGACGTCAACTTCAGCTTGGGCTCTGAGCATCATGGAATCTTTATCCGCTAACCAGTATTCGCGTCGTCAATTCCACCGCCTCATGGTGGCCGGAGCAGTCGGCATGAACGCCGTGCAGGCTCAAGATGAAAATGCGCCAGAGGAGCTCTCGCCGGAAGCCATCGCGCGGTACGGTCGAGTTTATCGGATGATGCAGGATATTGATGGCTTTCTGCGTGCGATTCAGTTTGAGAACTCCGCCATTATCGGGCCGAACTTTTTCTCGATCTCCGTCGGTGGAATCGATGCCATCCACGACCTCGAAGATGGGCGTGGGGTTGACCCCGAAACTCTTGCGGGGCTGTATGCCGGTTTCGCGATTCCTGAGGTTTCGAAACACCTCAACATAGAATTCTTACCGGGTGGCGGCACCAAGATTCTGGCTGCAGACGGTCGGCTGCGATACAAAGGCACGGTCATCAGGCTGTATTCTCCCGAACATCTGCGTACCTTATTTGCCACACGCCGACTGTTCCAGAACGAAAATGACCGCGTCAAACGGCAGGCATTTTCAACTTATGTCACCTCACGCAAACGTAACGTCGGACAACTCGATCGAGTCGGACAAGACAACGAAAGCCAAGAATTGGTCGATAAGTTTGACAAACTGCGGTCGCTGGTGGTGGAACTGGATAGCAAACTGCAAGGCGAAAGACGCATCAGTTCGATCCTGCAAGGCGACACCGCCCAGCACATGTTCGGCATTTCCATTGCCGGCATCGACGTCGTTGAAGATCTCAAAACACGCCACTCGGTCGACCCAGAAACCATGGCGGCCATTTACGCTCAAAACGTCTCCACAGACTACGCGGCGTCGTTTCAGGTCGGCGTCAACGGCAGCATTCTGTACGACGGAACTCCGATCTCGATGTACTCGCAAAAGCAACTTGAAGCGTGCTTTAAGCTGCGAGAGCGACTGGCCGTCTCAGCTTTGAACCGGTGATCGCTGTCGGGCGTTCAAAAGCACGTCCGCCCCCCGCCCCCCCGAATTTCGCTGTTGGAGCGTTTTCTGAAAATCGCTAGAATCCCATCAAGCACTCTCTCCCCCCAACCACCACTCAAGATGTTGTCAACAAAACGAACATATCTTCTTACGATTCTGTGCATCACCGTGATTTCGGCCACCGGCTGTCAGCGCGCCCGGAGTTTTCTGCACATGGACAGTAACAACCCGTCTCCATTTTTGGGGTTGGAGCTATCTGTCGACGCCAGAAATGCTCAGCAGGACGATGATCGAGGCTCCATTCGTACGGTCGCCGCAGAAATTGCGCCCCGTGACGAATCACGAACCGACGATCAGCCCGTAACGACGTCAGATCATCAATTCGTGACCACGTCCGAATCGCTTGAGCATTCCGGGAACGTCAAATTCTCGCTGCCCGCTGTCGAACTGAAATCAGGCAGCATTGACGCCGAAGAAGTCGACGCAATCATGAGCCGTTTTCCGGGTTCATAGACACTACAGAGTGCGCTAAGTTCGCCAAGCTCAACGTCCTTACGAAGCGGCGATTGCTTGATTCAACGGGACGAGCACTTCGTCGATCACAAAGGCGTCCATCAACTCTTCGCATTTTGCCTGCAGTTGAGTCAGTCGTTCGGCGAACGAAGAATCGTGCTCCATGCTGCCGTACTGCCGCACCGTAAAGAACACGCTGATGGCTTCCTCGGCGAATTCGTCACGCCGCACCTGATAAGCGTTGGTTCGTGTCTCAACCATCAATCTCGCTTGCATGCGGCAGGATTCATCCAAACTGATCGTCATAGACGGCTCGAAGTTCAACATCGTGGCACCGTCGATTTCAGGCAGTCTTTCAAAGGCCGGTGAACACCCCAAGGCCTTGGCGACCAGCATGTCATGGTTGCCGCGATAGGCAAAGTCGAACCCCATCATGTAGTCCAAGGCTTCGCAGTCCAAAGGACTGACGCTAAGCATGTACGGCACCAGATCCAGAATCAGCGCATGTTGTTCGGCAGCCGTGTCGAGATCGGGAGGATTCACGAAACCGCTGCAGATGCGTCGGGGTTCCAGCGAGATCCAGCGGTGATGTGATTGATCCTTGTCCTCTTCCATCACGAAATCACCGTTTTCGCGAGTGTAAAAGTTCCGCATCGTGGGATACGACTTCTGCACACGACCAAACAGATCCAACACTGCCTCTCGTGTATTGGGCAGCGGCATCTCTGTGTTGAGATGCATGTTGGCGTAGAAGTCGGTCGCGAGGTTCTCGAAACGATTCATAGAACAGGCGTCAGAGTGAACACAAAGTTCACGCTGTTGAATGGGTGGGAAACGAAACAGAAATCACTCTTTCGGTGACTCATCAGCACGAGCCACAGAAAGCACGAGCCACAGAAAGAACGGACTATTTGCTGGACACGGCATTGTCGATGGGAGCAGTTTGGGGAGCCGTCTTGGGATCTCGCGCGACGACCACGATGACTTCGATCGTGTACTGCAGCGGAGCTCCGGCAGCAGCACCGCCGCCGCCGTTGTAACCGCCACCTTCGTATCCTGAACCGCCGCCATTAAACCCCTGTCCTTGAGGCTTAAAACCGACCTGCTGAATAACGACGTCCATTGATGTGCGGGTTCCGTCGTCATTCATTTTTCCGCCGTCGTACCACAGGAGTCCTTGGGAACGATCTTCACGCTTGACTCCATTCGAACGATTTTCGTAGTGATCGACAACGTTTTGCATTTCACTAGGACGCTGCGGGGCCACTCGATAGGAGGAGTAATACATTGTGGTGGCTGATGGTGCAGATTCTCCGAGCTCATCGCTCAAATTTCCGGGCACCCGGATCATAATCGAATGCTCTGGCACCGCGCCTTGATGCTCCCGCACGGGCGGTCTGCCATCGAAGGCTAGATCCGGGTCGTCCGCAACAGCTCGCAAGCGATCTCGCAAAGAAAGCACGACGTCCCGA
>JBDNHJ010000338.1:0-32608 GCA_041688835.1 Fuerstiella sp.
ATCTTTGGCTCCAGCACACTGCAGGCGTTTATCGTTCGAACCGAACGCGTCATGGACACCGCCACACGGCGAATTATGAACGGCGAAACTGTGCCTAACAGCGACAAGTTGTTCAGCGTGTTTGAACCTCACACGCAACTTTACAAACGCGGCAAGACGGGTAAACCGATGCAGTTTGGTCGACAGGTATTTCTAATGCCGCGACGCCTCCTCAATCCTAACGGTGTCTTATCGAAGTGGAGCGTTAGCTCCTGACAAACCGCCTAGGCGGCTGGTGTTCGAAGACGCGGTCGGCTTCATCGTTCGCGGCAGTGTGATGAAGCGCGATGAGTGTGATTCTCAAGTCGCCATCGATGCCACGAAGGCTGTGCAGAACCGGTTCGACAACCGAGTGAAACGGCTGTCGTTCGATCGTGGTTTTCATTCGCCGGACAACCAAGACGAACTGTCGAAGCTTGTCACAGATTTGTGTCTTCCGAAGCCCGGAATCAAGCAGTCGGTGGTGCAACTTGCCGAAGCCGATGACGAGTTCCTCGACGCGCAACAGAACCACACCGGAGTCGAATCAGCGATCGGTGCGCTGCAGTCGGGCAACGGACTGAAGCGCTGCCGTGATCGTTCACAGATCGGTTGCGAACGTTACGTGTCGCTGGCGATTCTCGGCCGCAACATGCACACGCTCGGACGAATTCTGATCGCCGAACAGGCTTCGAAGAGTGAGGCGGCCATGACTCGCCGCAAAGCGGCTGCCTGACGCTGCCGCAGACCGTCACAAACGCAACTTCTGGTGCCGTTCTGCGGGAAAGGTCCGCGCCGACCGTATGAAAACACCCAAAATGCACCAGAAATCCCCGTTCAACGCAGTTTTGATTTTGCAGGCAATTCCTAAGACAAACTGTTCGGGGTTCTTAAGTAGATCGCTGGCCATCCGATTCCCTCGCGAAGCCACTTTAAGGACACTCACTAGGTACGGAAGGATGAGTGTTCGCCAACTGTGCAATCGTGTTCCATTTTCGTCGACAGTATACGCTGGCGGAAACACGCCGTGGTCGTCGTGATAGTTGTGGAACGCTAGGCCGATCTGCTTGAGATTATTCTTGCACTGCGTTCGACGCGGCGCTTCTCGGCCTCTTGAAAACGGCATCAGCAAAACCAACAGGACCAAACCGATGCCGATGATCGCGATGATCCCGCCGCAACCGGACAAGAAGCTGCGTTTTCTCGGCTGAGCGACGGTTGGCAAAATCGGTCCTGAATACGGATTGTCAGTCATCAGATGGATCCTTTTCAGATGCTCGGCCGTGAGACGACGTGCGTCAGTATTTGGACACAGCGGCGCAATGGATTTGTCTACCGTATTTTCCGCTGAGTTGTCGTGACAGAGGATTGCGTTGGGCAATCGGTTCAGGACAGCGTGATCTGGCCGTCGCCTGCGAACGCCAGAATTTTGGCGGGGCTGCAGTTCGCAATTTGTTCGGCGGCCATTACGCCCGTCGCCATTGCGCCGAGCACTCCGTGCGCGGCCGTGCTTTGACCGCAGTGGTACAGGCCGGTGATTTCTGTTTTGACGGGCAGGGCACCGGAGCCGATTTGTGATTTCGACTTTGCTGTGCCGTAGATATTTCCGCGGTGGCCATTGCAGTAGTCGACGTTGGTGAGCGGCGTGCCCAGTTCGCACAGCTTCAGATGATTTTCGATACCGGGGACCACACGTGAAATCATCGCCAGCATGCGCTGGATCAGTTTCTGTTTGTAGGCTTTGTATGCTTCCGGTCGATCGCCCGTGGAACTTTGCTGCCAGCGTTCGAACGCAGCGTACGATACAAAAACGAACGCTTCCATCGTGTGCAGTCCCGCATGCATTTTGCTGGGATCTTTGCGAGTCGTCACTGTCAAGAATCCGCCGGGAAACGCGCCCTCATCGGCCAGTTCGTCCTGCTGTGAAACCTCGTAAGTCGCATCCACATTTGGGTCGTTCAAGATCCAGTAGTTACCCGAATCCAGACCAAGCGCATCGATGTCCAGATCTGTCGCCAAAAATAAACTCAGCGCGCTCACCGACGGTTCCAGCTGTGACATGCGACTCAACAGTTTGGAAGATAGATTCTGTTTGCCGATCAGTTTGTTGTAGGTGATCCACGCATCCGCATTTGAGAGAATCGTGTCGGCCCGAATTTCGTCGCCGTTCGCTAGTTGCACACCAACGGCGCGGCGGTCTGCTCCGCTGCCTTCCAGCAGGATCTGGTCGACTTCGGTGCGCATGCGGATTTCGCCGCCATTTTTCTTCAGGCGAGAAATGAAAGCCTTGGGAATCGCTCCCGCACCGCCTTTGGGATACCAGCCGCCGGGCCAATAGTGAGCTTCAATAGCCACGTGCAGAGCGAAGGGGACGCGTGAAGGCATCATACCGTGATCGCCGGCACGTGATTCTAAGATGGCTTTCAGTTTGACGTCGCTGACGAATCGGTCAATGACTTGGCCTGCGGGTTTCAGCCCATGGAACACGATGGCTGGTGCAGCGAACAGCAGTTTCAACTTATCAAAAATTCCCGTGGCATCGGCCGCCATCGAAAGTCCTCGGTCCACCTGCTGCATCAACGCGAAGTAGCGTTGGATGCCGGTTTGTTCTTCCGGGAAGCGGGCGATCAGGCGGTCGATGTACGTTTGCCTGCCTGCGGGAATGTCGAAAGTTTCGTCTTCGAAGACGATGTGATCGTAGCCATCAGGATTCAGTTCAAGGAATTCTAAATCTGCACCGATGCCGAGGCCTTCGAAGAGTTCTCGCGTGCGGCCGCCTTCATTAAGTTGGCCGATGTAGTGTACGCCGGGGCTGAATTTGTGGCCTTTCAGAGCAAACGAGTGCGTCCAGCCGCCCGGCAGGTAGTGCTGTTCCAGCACAAGAACACGCTTGCCCAGATTCGAAAGCCCCACCGCAGCACTCAATCCGCCAATACCCGACCCAATGACGATGACATCCCAGTCAGGCATGCGTGGTTGATTTCGATGTGGCTCTGGAGTCCCCAGAGCTGTGGTTGAAAATGTCGTTTTGTGTTTGTCGCAGACTGATCGCGCCGTCAGTTTCATTTCAACGTGAAGCGCTTTGAACGTCAATGCTAGATGTCAATCTGGCCTACGGAAACGGCAGAGCTCGACGCGAAGTCGGGCGGCCATGTTGACCTGCAACGAAAGCGGCCGGAGCAGCAGTCGAGACTGACCCTCCGGCCTGTTCGTGTTTTCACCCGCAGACTATTTCACTTCGCAACCGTCGGTGGTGCAACAGCCGGTGTCACAGCATGTGCCGGTCTCGCAACACAGACCGTCGCAACCGGTCTCACTGCAGACGCACTGTGGGCAGCTGCACTCGAGGCAGCAGATGCAAGGGCCACCATTGCTGAAAGAGGCGAAAGCAAAAACGGTGGAAGCAGACAGCGCAGCTGCCAATAGGAAAATTTTCTTCATCAGATTAACTCCAGAATTGTGAATGTTCGAAACAGAAGAGGGAACGATTCAGGGGGAGCTAATTTCGCCAAGTGCAGAGGGTCGCGAGGCGTTGCTGAAGAGGCGGCGGATCATCGTTGGCCTGACGTGTCGCCGAAGCTACTGTTGAGCACTCGGAGACCCGATCTGCTGACTCAGCGATTGCCGCTGCCAACCAGTCTTGTGGAGACGTTTTGCGACTGCCCACAATGTTTGTCAGGAACTGCGGCTGTTGCTGACAGCAGGTCCCATATCCGCAACAGGGATCTGGCGTCTGCCGTTCTGTTTGGGCAGACTGATCTGCAGTGACGCAGCATACTGCTGCAGACGCACAACACGGTGATTGAGTTACCGCGTTCGCCGTTTTTCCACCGTTGCAACAACAGCAGCAAACCAACGCCATCAATGGCTGCAAAAACAGACACAGACTTCCGAGAAGTCCAAATCCGGATTTTGTTGTGGTCGATCGCTGACTCATAACCGGATTGTTCGCAGTTTGGCCGGTCTTGTCAACGTCTGATCTGCGAGGGCATTGCCCGGCAGCCCAACGACTCACTCACGCAATCGATAGTGATTCACCTGATTGAAGATCGTTGCGATCATGCAGTCGATGAACGGGATGGCGAGCACCACTGCGGCCAGCAAGCAGGCCAGCACATCAATTCCGCTGGCCGTGTCAGTCTCTGCGGAGCCGAGAAGGTGGACGGTCAAAAACACGGTCGGGATCAAAGCGAACAGCACCGATAGTGTCCTGATGAATGGTTCCCGGGAAAATGAAAACCACGCTTCCCTTCGATCCACACCAACTCGTGTCAACAAAAACTGGTTCAATGCCTGAAGGTTTTCATCCTCTTCATCATCCTCAAGCAACTGATCAACAATCCGAATTGCTGTTTTCTGATCGTTCGCATCCAGCGCAGCCTGAAGCTTTGTCCGCAATGTTGCTAGGAACTCATGATGCTGAGTTTCTTCTGCCTGCGCCCTATCAGCGATCGCCTGTTCTTCTGCTGAAAGCGTCTGTGAGATATAGGTTTGGTACGAGTTGATCGTCGACGACATGCTCGGCGGCCTTACGGGAGGGGTTTGCCTAGGTTGCGAATACCTCCCTATTTAACGCATGTTTTCTGCCGACCGCAACCTAAACGACCAGATCTAGGCGAATTCTTGACGTGTGATTTTTGAGAGACGTCGATGCACGCCGTTCATGTCACAGCGCCGCAACACTTTACGGCAGTCGAACTTCGTTCAGCACTTGGTCGTATAGTGCCGGGCTGGCGGCCAGTAGACTGGACTTCTGCAGCGGCAGCGCTTCGCCCGTGCAGGTGGTCACTTTTCCGCCCGCTTCTTCCACCAGCAGGCGACCGGCCGCGAAATCCCAGAGGCCAAGTTGATATTCAAAATAGGCCGAAAACTGGCCGGCGGCCGTCATGGCAAGATCCAGTGACGCTGCTCCAAACCGACGAATGCCGTGTATCTGTTTTCGCAGCAGTCGATTCATCGATGCCAAGGTGGCTTCCATGTCCGCGCCGCGGTCGTAATAGAAGCCTGTTGCAATGACGGATTCGTTGAGCTGTGCGGCTGAGCAAACGGATAAGCGGCGGCCGTTTAAAAACGCGCCTTGGCCTTTGCTGGCGGTGTACCAGTCTTCGTAAACGGGGTTGAACACCACAGCGGTTTCCGCGATTCCGTTGTGGTAATAAGCGATGGATACCGCGAACTGCGGAATTCCGTGAGCGAAGTTAGTGGTTCCATCCAACGGGTCCACGATCCACAAGTGTTCAGCGTCGGGACTGCCGGAGTTTTCTTCTTCGCCGAGGATGCTGTGGTCTGGGAATGCGTTGCGAATGACTTCTGCGACGGCTCGTTCTGCGTTGATGTCCGCATCAGAAACCAGATCGATGGATGCCGATTTGGTTCGCATCACGACACCGTTATTGAAGTATTCGGTCAGCACGTTGCCAGCAGCCGCAGCGGCCAGTCTGGCGATTTCGGGAGTGTTCAAGGGATTGGTTGTTTCTGCGTGAAGCTGGTTGTTCCGACAGATTTGCGCTGGAACGCTGGCGTTCCAGGGGCCGTGTGACGTAAATTTCGCGTTCCCGCCAATGTGAAGCAAGCCGGGCGACGCGCTGCGAGTCGACTTCTCACAAAAAAATCCTCCGATCTCAAAAGAATCAACATGACACTCAACCGCCGTAACTTTCTGGCTTCGACTGCCATCGCCGCTTCAGCTGCCAGCCTTCCGACAGCAACCGCAACCGCAACAACGAACGCAGCACCAGATGCTGTGCGCGAATCGATTGCTGATTCTGTGTCTTACTGTTTGAACATGAGCACCATTCGTGAACAGACCGACGACATCACAGAACAGATTCGCATCGCTTCGGAAGCAGGCTATACAGGAATTGAACCATGGATGGGGCATCTGGAAAAGTACACGCAGTCCGGCGGCAAGCTGTCGGACCTGAATAAGATGATCCACGACGCCGGTCTGAAGGTCGAAAGCGCGATTGGGTTTGCGAACTGGATTGTCGACGACGATGACAAACGCCAAGAAGGCTTGGAAACCGCCAAGCGTGATATGGACGTGCTGGCTCAGATCGGCGGAACGCGGCTGGCCGCGCCTCCCGTGGGAGCTCATCGTGGCGGGCCGAAACTGGACACGTTTGTGATTGCCGAACGTTACCGCGCGCTATTGGAAGTGGGCGACCAAACGGGCGTTGTGCCGCAGCTGGAAGTTTGGGGCTTCAGTACCAACCTGTCTCGACTGGGTGAATCTGTGATGGCCTGTGTTGAGGCCAGTCATCCGAAAGCTTGTCTGTTGCCAGATGTGTATCACATTTTCAAAGGCGGTTCAGATTTCGGCGGACTGGCGCTGTTGCATGATGATGCCATTCAGGTCTTCCACATGAACGACTACCCCGACACCCCAAGTCGCGAAGAGATGAATGATTCCCACCGCGTGTATCCAGGAGACGGCGTTGCTCCGCTGTCCAGCATCCTGAACATGATCAGTGGCAATGGTCGCAAGGTCGTCTTGTCGCTGGAACTGTTCAACAAAGACTATTGGAAACAAGACGCCTTGGAAGTGGCAAAAACGGGACTCGCAAAAATGAAGGCCGCAGTGGCGTCGGCGTAGATTGCGTGCCGTTGCGTGGGTTTCTGGTTGTGGGTAATCTTTGTCGACCGGCTGGAAGCCTATCCCACGCCTATTGTCGACGGGCAGGAGTGCCCGTCGTACCCTAAAACAGCCACCACCGCTTTTTCTTAACGGGTCGAGGCTGGTAAGTCGCGGGTTGGGTGGCTGGTGTCTTCGTGTATGAAATCGGCGTGTCCCAATCGGGTTCGGCGATGCTTTTGCCTTCGTAATTGCCGTCCTCTTCGTAATTGCCGTCCTCTTCGTAATTGCTATGGCCGTCCAGTCGCTGCTCGCCAGCAAACGCGGTTTGTTCTGCCTGGTGGAAGACGGGTGGTTGCAATGACGCGCGGGGTGCCGTCATGTGGCTGGCACCCGGTGGTTCGATGCCTTGAGCGAGGAATTGGTGGCGAATTTGATCGCCCAGATCCACAACCTTGATGTTCTTATCCGGCATGTGCCAGTACTGGTCGGGCAGGTGCGGATTGGCTTCGATGTTTTTGAAGGTCAGTGACAGTTCGGTGTCGATCTGAGGGAACATCAAATTGACATTGGTGGGAATCAGATTCCCGTCCAGTTGCTGATGGCTGCTTAACATCGCGCGCACCAACGGGTTGGCATCGGCGTCGTAAACAGCATGTTCGCGAATCACACCCTGCAAGGCATCAATCTTGATCACGCGCCGCAAGGACCGACCGTCGGCTCCCGGTTGAATGGCGGTCAGCCACAGTTCTGGTTTGCCGATCGGTGAGCGTGTGAGTTCGTAGTCGGCGGCGTCCAGGGGTGTGATCCCCAGAACCAGCATCAACCAGTTCGGGTCAATCGAAGGAATGCCCAGCGGAACCTGTTGCAACAGAGGAGTGTCTTCGTGCTTCCACTTGATGACTTCCGACTTGCCGGGCTTCATATACACCCAGCAATGGTCTGCGTTTGATCCGAGGTCCGCTTTGACAACGAGGTTGTCGGCTGTCAGGCGAAAATAATTCGGTGACTGACACGCGATATAGCCGCTTAATGACTGATCGGGAGCCCCCGGGATTTTGGCATACAGTCTGGTGGACATGCACCGCCAACTGTTCAAGTCTCTGTTTTGTTGATTCAGATGGTCGACTAAGTCAGCACGACTGATTGTGAGGGGAATGACAGGATCGCGATGAACGACGGTTCGCTGTTGCTTGGCACCGTTTTGGCAGCCAATGACCATTGTCAGCAGGCAGATGATGGCGATGTTGAGCGAGAATTGGTGGGGCCGCACGGGTGCTGAAACGCGGGTGGGCGAGTTCGAAGCGCTGACGAATTGTTGATTTCGTTTGATCATTCCATGATCTCAATCCGGTCATTCCTGACCACGTTTGTCTCAGGCCGCTGCTTCGGTTGGACCACCGAACAACTGAATTTGCAGTTGGGCAATCTGGTCGTCCGTCAATTCGCGTTCCACCACTTCAAACGGCCCTTCGCCTCCGCTGCCAATCAATCTCATCGCAGGCAGGTCGTCGATTTCGATCGATCCATCCAGAATCAGTCTGCGTTTTCGCAGCAGCAGCAGAGCCAGTACGTATTGGTAATCTTGTTCCGTTTTGTTGGGTGATTCACACAGTTGAAGAAAGTAGTCAAACAAAGAATCCGCATCGATCTTAGGTTTTCCAGCATCCATGTCGACAGGCACCAGACATTGCCAGTGCCCGATGGAGTCTTCCGGCGGACCTTGCCAAGCTGCCATCGAATAGTCGAGGCGGCTGAGTTTGCCGTCAGATTCAGTCAGGACAGACCAGCACAATTCCCCGGGAACCAAAGGTTCGCCGGTGGCGGAACAGTTCTTTGAAATCGGTCGAATGTTGTAATCCATCGCTGCCAACAACAAGGAATCAGAATCTTATCAGCCGTGATGCTACGAGAATCGGCATTTTTGGCCAAGGGGAGGTTTGGCTGAATCGTGAAATCAACAGCCAACGAGTGCTAGTCCCTGCCGGGACTAAATCGCAGCCAGTATCGTTCGCGGGCAGCAGTCTTGTTGACGGTCGTTCGCACCAAGTGTCGGACGTTGCCAAAATACAACGCTTCGGCCACATTGGTGAGGATTCGGCTGTCTGGCTACCGTCATTATCCGGGCTTTTAGCAATCCTTCGCAGCTTTCCCAAAACTCCGTAGTCAATTTGCGTTCTCTGACCTGTTCAGCTGTTCTCGGGCGCTCGATAATCGAACCAGAAAACACACCCCGCGCTTGACCCCGCCGTTTCAGATGGCATGTAGAAGGTACAGGCGATCGATGCACGTTGGCACACACACTTTTTCGGTGGCTCTGCTTCAGGTGCATCACTTCGAACAATCAGAACTCACTCGATAAGTTTGTAAAGGAAAGAATCATGATGAATCTACGAATGCTCACATTGCTGGGCCTCACCACAATGTTCCTGAGTCCAGTGATGGCTCAGGAAGAACGCGTCTTCTCGGCTCCCATGCCGGGGGAAATGATTTACAGCGAACCAATCCACGACGAACCGTTCTATGGCGAAATCGTTCAGGGACCGATTTTCGTTGACTCTGCTCCGATTCCATTGTTCACGAACGTGAAGTACGTCGACAAACGCAAAATGCACCCCTGTGCCGTAACAAAAATTATCCGAGTGAACGACCCTTGTGCCTGCAAGAGCGGGTGTGCTCCGCAATGTGTATACATTGAGATTTGCGTCCCACCATGCGACTGCGAAGAAGACATCCGCTGTCGTCGTGACGGCGACCGGCTCCGCTACGACTACGGCAAATACAAAGTCGACATTCGCGTTCGCAAAGGTTTCATTGTTGTGGACTACAAGAAATAGATCTGAGTCTGCGGAAGGCGACTGAGCGGACCACAGTCATTCGAAAAATTCACAGGAAGCAGCGTTCTCGCTGCTTCCTGTTTGCATTTGTGGGCCAACAAACCAGAATTTTAACAAGCCCGACGGAACCGCTCAGGCAGCATCAAAACTCAGAAACTGGCGATCTGCAACGGGGCATCGGCTGGTTTCTTGAGAATTCCCATCGTTCCCGTCAAGATAGGCGTTCAGCGGGATCACGTCCATGCAGCTGGCTTTGACAAAGCCTTGGACGGCCCCTGACTTTCTCCATTCCAATCGTATTCCCCTTCGAACGTTCGTTCCTACTGGCGGGCTATCCGCTGAGAGAGTTTTGCTATGGATTTGCCAACATGTCCGTCGTGCGGTCAATCCGTTCTGGATGATGATGCTCAGGACTGTCCGTTTTGCGGCGCGGCCATGGATGGTTCCTCGGTCGGGCAGAAGCCGAAAGCCAAGGCCGCAGATCCTGCGGCTCAAACGTCCGAAGGGGCCCAAAAACAGCCATCCCCCAAAAGCGAACCGGACAACGACGATCCCTTTGCGATTGCTCCGAGTCCCTCAGCGAAAAAAGTTCTGCTGTGCGCACCCAAGCCGATGAAAGGACGACTGCATCGTGTGGTCTGTCCGATGTGCGACACGCAAGGCTTTGTCCCTAAAGCCGCCATCGGACGACAGGTGCGATGTGCCAACAAGAAGTGCATGGTGCCTGTCTTCGAAGCTCCAGCCACGGACGAGAAACAAGCTCCCCAAGCACCGGCGCGGGTCAGCGACAAAGAGCCAGCTGTCACCAAAAAAGCGGCCACGTCGCCGTCCGACAAAAAGCCCTATGTGCTGTACGGCATCGTCGGTGCGGTGCTGCTAGCGCTGACTCTGGGCTTGGTCACATTCTTGAACAAGCCGGCGATCGACAATCTGCCTGCCATCAACCTTCCGATGCCGACTATTGTTGATGACGAACCAGAGGTTGTTGTCACCCCGAAAGTTGATGAGCCGGTTGTCGTCGACCATCAGGCTCGCGCATTGCAACTGGTGCAGATCATGATTGAGCAGTCGCGGGTGACCGAAGCCAATCGAGACAAGCCGTTCTGTCGTCGTTTAACGGGAGATGCGTTTCTGCGGTTGGGCCTGCCGGACAAAGCGGACGCCGAGTTTCAGCAGATGGATACGATCTCGAACAACACGGGCCGCAACAATTCGTATTACCGAATCGCTCCTCTGATCACCAATTATTGGCAGTTGTTGTCGAACAGCGATAGCGCGGGGGCGACACAGCGTTTGACGGAAGCCAAAGCCTTGGCGACGAATATTCCTAAGTCTGGCGTGTTGGCCGTGGAATCCAGCGTGGCTCTCGCGGCGGCCTTGGCAGAATCCGGTGCTGTCGACGAAGCATTGCAGCTGATTGCTGATCACCAAGCGGATCCCACTGTGGCTCTGCAGATGGATGCTGTGCGGCACGGTGTGTGGTCGGCTGCTTCGACGCTGCTGCGAGATTCCGGGCAGGCTTCGATGGCTCCGGGTGAAGTGTTTGCGTGGCATGAACCATTGATGACTGGCGTGGGCCTGCAACTTGCGGTCCGTGGCCGCTGGTCGTCTGCGATCGCGTGGGCCAATGCGATCGACGATTCGCTGACATTATCTGATACGCTGGCTGCGATCGCCGGGCAAATGGTCGTTGCCAATGTGTCAGATGACGTTCGGCAGTCCATCATTGCGGCGGCCGAAGCGAAGTCGCCGGTGGTCGCCCTGCGGACCGTGTCTGTGCTGGCAAAAGGCAAAGGGGCCGAGTGGGGACAAGCCAAAGCCGGGGTATCGGCCTTGGCCGCGAATGAGCAAAACATTCCGCTGGGGTTTGAAGCGGTGATTAACGCGGGCGCACCGGATTTGCCCGCCATGCAGATTCGTGCGGAAGCCTTAGCAGACTTTGTTGTGGCTGCCATCAGCAATGGCGATAACGTGGCGGCAACAGCCGGGGTCGAGCAGATCTATGCCAGTTTAGTGTCGCGCTTGGCACCCACGGCGGAACTGCGCAAGGCGTGTGGTGAGTTGAAGAACGCCGAAGATGATGTCAAACAACGGATTGCCGAAGAACTGGGCCTGCAGCAAAATAGTCAGCAGATTCGTTCAAGATTTTTGGCGTATCGTCGAGGCATCGACCGACAGTCAGTCGTGGCGGAACAACGACGAATGGCACTTTTGCAATTGTTGTCGCGCGTGATTCGGGCCGGTGGATTGTCCGTTGTGCAGACGGCGATGTCGGCAGAAGATGGCCTGTTGAAGCAGGAAGTTTGTGTTGACGAACTGAAAGGCTGGTTGTCTGTGGCAGCCGCTTCAACAGGCCAAGCATACCCAGAAATGATGCAGCCCGATGCGACACTGAAGGTGCCCGTGGCCCGCGTTGAGCCGTTGCCGGAAACTCAACTGGCCCAGCCACTGGCCAACGCATGGACGAATTTTATGAATTCCTCCAACAGCAGTGCGGCCGTAGCACTCGAAACAACGCCCGGACTGGCTGGTGTGCGGGCCGTGAATGCGGCGTACATGACCGAGTTGGCCAGCCGAAAGGTGGAGTCTGCGGCACAGCAGATGCAGTCCATCGCATTGCTGAAAGATAATCGCTGGCGAGAAGTTTGCCTCGAAGTGGCGACTCAAATTCTGACCACTCGCGGCCTGCTGAAAGATGGTCCGCCAGCGTTCGGCGAAGCCGCGACAAACCCGACACAAAAAGTGATGGCACTGTACGGTATGGTCCGCGGCACCATCGAACAGAAAGTGGCGGAGTAGGGCGGTCCGAGGTTGTGAAGCCATTGTTCGCCGACGGTTCACCTCTGCGGGTGGCACAAGCTGGCGGAGCCTGCTTGTGTGGCGCAGCCATCGGAAACCGCTCTGGAACGTCCAAACCACGGCCAACGTTGTCTGTGAAAAGAACCCGTCAGAGCGGTTTCCGATCGCTAAAGCGACACAGCTTGGCTGAACGCCAAGTTGTGCCACCCGCGCGTTTTTGCACTACGCTGGCATGGCCCAAGCGAACGCTCGTCGGCTAATTATTCGGACTTGGGTTTGCTGACGACGTGAATGGTGGGCGGTAGTTTTTGGCCGTCGGGGACGAAGGTCATGGAGATCGAATTGACGCAATGGCGGACGTTCTTTTCCGTTAGGCGTTCGCCTTCGAAGACATGTCCCAGATGTCCGCCGCAGTTTTTGCACACGATTTCTACGCGATAGCCGTCGGCATCGGCGTGGCGTTCGACGGATCCGGGGATTTCGTCATCGAAGGCGGGCCAGCCGCAACCGCTGTGGAACTTGTGGTCCGATTTGTACAACGCCGCATTGCAGCGACGGCAAACATACGTGCCAGCATCTTCGGTATCCGTGTACTCACCGACGAAGGCGCGTTCAGTGCCTTTGTTGAGAATCACATACTCTTCCAGTTCGTTTAGCGAGTTGTATTCCGTAGGAGTCGGTTGATCGGTCATGGTGGTGGCCTGTGTCGATTCTGTTTCGCTGGCGTTGGGGCGGGAGTCTTCGGCAGCGTCGATTGTTGTTTCGGCGGCAGAAAATGTGTCCGAGATTGTCGGTACGATGACGGATTCGTCCGCACATCCCTGCAACAATAACAGGCCTCCAAGACAAAGTGTAAGACGATCTTTCATGGTAACGTAACCTGACGAGACGTGGGATGCATACGATTCACTGACAGGGAATCATAGCAATTGCGGTTCGAATGGCGAACGCGAATG
This sequence comes from Fuerstiella sp., assembly GCA_041688835.1. GTDB lineage: Bacteria > Planctomycetota > Planctomycetia > Planctomycetales > Planctomycetaceae > Fuerstiella. The sequence continues at coordinate 13,185 of JBDNHJ010000338.1, forward strand.
TTGGCGCAGACAGGGTGCCTGCAGGGATTTCGGTGTGAGTCATGCGACGAGGATTGTCGGTCGGACGGGATTTGAACCACGTGGTTGAGACAGAAAAATGGGCGCAAAAAGATAGCGTAGGGAATATTCCTGTCTAAAAAGACAAATCGCTGACACTATCGTTTTCTACGTACTGAGCACCGGGTGCGGAGTTGCCAACCACGAATTCCACGAATAACAGCCCCTGAAGATTCGTGCTATTCGTGCTATTCGTGGTTCAAAACAACAACGCATAGATTCTGGTCGAGTCAGACCAATCGAATGCCATTGGGCTCACGGCCCCGGCAGAGGATCTGTTGCCTTGGGGTCAACACAAAAAAACGTTCACGGCGCAAAGAAAAACCGCCCGACTTTGAAGGTCGGGCGGTTGGTGGTGTTCAGTAATCGCGAGTCGACTTAGAAGTCGCCGCTCAGTGGTTCTTCTACTTGGAAGCCCGCTCGAAGCCGAGTACCGTCGGGCGTTACCAATTTCACATATGTCCGTCTGTCTAAGTCCTCTGAAATCGTTCTCACTGACCCATCGACAAAGGCAACAACCACAATTCCGACGTGGCCAGAGTTTAAAGAAGCAACCGTGCCTTGGACTGCATTTTCCGATTGATTCGGAAATCCCCCGTTAATCACCGCAGCGAGCGGATCTCTTAGTGTCGTGTTGTCTACATTTGTTGCTGTGATCGGCAACACGAATGCACATGCGCGGGTCCGAGGGTCGGCCCAGTTTGAGGTAGCTACTCCAGATCGAAGATTCTCGCCCAGCATGATTGTATTCGAGGTACCATCGTAAACCTTACCTAGTGTGGAGCTGCCGTTGCGGGTCGCGGGTACATTGCTGAACTCGGGCCAGAAAACGCCAGTCGCTTTGGTGATCGCAACATCATTCTCATCCCCTGGCGGTGTACCGGGCACGTTGGTATCTCCATTCCAGTCAAACGGCTCAACGGCGAATGAGTGATCGACATTGCCCATTGCGTTCGAAATGGCCGTTTCATCCCCAAAGCCACTGTTGGCAACATAGCTCAAACCACCGGGGCTAGAAAACGCGGATTCATCGTTAGGACAAGCGAGTGCCTCGATGTACAAGTTCGCAGCTAAATCACTGTTCGAATAGCCAAGTTCATCTGCACCAGCCCCGTCGTTGGTGCTGTTGTCAGTCCACTGCAATCCTTTGTTCCATCGGTCGAACGCTCCTTGCTGATCCATATATGGCAGAAGATCGACAACCCAGCTTCGTCCTTCAATATTGCCCGCAGAACCGTTCGTTGGAAAATACGCCAAGGCTGGCAAGCGACTTCTGTTTGACGAAGCGTAATTGTGCATCGCCACAGTCACGTTCCGCAGGTTGTTCAGACACTGGGTTCGGCGACCGGCTTCTCGGGCCTGCTGAATAGCTGGTAGAATCAGTGACATCAGCGTGGCGATGATTGAGATCACCACCAGCAATTCGATGAGTGTGAAGCCGCGTCGTTTTTTTGACGCTGTGGTTAGACGACGTGACTGCATGTTGATTCTCCAGCAAAATGTTTGGAATTGATCCGCTAGGATTTAGGAACTCAGGGATGGGTGTGTCCGTACCAAAGTCTCTCGGTCATCTGTCCTGAACATGGTTCCTGTTCAGGCGACCTCGGCGACCAACCCCCTGTTGTGTTGACTGCGTTGATGGTTGACCACAAAACCCAGCTGTGAAAGCCTCGCTCTGTGAATCCTGCTGCAGTGACTCTAGTAACGCAAATTCTGGGGCAATTCCGGTGAAAAGTCTGCAGCAATCAAAAGATAAATCGGAATTGTTCCTAAATCCAATGACCACAACACCTTGCAGAACGTTCGATTGATCGGTTCGCTGTAAACGGACCCCTGCGGAGTGTCCTGAACGCCCAACATTTGTAGCGTTCCAGCACGTTGCAAAATGAGGCAGTGCGTTTTCACACAGTTTTGGAAGCCATTTTGACAGCCGTATGCGTTTTTTATCTGTGGCATCACAGATGGGTGCGCTTGCGGGGGAATGCCAGCTTGCTGCGGGCTGCCAAAGGTTAGTTTGCGGGTTGGCAAAATGTCGCTCGGTGGTCTCCACCGAGATTTCTCGGCGGAGACCGCCGAGCGACAGACGTCACAGACCACTACGGGCGAATGAACAGGCGATCGGGCGGTCGGCGACCGATGCGGTAGCCCGGCAGTAACTTGGACGACACTTTTTGCTGCTGTTGAAACTGGAGCGTGCGTTGGCTGTCGCCAACCTGCAACGTGGCTTGGCCGGAACAAGAAAGTTCCAACGTCAGGCCTTCGAATAACGGGCGTTTCGTTGCTGTGGCTGCATTTTGTTCTTGGTTGGGTTCATCGACCGGTTCCAAATCTGGTTCGTCGATGGGGTCGACTAAGGGTTCCTCTTCGGGTTCAGTGATGCTGTCCGTTTCCACCGCCGGTACAGCCACCGTTCCTTGCCCGCCGAAGGAATCTATTTTGGCTTGGATATTCGTGAACGCCACAGGTGCATTTGTCAGCTTTCGGCCGACGCTGGTCGGGGCGATATGTCGAGCATCGCCGGTGATTGTCACTTGAGCAAACGCCCGTTCTGGCTGGCCAGTTTGGCACGTGACGGTTGTTCTGAGTTGCCCCAGCAGTCCCAGCGAAAGATCGTGACTGTGTTCCGATTTGGCACCAGCCGCTGGCAGCCAGAATGGGTAACTGATCCACGAAGTGAACACTTCTTCGGAAACACTTTGGTCCAGCAGCTGATCCCCGGACTGATGACTTTCTAGCAGCTGATTGATGGCATTGTCGTACGCCGAAAGCTCTCGAATCAGGCCGTCCGGATCAACGGTGGCAATCACGACAATTTTTCTCAGGCCGGGCAGTTGTTGAATGGCCCCAGCGTCTGCATGATCGGCATCGTCATCGGCCTCACCGGTGTGCCGCACCGCTTGAATCACGCGGACCTGAATCGAAAGGTCCTCCCCAGGCAGGACTCTGAGAACTCGATATTCGAAGATCAGGCGATCGGTGGTCTTACGAACCGACTTGTCCGTTTGGTCAATCTGCAGTGTGTTTTGTCGTTCGACGGTTGTCTGGATCCGAAAATTGTCGCCCGGCTGCAGTCCCCAAATTGTTGTTTGAGCGGACGTTGTGGGGCTGATGGTGAGGATCAGGACGGCCACAGAAATCGCTGTTGGAAACGTGTTTGAACGCATTAGCTGACTTCATCGAGGATCTGGTCGGACACAAAAATGGGCAACGGCGGGTCGTAGTGGACGGACAATGCCACAGCGTCGCTGGGGCGACAATCGATTTCTAGCAACTGATCTTTGTGTTGCAGTTTTAGAACCGCAAAATAGGTGTGGTCCTTCATTTCTGTGATGACCACTTCCACTGGTTCGGCACCCAAAGAGCTGATCACGGAACGCAGCAGATCGTGTGTCAGTGGTCGGAACGGAGGATCTTCCAGCAGACGGCGGTTGATGATTCCGGCTTCGAATTCTCCGATCAGGATCGGAAATGCGCGTGTTCCGTCAACTTCCTTGAGGTAGATCGCTTGTTGATCGTTAATCTCAGACACGATGATGCGGCTGAGTTCCATTCTGGCTGCCACTGAAATTTCCTTGATGAGTTGTGGGAGGGGCGGGAGTCTTTTTCGGACGAAATCGCTGGTGTTGCTAGGATCGCTCAGGCCGAAAAAGACTCCCGACCCTCTTCAAACCGCCCGAACGAGTGGTCTGTCAAAGCTGACAGACCACTCGCGCTATGATGCCACTACGGTAGTCGACGAACTTTAATGTTGCGGAACGACACGACGCTTTTGGGATCATGTGCCTGTAGCGCGAATGTTCCTTCGCCGAGGCGTCGTTCAAAGCTCTTGTCGAACGCTTCCTGAGTTTCAGGTTCGGTGTAGTCGACAGTGACTTTGTCGTTCACCTTGATTGTGATGTGTCGACCTTCCACTTTGATTGAAGTTTTGTACCACTTGTTGTCTTCAATCACGCCTGCAATGTCTTCTGCGCCGACATTGACCGTGCCGTACAGGCTGCCGGATTTTTTTGGATCACCGTGAGTGATATTCACTTGGCATTCATAGCCGTATTTGGGCCAGCCTTCTTCCTGCACTTTGGTGTGGAAGTAGATGCCGGCGTTGCTGCCTTCTGCCGTCATGGCTTCGCATTCGAACTCGAAGTTCTGGAAGGGTTCATCGTCACCCACATAGAACAGGTGGCTGCGTTCGCCGGAACATTGTAGGTTGCCGTCGACGATGTTCCATGAATCTAGGTTTTCTGTTTTCTTCCAGCCGTCAAACGACTTGCCGTCGAACAGGACTTTCCATTCTGCTTCACCGTCAACAACGTCATCGGTGCCGGGCAGGTCGCCGGCTTTGATCAGACCGCCGAAAGTGGTTCCGGCTGTGGCACTGTCTGTAGATTCGAGAGTCTTAAACGCCGCTGCAATCGCATCTTCGTCTTTGACGTTGGCTGCTCCAAGGGCCTTGCCCAAAGCGGCTCCGTAGTTGTTGCGCTGCTTTTTGCTTTTTGCGGGATGGCAGGCCGCACAAGACAGCTTGCCGTCTTTGCCGTGCTTTTTGGCGAGGTCAGGATAGAGGCTGGTCATCGCTTTCCCATATTGAGGTCGAGCGGTGGCTTGTTGGGCCGGGACGAGGATCAGGGTGATCAGGCAGATGCCAGCGATCAGCCGACTGGACGTTCTTGGGGGCAGCATTCTGTTTTTCTCCGATGGGTGTGATTTGCAGAGCAGGGGATTGTTCTGCAGAAGATGGCTTGCAGCACAATTGACATCTGCTGAGCGGCGGGTTGTAACAGATCTCGAGTCCGTTGCATTGGGACGGGGATCCGTCGGCGCAGATTACGCAACTGCGGCTTCCGATTCCACTCAGGAAAGGAAATCACACCCCAGAGCGATCAGAACGCGTCGCCGTTCCGGGGTTTCGCTCGTCCCTCGCTCCAACCCCGGCCACCCCTTCCTGCCTTTACGGTCAGCAATGAGCGCACCCTTTCGTTGGTTACTTGCGGGGGCGAGCAAACCATGCCACCCCGGCGAATACGGCCAGCACAGGAAACATGTACTTGAGTCGCGGAATTAGAATTGCGGCGACGATCATTCCGAAAATCGCCCAGTTCGAGGACGGCAGGCGTTTCCAAGCAGCCGGTCGCGTGGCGGTGGGCATGGCCAGCCAGAAAGCACCCAGCAGCATGCCAACACGAATCAGAGCGCCCAGCAGGCCACCGTCATCCGGCCGCAGAATCGACGTGGCAGCAGCGCCCATCAGACAGCCGATCGACAGCAATCCCACGTAGATTCGTTTGCCTCGCAGTTCCTCTTCGTTCACCATGGCGATAGTCTACACGCGCCGACGGCAAACGCCAGACGTCGCAAACGCCGCAGGGGGCGTTCACGGATTTCGGTCGATCGTTGGTGGGTGGCCGTGGGCCGGACTGAGCTTGCGAAGGAAGCCCCGGGGTTTCGCTCGTAGCTTGCTCCAACCCCAGGCCACCCAGCCCGTTTAACAATCATCTGTGAGCGTTCCTGCAACCGGCCAACGCACCGCTGGATCAACTCACACCTTCGCCCGAGTAGGGAACCGCATGGCTCAACGGCTTGTTCTGGGAATTGATATTGGCACGACCAGCGTGTCGGTGGTGGCGATCGACGCGGGTCAACTTGTGGCCTCCACGACCGTTGCACATTCTGCCAACATTGCCGGACTGCCTCAGGGCTACGCAGAACAGTCTTCGGAACTGCTGTGGCAGGCGGTGTTGCAGGCTGTGCGGCAAGTGGTGCGACAGGTGGTCGACGCTGTGGCTGCGGCCGACATCGTCGCCATCGGGATGACGGGACAAATGCACAGCACGCTGTTGCTGGATGCCGCCGGTCAACCCTGCAGCAACGTGATCACTTGGCAGGATCAGCGGGCCGTGGTTCATCAAGGCGAGGCTGGCAGCCTGCTGGATTCATTGCTGGCGAGAATTCCAAGCGACGACATGCACGCGACGGGTTGCCGCTTGGCGGCCGGTTACATGGGCACCACGCTGTTTGCGATGTGGGCACTGGGACAGCTGCCGCCGGAATTCGCCAGTGTGACGTTCGTGTCCGATTGGATCGCTGCGCGGCTGTGTCAGCAGGCACCCGTGACAGATCGAAGCCATGCGGCGTCTGCTGGAGTCTACGATCTGATTGCTGATGACTGGAATTCACGCTTGCTGACGGCGGCTGAGATCGATCCGAAGTGGCTGCCCGAAGTTCGTTCTTCCGGAGCTGTGATCGGTGAACTGTCTGCGTCAATGGCGGAGGTGACAGGCTTGAGTGCTGGCACTCAGGTTTGCAATGCCATCGGCGACAATCAGGCGGCCGTTCTGAGTGCTCTGCCCAATGAAGACGGCGTGCTGCTGATCAACATCGGTACGGGCGGTCAGATTGTGTGGCGAACGCCGACGTTTCAACGGGTCGCTGGAATGGACACGCGCTATCTGCCGTCCGTCAGTGGCCAGCAGAATTCTGAATTCATGTTGGTCGGTGCCGGGCTGTGCGGCGGCGATGCTTTCGCGTGGATCAACAGGACCATTCGCCAATGGCTACAGGCGTTCGGGGTTGAGCAAACCGAAGACATGGTGTGGCAGCAATTGACTCAACAGATCAGCGATGTGGGCGACGACATGCCACCCATCCACTGCGAACCCTTCTTTGCCGGGACGCGGCCGAACCCACAGCGGCGAGCGGTTTTCACAAACGTTGGTTCCACCAACTTTACACCGGCCAATGTGGCCCGCAGTATTCTGCAGGGCATTGCTGAGACAATGTTTGGCGTTTATGAATCAGCGACCTGTCGCCCGAAACCGTTAACGCGAATCGTGATGTCCGGCAATGCAGCGCGACAGAATTCGCTGCTGGTGAAACTGGTGGCGGATCGTTTTGGAGTCCCCACGTCGGTTTCGGCCTGCCACGAAGAAGCTGCGACGGGTGCCGCACTGCTGGCCGCTGCGGCAATCAGTGGAGCATAGACGACTTCAGCAGCCTCGCGACATTCTTCGCGGGATGTTTGAAACTACTGTGCGGCTGCAGCAGGCCCAGACGTCAATTCCACGGAAATCGTTCCCTTGTTATCGGTCAGCTGATTCCATTCATCACGGCAGCGCAGCATGAGTCTGCCGGTTGCTGGTGCGATGAACGACGGCTGCAGGCCGAGTTCGAATTCACCGGACAGCTGATGGTCTTCGTAGATTGTTGCCACAAGTTGACCGACGAACGTTGCATCACCAGCGGCGGACACTTCTTCGCCAGAATTCGACGTTCGCCACGTTCCGTTGGTTGTCAGTGTATAGGTCTGGCCAGCCAGCACTTCTAAACCACTCGGCTGCCAGCCATTGTCCGCTTTGACTTTGGCGACGACAGGACGCGTTCCTTTTTGTTCACGGAATCTGGCCTTCCAGTTCCAAGAGCAACGATCAACGTCGAAACCCTGTTGCAGCTGATCGATGAAGAACTGAAATTCGAAATCCAGTTCTTCCATCTGAGTCTCGAATGCGCGCTCAAACGAAGCTGGTTTGCCGGTTAAAAATCCGACTCCAACAGTGCGAAAACGATCGCGGTAGTTGCTGTTGCTGACCAGAAAATGGCACAGCGCCCACCGCCAAGCGTAGTTCTGCCAACCATCACCCGTCTGCTGTTGGTCGTCAGTGATTTCGGCCAGTGTTTTGCGTTGAGATTGTTTGAGGTATTGAATCACATATTCAGGGGCAGTGACCGTGGGATCGTTTTCGACCCAATAATTGCCGAGCTCCGCCATGCCTTCTGCGTACCACGTGGGGCCAGTGACGCCGAACGTTTGATAGCAGTACGCATGGACGGCTTCGTGCTGAGGTGTTCCGAATTGATTGGATGCGTAGACAATTGCATTCATGTCAAACTGATTACCGCGTCGAACACCGCGCGCCACTGTCAGGCCGCCACCATTCACAGCACTGGCGGCATCTCTGGGAAGCGAACCGGCGGGCCACAGTTGGACATCGTCGATCACATAGCATTCGATGACCTTGCGACTGGGCGCTCCCCAGTAGCGGGAAATGATCTGCAGCATGGTTTCCATTTTCTGCAGCAGTTCTTCCGCATCGTCTTGGGGGAGGTCAGTGTGAACCAGAAAATTGCGTGAGCGATAATCGTCCGGGCGGCGTTCCGTTTTACGTTCGACCGCGACCTGTGCGCTGGCGATTGGCAACGCCAGAAGTTGAATGAATAGAAACAGGCACAGCAGAGTCCGGTTCATGGGATAGCTTTCTTTACTGTCGGCTTTCCGCGTCTTCACGAATTTTGCGTTTGGCTTCGTCGAGTCGACTGGGCCAGACGAACGTTGGTGCTTGGGAAGGATCGAAACCTTGTAAGTGTCCGTCCAGTCTTGTTGCCGGTTTGGTGTAGACCAGTTTGGTGTCTCCGAAAACTTCTGCGCACATTTCGGCCAACTCCGGGTCGTACTCGCGGAGTTCTTGACGTGTGTTGACGTGGTTGTGATCGTGATCTGGCGCGCGGTTATTGTCGAACCAGCTTTGCACGCCTTCCGCCCAGTATTCTTCTTTGTTGGTCGACGCGTATTTTGTTTTCCACAGCCCTGCGGCCATGGCGTGATCGTAGGCGGCTTGCAAGCGATCGTCGAAAGTGGGATCAACGTTCACCATCCCGCGCAGATGAATATTGTGAGCGAATTCGTGAATGAGAATATTCTCTGTGGCATACGGATCGCCCGGATAACGTAGCAGGTTTTCTGCGGCACATGAACAGACGGGGTCAGTCCGCGACCCACCGAGTCCTCGGGCACGCGCGTCCCAAAAATCCTTCGGCCGCAAGTGCGCGTGATCGGGCATGTCGGTGGTGAATTCCTCGTGCGCCATAACGATCAATCGAGATCCACTGTTGATCATGGCATCGCGAACATCAGGCCGTTGGGCCAGCATCAGGTTCACCAGATACGCCGCTTCTTGCAGTGCGTAGTCGCTGACCTTGCCTGAACTCACAATCGGATAACCGTTGGCCGAAATGTACTTGGCATAAAACGGATCCAGCTTCAATTCCGCAGGTGGAGCCGTGACTTGTGCGACGACAATTTGTGCGGAGCAGAGCGTGCCGACGAAGAAAATCAAAGCCGTTAGCGATCTAAGCATCAGTGATTTCGTGAAGCAGGAAGTTGGTGGTCTTTGACGTGGGTTCACGTTCTGTACACCCACTGTACAGTTCGCCACCTCGGTCTCAAGGGTTCGTTGAAATTCGAGCTCATTGAGTGCCCGCTGCTTGGATTCGATGGCATTCAGCCGGAGCGCACCTTCCCCCGAAATCCATGGCAAGTCAAGGGAAAGTACGGATGTGCATCGGGCATCCCAGGGTATATCCCGGCGTCTCCACGCAGTCAGGCGGCATCTCTTCGGTTGAGCTGTAGACTGCGGGTATTCGTCTCACTGTTTTGCTCGGTCAAATCTTCCCACACGAAACGGGTGAGCATTGAGAAACGCTCTGGTGTCTGACCTCCAGTCATGTCAACTCTCGTGTCTTCTGCCGTGAATCAGCGATTTTGAGCGAATTTCGACAGAGTTTCTGGGGTTTCAACGTTGTGAATCCGGCTGGTCAGCATCGATTTATTGCCAACGAAGACTGTCGCAAGCGGTTCGAACTGGAAGCTCGAGCGTCCGCAGCTTTGGAACACGCGAATATCGTGCGAGTTTACGGCACGTTGAATGAATCTGTGCCGGCCATTGTCTACGAATACTGCGACGGCGGGACCGTGGAATCACTTGTGAAGGAACGAGACTGCCCGCTGCCGACTGCTGAGATTCTTGAGATCGCCATTGGCGTCGCAGAATCCGTCAACAAGATTTCTCTGGTCGATACGGACGCCATTGTTGAGGTCGGCGAATGGGTCCATGTCGCCGCCGTCTACGACACGTATGGGGTAACCATCTATGTTAACGGCACACCGGTCGAATACGACGTCAGCCTGTATACCAGTGCTCACGCCAACGATTCTGGATCGGTCGCCGACAATCAAGTGCTGCCGAGTCCACTGATCATCACGGAAGTTTGGCCCGGTGCGGAACTACACTTCGGTTCGCTGGGCGGCGTGAATTTTCCCTTTGCCGGGCGAGTCGGAGAAGTGCGACTTTCACGCTCCGCCCATTATCTGGGGCCATTTACTCCCACTGAAGAGCTGGCCCGGACACGGAGTGTTTGTTTCGCTTGGATGACCGGCAACAACAATTCAAAGACCAGGCCGGTCAATATACAGGACACGTGATTCGATAGCTGAAACGCACGCGCGACCAACAAAACGGACCAGCCGTTCATTGCGACCAGAAGGTTAATCAAACATGGCGATGACAGCTAAACAACTGGCCAATGGACGATCGGGACACCGCGATAGGTAGCGGAATACAGGGTGAAACGAAGTCAAAATCCTTAACGGCGTTGGGGAGCCTAGGAGCCGGGGGGGGGGGGTACAGCTGACAATCCCGATCAGCGTGGGGTCGCAGGGATGGTATCCCAAATAGTCACCGTGCCGCCGCCGGGGCCGTCGTATGCTGCGAACAGCAGGTCTCCCTGCGTTGAGAACCCCAGATGCTCGTATCTCTTCTCCGGAATCGGAACAGTTCCAAAGGTCGTCACAAGCTGCAAGGAACGCACATCAAACAGGCGGATGTCCGTGGTGGCGACGGCGAGAATCTTTCCGTCCGGCGAAAATCGGACGCAGCACGCGCTTTCCGGGAGGGAAAATTGCGCAAGCTGCGGACTGGATTTCCGGTCCCACACAGTCACCTGTCGGCCAACACTGCCACAGGCGAGGTACCGGCCCGTCGGATCACAATCCAAACCATAGACGTCGCCACTGGTGACGAACGGCAAAATGGTCACTCGACCGTCAGCCAGGCAGATTTCGGCCACCTTTCCATCATCAATCCCCATGAATGCGTACTCGCCGGACTTTCCAAAGCAGACTTTACTGATCGGCGTGACCTGACATTCACAGATGTGCGAACCGTCCAGCGTATTTAAAAACCGAACAGATCCATCGTCGCACACAGCCGCCAGTTGAGTGCCATCAGAGCCTAGAGAGACCTCGGTGACGCGGTGATTGATCGGGAGATGCTGCTCGAACGAGTTTTCTTCGAAGGCGTTCCGGATTACGATCACACCGCCGTCGCGCAGAGTGGCGACAACCAAATCTCCGTTTGACTGCCAGGCAACCGAAGTTGCCGAAGCCGACTCATTTATGGCGACCAGACTTTTCTGCTCGATGTCCAGCGATCGCTCTGTCAACGCGTTCTGCCCATGGCGATCTATCACGTTCACGCCTCCACGCATGAGCCCGAAAGCAATCTTCTGCCCGTCCGGATGAACGGCCGAATCTCTCACCTCAGCCATAGAGATCCGAGTTCCGGATTGACTGGCTGCAGTCCGCACAACAACAACGTTCTTGTCGTCCGAGACACTGATCTGCCGCTCCGAATGTTTCAGGCGATGAAACGATCGCACCTGAGCAGTATGTGGCTTGAGGACGTGACGCAGCGACATGCGACGCGGCCTCGTCAGGTCGAAAACGGAAATTTCACCACTACTGTTGCCGACCCACAGTGATGCATCATCGTCACGGAACTGCAGTGACCAAATCTGGTTTATCTCGGCCGTGCCGCTCAGAGAACCGTCATCCGTATTCCAGATAAGAAGTTTCTGGTCGTAGCCACCCGAAGCAACGTACCGACCATCGTCACTGATTGCCGTCGCTAGGACGGCCATCCCGTGGCCGTGAAAGTCCTGAATCCGCGTTCCCGAAGCCACATCCCATACGCACGTATGTCCGTCGCTTCCGCCCGTCGCAAAGAAGCGTCCATCGGCCGATACAGACACATCCTGAACCACGTCATGTGCCTGAATTCGCTGTTCGATTGTCCAGTCGGCGGTTTCACGGACAAAGACATAACCGTCGCGTCCCCCTGAAATCAAATGGCGTCCGTCCGGAGTGAACACAACTGCTCTCACGCTGCCGTCGTGCTCCGTGAACTCGTTGACACTGTGCCACGTCTTGGTGTCGTGAACTCGAATCCGATTCCCGGTTCCGCAGGCCAACAACCAGCGCTCGTCGGGCGAAAACGCCAGCCCGCACACTTCTCCAGGGAACGGTGTGAGTTCCTGAATCACGCCCGCGTCGGCACCGTTTCTCACAAACAGATGTCCCTGCTTATCGCCTGTCACCAGCCACTTTTCTGATGCCGACAGAGCTGACGCAAGGACTTCGTGATCATGTTCCGTGCGGACAGACAAAGTTTGCGGAGAACGCGAAATCAGAAAACGGGCCGCGAAATCGAGCTCGGGACGTTCGACGTATCGTTCCAGACGCAGCGCCGCTTCGTCCAGCCGTTTCAGCTTCACCATTCTTGCTGCCACCTGCAGATCCGCAACATACTTAAGATGTTGAAGGTCATCCTCCTGCGTTTCCACTTTTTGCTTGGCGGCGCGTTCGCGATCGACAGTGGAGTTCAGCTCGGTATTCGCTTTGTCGAGTCGCTCGATGAGTTGCCGTTGCTGGCCGTTGTGATACTTCTGCAGTTGCACAATCGCCAGCAGCACCATCAACGTTGCCAGAAACAGGTGTGACTGTAGCCGATGCCCCCGATACCAATGCCAGATTCTGTGCCACGCCGCGGCTGGCTTGATGCTGATCGGACGATTGTCTCGAATGGCACGCAGGTCGTTGAGCAGACTGGCTGTTGAATCGTAACGATGGGCCGGAATTTTCTGCAGACACTTCTCACACACCGCAGCTAGGTCACGGGAAACATCCGGACGCCGCTTCCGTATTGCTGTCGGCTCCTGAGTTTCCAGCCGTTGCAGCGTTGTGATCCGGGATGGCGTCTGGAACGGAGCCTGCCCGGTCAACAGCCAATACATGACCGAACCAAAGGAAAAGATGTCGGTGAATGTGCCAGCCTCACGGCCCAATCCTGCCGCCTGCTCAGGAGCCATGTAGTTGACCGATCCCATGACGGTTGCCGATTGAGTCAGATTGACGTTCTCATCCAGAATCTTCGCCAGCCCGAAATCCGCCAGCTTCGGCACCCACGTGACATCCCCCACCACGAATCCATTGCTACCCGAGTCAGCTTCTGCGGAACACAGCAGAATGTTGCTGGGCTTCAGATCCCGATGAAGAACGCCTCGCGAATGAGCGTGCGCGAGTGCTTCAGCTACGCAAACGGTGATGTCGACGATCAACGATTCCGGCAACCGTGCGTCGGCGGCTTCTTTCAAAAAACGCTTCGCGAACTGCGACAACGTGCCACCATTGCAGTATTCGTAGACGATCGCGGGTTCCGGAGCATCCAGTGTTTCATGCACAATGACGATATTGGGATGCTGTAAAGAAGCGACCGCTCGAGCTTCAAGCTGAAACCGTCGGCGCGATGAATCGTCCGTCATCACTTCCGGCCGCGGGATCTTGACCGCGACATCTCGATTCAGTTTCGCGTCTCGCCCGTGATACACAAAGCCAAACCCGCCACTGCCGAGTAGCGACGAAATTTCGTAACCTGCATATCGGCTTAGGAGAACCTCACTGTGTGCTCCTGCAGTTGCCGTGTGTGTTGCGCAAACATGTTCTTGAACCACTGAAGCCGCGACCATTGTTGGGTCCGTGCTGCCCGCCGTTGCCAACAGATTCAGGCAATCCAGCATCAAGGACAGTTGTCCGTGGGCAGCGGGCGACAATCCCTCAACACTGCCGGCATACCAGTCCTTCCTCCCGGCAAGTCGAGCCTCATCCGCCGCCACGAATCGTGACAGCAGGTCGGCATCCGGTTCGTCGGTGTTCGCCACGTGATTGCCGCTGGAATTCATTTACCAGAGCCTCCACTGCTCGGTACAAAATCTTGCGGACTGCTTCTGCACTGCGGTCCGTTTTGGCAGCGATTTCCTCGTAGGAAAGACGTTGCCAGAACCGCAGTCGCAAGGCCTGCTGATAGTGATCCGGCAGTTCATTGAGGTAGGCTTCCAGTTGCTGGATTTCCTCGTGTTTGACAAACTTCTGCGAGGGCGATTCCGTGGAGTTTCCTGCGTGGCCGTCATTCGCATCACCAACTTCCCTGTGAATGTTGCGTTTGTCTGTCTCGACGTATCGCCGATGCAGATCCTTGATATTGTTCTTCAAAATCGCCCGCAACCACTGCCGCCATTGCCCAAGCGATGCTCCACGAAAACTCTGAAACGACTGTTGAGCTTCCAGCACGGCATCCTGAATCAAATCGGATTCCGACGCTTTGACTCGCAGACTCGATTCCAGTTCGGCTCCCGCAACCAGCAGCAGGTAGCCCCGATCTGCGTCCAGCAACTTCCCCAATGCAACCTCATTACCATCGCGCGCAGCCATCAGCAGGTCCGGAAAGTCAGCAGACGATGATTCGAGACCACTCAGCATAAACCAAGGCGATGTCAAGGAACAATACGGACGCGGAAAACGGTTGCTGTGCAAAAATATCCGCGATTAGTCTCCCCGCATTGTCAGCCGCCAGCCATGCAAAGCAAGTGATAACATGGTCAGTACGGCAAAAACCGCAGTTCCCCCCACGACGTTCGACCAGTACGCGATCCGTCGCGCCGGGTGGAATCATCATGCTGGCGCAGCCTGCCTGTGTGGCGCAGCCATCGGCAACCGGTCTACGGGCTGAAGAGATCGATGACGTTGCCATGTGATTCGATTCCGTAAGAGCGGTTTCCCATTGCTAAAGCGACACCGCTCAGTCAGCAGACGTTTTCAAAATTGTGCGTCCGCTTTCAGTTCTCAGTTCGCCCGCGCGAGGAACAGCAGCCATGCGTGACTGGATGAGTCGACGTCGGTCGCGGACTAATTTTCTTACGCTGGAAGAACTTTCCAGATTCCGAGTCCGGTTTTTGCAGATGTCACGCCTTTATCGATAGACGGTGAGAACGCCAGATCTGTTCTGGCGTGCTGATCTGCATTTTTTGCGGGTTGAGTGTGTTTCTTCTGTTGCGTCACCCGGTGTGAACGTCGCGTGCCATTGTTCTTGTATCGGAGATCGAATGTTATTCAGGTTAAATGCGATGAAACGTACAACCATGGACTTTTTTGGCCATCGTTCTGGTGCTGTTTCGTCGGCTTTGTTGGTGGGTCTGGTGCTCGCTTCCGTTCCGGCTGGTAATGTGCAGGCTGACATCATTATCGATGTCCAGAACGCATCGATCACGGCGGGAGGAACTGGGTTTGTCGACGTGCTGATTACAAGTACAGCATTGCCCGGAACACCGGACAATGTTGACTACGCCAGCTACAACTTTGGTTTCGCCGCCATTGGTATTCCGGGCAGCACGCTGGAGTTCACCTTGCCGCCCGACCTGACAGAAGACACAACCATCGGTTCGTATCTGTTTTCGGCGGATTCCGCAGGCATGGACTACGACGCCATCCATTCGACAGTGGCCGACTATATCGGCTTCGACGGGACAGCACTGTTTAGCGGTGTTGACATCGACAATACCACCAGCAATCTTCTGGTGCGACTCGATCTGAACCATATTCTCGGTCCAGGCCAAAGCGCAGCGATGGCCAACGGTGAGCAATTCCGGATGACTCTGCTGAATACGGCCGACACATTCTTCGAGGATTTCAACCTTAACCCGGTCAACATCGACGCCAGCAGCTTCGATGCCTTTGGTGTCGGCGGCGGAGTCATCACCGTGTCAGGAGCAACGGCCGCTGTTCCGGAACCGAGTTCGTTTCTTCTTCTTGCGATCGGGGCTGTGGGTTTCGGCGTTCACGTACGCAGACGCAGGCCTCTGAAAAGTGAACTGCCTGTTTGATTCAAAGTGTTTTTCCATTCTGTCACCACGTGCGCCCAGCTTGCGCGCTCAAATCGCATTCGTTGAGGAGTCATTATGTTAGGATCTGTCCGCCGTAAATCTGGTTCGTGGCTGAAGTCGTTGTTTTCGAAGACAGACAGGAAACGCCGTGCGAGCCGAAATGGGCTGAATAGAAGATACGGAACAGAAACGCTGGAATTGAAGACACTGCTGGCGGCAGATTTAACACTACTCAGCGACATTGCGCCAGCCCCAGCGAGCAGCAACGCCACGGAGTTCATCGAAGTCCAAGGGAACGCATTCTTCACAGCAACAACTGCTGAGACGGGGACCGAGTTATGGATAACGGATGGCACGTCAGACGAAACCCGAATAGTCCGCAATCTTAATGGGAGCATCTCCGCCAATCCGCGTGAGTTAACTGGTGTCGGTGAAGTTCTGTATTTCATCGCAAATGACCCTAACGGCGCAGGTGAACTCTGGAAAACGGACGGAAGCGAAGTCGGTACGGAACGTGTCATCAGCACGAGAACAAGCACGTTGTCGTCAATCGACAATCTGATCGCATTTGATGATCGACTCTTTTTTATGGGCAAGGATTCAGCTTCGGGCACAGAACTATGGACCTCTGATGGGACGGAAGCAGGGACCGTCAGATTCGCTGACATCAATGCTGGGACTGGCAGTTCGTTCCCGTCTCGGTTTGTTGTCGTGGGTTCTACTCTCTATTTTAACGCGAACGATGGAATCGCAGGCCTCGAACTGTGGAAAACGAATGGAACTCCGGCTGGCACGACGCGAGTCTCTGACATTAGCCCGGGCACCGCAGGATCGAATCCCAATTCCCTGACCCGCTTCGGGGGAGAGATCTACTTCACGGCGAGTGTTTCAGGCATAGGCTCAGAATTGTGGCGAAGCGATGGCACGGGCAGTGGTACGGTTCTCGTCCGGGATATCGCTTCGGGTGCTGGTAGTTCGTCTCCCCTTGAGCTGACGGCAGTGGGCAGCCATTTGTACTTCACTGCAATTGCCAGTGGTACGGGTCGGGAGCTCTGGCGAACTGATGGGACTTTCAGCGGGACCGAATTGGTCAGTGATATCTTTGCTGGCGCGGGAAGTTCCGGCATTGCAAGTCTCACCAGTTTTCAGAACTCCCTGTACTTCACTGCGACCGATGGCATCGAGGGTCAGGAACTCTGGAGATTCGATGGGACGGAAACGGAACAAGTGGCGGACATTCTGTCTGGGGCCGCGTCTTCGTTCCCGATGCATCTGGTTGCTTCTGGCAACCGACTGTTCTTTTCTGCAGAAACACCGAACTTCGGTAGGGAACTTTGGTCCACTCGGGGCTCGGCAGAGACCACCGTTCAATTGAAAGACATCCGTGCGGGCAGCGCAGGCTCCACTCCGGAAGAATTGTTCTCGTTCGGATCGACGATATTATTTGTTGCGGACGACGGTGTTGAGGGTCAGGAACTGTGGCGTTCGGACGGATCGGCGTCGGGGACGACGTTGCTGAAGAATGTCGCCACTGGAGGAGATGATAGTCTTCCGAGCAACTTCGCCCGAGTGGGCAGCACCGTCTACTTCCGCGCAAACGACCAGATTCACGGTACGGAACTCTGGAAAACAGACGGCACAATCGCAGGCACCAGCTTGGTGAAGGACATTGCTCCCGGAAGCAACAGTGGGGGTGGGACGTCACTGATAACCAGCCAACAATCCATGATCGCCTTTGAAGACCACCTTATCTTCGCGGCGACCAATGGTGACAGCTTTGGAGGCCCTGGCAACACGGGCGTTGAACTATGGACATCGGATGGGACCGAAGCAGGGACCGTGCTGATAAAGGACATTAACCCGGGACCATCACCATCGCGGCCGCTGAATCTGGTCGAGTTTGACGACTCGATCTTCTTTACGGCGGTTGCTCCGGGAATTGGTCGCGAACTCTGGCGAACGGATGGCACAGAAGCCGGAACTTCTCTGGTCGCTGAGATTTTTGCTGGCAGCGGTAGTAGCAACCCCGAACTCCTGACAGCAGTTGGCGAATCACTGTATTTCGTCGCTAGCGATGGATCGAACACGAACACGCTATGGACTACGCGCGGCGCTCAGGGAACAACAGCTCCCGTGGTCGATAGCGAGGGCAACCAGATTTCTGGAATCGTCACGACGGGTAGCCGCATGGTCACAAACGGGAGTGCCGTCTTCTTTGTTCGAAACGACGGAATCCATGGGCGTGAACTCTGGACAAGCGACGGCACTGCGGCAGGCACTAGGCTGCTTAGAGATATCCGGCAGGGAAGCAGTGGTTCCGGCCCCAAGAGCCTGACTGCGGCCAACGGCCACGTCTTCTTTAGTACTTTCGACGGAGGCGCGACGGGGGAAGAACTGTGGATGAGCGACGGCACCGAAGCCGGAACGGTTATCGTCAAGGATATTGCGCCGGGACGAAATAGCAATCCGTCGTCTTTGACGCGAATTGGAAACAACGTGTATTTTTCGGCCATCACGGCGGACGCAGGGGCCGAGTTATGGGTGTCCGACGGAAGCAGTGAGGGAACCCGGCTGGTCGCAGATGTACATCCTGGCCCGGGGGCCTCAAATCCCGAGGAGTTGACTGCGGGCTTGCGAAACTTACATTTTTCCGCAGTGAACGCAGCCGGGCAGCGATTGCTTTGGCGATTTGACACAGTTACCGAGCAATTGACTCAAGTGAGTTCGTTCGAGTTTGAACGCCATAACTCCGGAATTCCCCGGATCGCCGCCCTGAACGATACCGTCGTCATGAGAGCTGAATCGGAAGGCACCGGCGAAGAACTGTTCATTGTCAATGCTCCCCCAGTCATCACTTCGCAGAACGTTTTTGTAATCAGTGGTGCGTCTGTTGAGATTCCGACACTGGTGGAAGATCCCGACAGCGGCGTTCTGGAATTCGTGATCACCTCTGACCCCGAGCACGGATCGATTTCGGGAGTCGCTCCGGATCTGGTGTATTCGCCGGACCCAGGATTCGTCGGCGTGGACGAGTTCTATATTGCCGTCAGTGACGGAATCGAACAATCGACGGAAGGCCACATTTCAGTGACCGTTGTCGACGAAATCCCAACCATTACGTTTGCCGCTTCAAGCAGTAGCTTCTTCGAAGGCGACGGCTCTATTGAGGTTTCACTATTACTGGACAGGCCGGCGGTTGGCAATC
Source organism: Fuerstiella sp. (assembly GCA_041688835.1). Lineage (GTDB taxonomy): Bacteria > Planctomycetota > Planctomycetia > Planctomycetales > Planctomycetaceae > Fuerstiella. The sequence continues at coordinate 32,266 of JBDNHJ010000338.1, forward strand.
TCAGAATCCCCTTATCGATTTCCGGCTCTGCATCGCCGGGCGAAGACTATGTTCTGCGGGAGGACGTCTTTATCGCTGCCGGAGAAACCACGGCAGACATTGTGATCGATGTCATCGACGACGCCACCTTTGAACCAGGTGCTGCTGAAACCGTTGCGATCAGCTTGGGAATTGTGGGCTACCTGGATTTCGGTGGAATCAGTACGCACACGGTGAACCTCGCAGATAATGATTCTCAGCCCTTCGCGACTGTGTTTTCCTATCGCAGCCCGTACCCGGTTGGTTCTACCCATCCGGAGAATACGCCCCCGGAAACGTTCGGCGTCTACCTGTCAGCACCTTC
>JBDNHJ010000339.1:0-45198 GCA_041688835.1 Fuerstiella sp.
ATGAAATATCCGTGCTTAGCAATTCTGTGCCTGACTTCCTGCGCCACAGCGGAGGACCGGCCGAACATCTTATGGCTTACGTGCGAAGACAATAACGTGAACTGGGTCGGTTGCTATGGAAATCCCTACGCCGAAACACCCCACATCGACAAATTGGCGACCCAGGGATTTCAGTACATGCACTGCTACGCCAATGCGCCGGTGTGCGCACCGTCACGCAGTACGTGGATCACGGGAATCCATGCGATCTCCATGGGAACACATCAGATGCGAAGTCGGTATCCGATTCCGCACGACACCATCAAGTACTACCCGGACCTGCTGAAGGACGCTGGCTACTACGTCGGCAACGACAGCAAAACGGATTACAACATCGGCGGTCGAAACGACAAAGAAGCATGGGATACGTCAAAGACAAATTGGTCGGAACTAAAGCAACGACAACCGTTCTTTATGGTGATCAACAGCACGAAGTCTCACGAATCAAAAGCCTTTGGCGACGTCAATCACACAGAACACAGCCCCGGTGACGTGCGTCTGGCCGAATATCATCCTGACATTCCAGACATCCGCCGCAACTACGCTCACTACCACGACCAGATGAAGAAAATGGATGCGGACATCGGCCAAGCACTGGCTGACCTCGAAGCCAGCGGCATGGCAGAAAACACGATCGTCATCCACAACTCAGACCACGGCGGCGTGATCGCGCGTAGCAAGCGATTTCTGTTCAACAGCGGAACTCATTGCCCACTGATCATTCGCATCCCAGAAAAATTCCGCCACCTGCGTCCCGGCAAACCGGGCACGAAAGTCGACGACCTCGTCAGCTTTGTCGATATGCCCAAAACGTGGCTCACGATCTGCGGAATCGAGCCACCGTCGTATATGCAGGGGCAGGTCTTCCTCGGCGATCAGAAAGAATCGCGTGAATACCATGTCGCGTTTCGTGGTCGAATGGACGAACGCTGCGACAATGTACGAGCCATCCGTGATCGCGAATTTCTGTATATTCGCAACTACATGCCTTACGCGCCGTGGGGGCAACACTTGAATTATCTGTGGACCATGAAGGCGACTCAGGCGTGGGAACAGCATCATAAAGCAGGCAAGACGGATGCCATCACAGGACGATTCTTCGGCACAAAACCGATGGCCGAACTTTACGACACCAACGAAGATCCCGACAACGTACGAAACCTGATCGATGATCCACAATACGCAGAAACCATCACACGCCTCAGCTCAGCTCTGGACGAATGGCAGATCAAGCACTTCGATTCCGGATTGCTGCCGGAAAGCGAACTCGTCAAACGCGCAACAGAGGCCGGCAAAACGATCTACGAACTGGTCCGCGATCCCAAACTGTACGACGTCAAAGGGCTGCAAGCCGCTTCCGCTGTGGCGATGCAAGTCGACTCACAAAACTTGGCTCAGCTGTACGCGAATTTGAAATCAACAGACGCCGGAATCAGATACTGGGGCATCGTAGGCTGCTTTCATCAACAGGACACGGCGACACTGGACATGGACGTTGTGAAAACAGCTCTGAACGATGAATCACATCACGTGCGTATCATGGCCGCATGGATTTTGTATCGAGCTGGCGACAAACCAGCGGCTCAGGATTGCTGGAACGAACTATTGGCCAGCAGTTCTTATGCTTCGCTGAAGATTTTCAACATCATCGACTGGATTGGTGACGGCACAGAACCCTACACGGAAGCCATGACGGCCTGCCGCTTTAGCCACGAAGGATATGTCGCCAGGATGCAGGAATACACGGGCACAGCAGGTCCGGCCAAGCCGCAGAAAAAGTCGAACAAGAAGCAGGCGAAGTGAGCGAACGGTAGCGCTGGTTAGGTGGGTGACATCAGGATGGCGGAGTCTTCCTGTGTGGCGCAGCCATCGGAAACCGCTCTGGAACGTCCACCCCACGACCATCGTCGTTCCCGCAAATCACCCATCAGAGCGGTTTCCGATCGCTGAAGCGACGCCGCTTGGCTGAACGCCAAGCCCTGCCACCCACGCCAAGAATCCCGAACACAATAAATCCATGAACGCGCCCAATATCCCCAATTGAAGCCCGACACTGACTGATCGCTTGTTCCCCCACCTTTAATACTGAGTTCTTCGCACTATGAGTGAACAATGGATTTCCGAACGGATGCAGAACATTGATGCATCTGGTATCCGCAAGGTCTTCGACCTCGCAGCCACGATGAAAGACCCCATCAATCTCAGCATTGGGCAACCTCACTTCGACACGCCGCAACCCATCAAAGACGCGCTTTGTCAGGCCGTTCAGGATGGAAAAAACGCCTACAGTCAGACTCAGGGCATCGCTCCACTGCTGGAGTTATTGCAGAGTCATGTGGATTCGGAATTCCAACACGCCGATCGCAAAGTGTTTGTCACGTCGGGTACCAGCGGAGCGCTGATGTTGGCGCTGTGTACATTGATCGATCCGGGCGACGAAGTCATCGTGTTTGATCCGTGGTTTGTAATGTACAAACATCTGACGACGCTGGTCGGCGGCAAAGTGGTGCAGGTGTCGACCTATCCCGACTTCCGCATTCGTCCGGAAGCGGTCGAAGCAGCGATCACACCGCGAACGAAAGTGATTCTGTTCAACAGCCCTGCCAACCCCACAGGTGCCGTGGCCACAAAGGAGGAAGTGAAAGCTCTGGCCGACATCGCGGCGAAGCACAATATCGCGTTGATTAGTGATGAGATCTACAAGTCATTCTGTTACGACGGGGATTTTCATAGCCCAGCAACGTACAACGAACGCACGATTGTGATTGACGGATTCAGCAAGTCACATTCGATGACCGGTCTGCGACTGGGATATGCACACGGACCCGCCGTTGTGATTCAGCAGATGATGAAGTTGCAACAGTTTACATTCGTGTGTGCTCCGCATCCGGTCCAGTGGGCGGGCGTGACTGCGTGGGACATGGACCTGTCCGAAAACTTCGACGAATATCGTCAGAAGCGTGACCTGATGGTGGCGGAACTCAAGGACGATTTCGACATTCAGGGCGGACAGGGGGCGTTCTATCTGTTTATGAAGGCACCGTGGGGAACCGGGACAGAATTTGTCACGGAAGCCATCCGAAACAACCTGCTGATCATCCCCGGCAACGTGTTTAGCCCAGTGGATACTCACTTCCGAGTCTCATTCGCAGGTGCCGACGAAACCCTGCGGCGTGGTGCGGAAGTGTTAAGAAGGGTGGCAAACCAGCCGGTTCGGACAAGTTCGGGGCCCGAATAGCGACGGAAACACCGATAAAATCTGTCCGTCGATCGGCTTGAGAGCCAAGGTTTAATTGCGTTTCGTGAAAAAAACAGGACAATTCAGGTAGATCAACGGCTCAGTCACAATAACCAGTGAACGTTGTCACGAGCTCGCTTAAAATAAACGGGGCCTTGGATCCGCCAGTCCCTTAAAATTCCTGATACATTTCTTAGAGGATCATGTCATGCGTCGATTGTCACCGCGTTCAAGAGGCTTTACGCTGATTGAACTCCTTGTTGTGATTGCCATTGTTGCAGTCCTGATCGCTTTGATTCTGCCAGCCGTGCAGAAGGCTCGGGAATCGGCCAACCGGCTAGAATGCCAGAACAATCTGAAGCAGATCGCCTTAGCACTGCACAATTACCATGACTCACATTTGGTCTTCCCACCGGGAATGGTTACAGGCTGGCCGAGGATCGACACACCTGTCGCCGGTGTCGGCGGTAACTTCGGAACAGTGAATCCTTTAGAAGCGGAGAGCTTGGTTCCGGTGTCCCCAGTCAACGGAGCTGGTGCTCATGGCCAAAGCTGGATGTTGTACATCCTGCCGATGATCGAACAAAAATCGGCCTATGAGCTTTGGAACCCGTCCCTCAACGTCTTTGGCAACACCAACTTAATCACTTGGGCTGCCCAGATCCCGCCAACCAACACTCAGGCACTACAGGTTGACACCGCACCTGGCCAGACTCATGTGAAAGCTTTCTACTGCCCGTCACGACGACCGAACATGCAATCCAACGGGCCTTTTTCTCACGCCTTGCGAGTCGACATCACTCAGACTTCGGGCGGAAACGACTACGCTGGCTGTGCCGGATCAGGAATTCTGTTCGATCTGCCAACACGGCGAACCTACTACCTGAACTCAGCGCAACTCGGCACATTAAACGCCAGCGGAACCATCGTTCAACAGCCTTGGCAAGTTTACCAACTCAACGTACGAAGTGGCGTTTTCTCCCCCAACAGCTCAACATCCTTCGCGGCGATTTCAGACGGAACATCGCAGACCATTCTGGTGGCTGAAGCAGAACGTTTCGACAACACGCGTGCTGAACAGCGCAACGCGGCACCTGACAGCCGACGTATTCCGAGCGATGGATGGGCTTGGGGCGGCCCAGCCACAATGTTCTCCACATTCCGATCACCCAACCAACAGGAATTCTATGAGTCTGCTGGCGGTCCCCATACCGACATCGTGCAGGTGGCTTTGGCTGACGGCTCGGCACGTTCCGTGAGTGACTCGATTGGCCTTGAGGTCTGGCATCGTTTGGGCAGCATGGCCGACGGAGTTCCGGTCGGAGGCGGTTTCTAGGCAGAGCCTGCTGTTGTCAGCAAGATCTGAAATTCTCGAACCGCAGCCTACCGGCTGCGGTTCTTTTATTGAATCCGAAATCGAACTTCTGATGTACGTGTAAGGCTGCGTCGATGACCATTCGTTTTACCTGCGACAAGTGCGAATCCGTATTGAAAATACGGGACGAAATGGCGAGCACCAAGGCCAAGTGCCCGAAGTGCAAGACACCATTCGTCGTGCCCGCAGCACCGTCGGGCAACAGCCCAACTCCTGAACACGCATCTGCAAAAGTTTCACAGACTCCAGAGTCGCTCGAAGACTTGGTCGACATGCCGCTGAAAGTCACACCACCGGTGCAGTTCGATACGGATGATGGCTTCGACCCTCTTGATATTCTTGCGAGCCCGGCGACGTTATCGGCTGCACCGAAAACAATTGTTGACGAAAAGCCCAAGCCGTCCATCGCGGAACTCATGCGCGAGCACGAAGCGAACCTAGCTGGCAAAAAAGGCAGACGCAACAAGTCGAAGTCGGGGCTGCCGGAGACCGGAGCAGCGGTGGCAATGACGGCTGGTACCGCATCGGATGCACTCGCCAGAAACTACGATCAGAAACGCGGTAAAGTTTCCGAACCACCTCCGCTGACTCGCGAAGAACGCCGGGCCGAAGAAGACAAAGTCGCCATGAAGGAGTTCGCCGTCAAAGGCGGAGCAGCCCTGGCGGGGATTATTGTGTGTGCGTATTTTTTGGCGAGCTGGATATTTTCTGAAGCCATACCGGACCTGTCGTATGTCACCGGTGTCATTACCGTTAACGGTCAGCCCCTTGGCGACGCACAGATCACGTTCTCGCGCCAGAAGTCTCCAGACGGCGCAGACCTAGGCGAAGAGGGCGCGAAACCGTCGATCGGGTCGACGGACACCAGCGGAAAATACACGCTGATGTACGATCCGCAACAGGGAATCGAAGGCGTGCTGCCGGGCACCCATCAACTTCACATCATCACGTCCAGCGGAATTAGCTATATCGTGCCACCGGACCAAGCGACACAGGTCGTGAACGTGAACGAAAAGCACACCATTGACATCAAAATCTAACAACAACGACAACAACGCCGAAACACAAACGGTCGCCTAGATCCGCGATAGTTTCGACGAGTATCGCACACAGACCAACGTTAAACACTATGTCAGCAATCACAATTATCGACTACGGCATGGGCAACCTCCGCAGCGTGCAAAAGGCCGTGGAAAAGTGTGGGGCCGAGGCCAAGATCTCAACCGACCCACGGGAAATCGCCGCGGCAGAAAAAGTCATCCTGCCGGGAGTCGGCGCGTTTCGTGATGCCATTGATGCGTTGCGTCAGCACGACATGGTCGCGGTGATTCAGGATGTCGTCGCAGCCGGGAAACCATTTTTGGGGATCTGCCTTGGCCTGCAACTGCTGTTTGATGTGTCTTACGAAGACGGCGAATTCGAAGGCTTAGGAATCATTCCCGGCAAGGTTGTTAAGTTTGACCTGCCCTCGGAATTCAAAATCCCGCATATGGGCTGGAATCAACTTTCGTCACGCGTCGACCACAACCCGCTGCTGAAGGAAATCTCGCCCGCAGCTTGGTTCTACTTCGTCCACAGCTACTATGTTGCCCCCACCGATGAATCATGGACGTCCGGACGCACCGATTACGGTGGCGAATTCACGTCGATGATCTGGAAAGACAATGTTCTGGCCACTCAGTTTCACCCAGAAAAAAGCCAGACAGCCGGCCTGCAACTGCTGAAAAACTTTGTCGACATGTAGCCACGACCCGGGCCGATGTCCGTTCCCCCGACTATCCCCGCCGATTTCAAATGTTAGTGCAAAGACTTTTCCAACCGAAATAAATTCGGTGGAGAAGAATCACCCGTCCCGTGCGACATGGACGCCGCCGCCGTAGCAATCCCTGATCGCGTTGATTGGACCTAGCGCTCCGATCCCATACGATTCAAGTTGACCGAGACACCTATTCTCTGACCTCACTCATTCTTTCTTTCAGAACATAATCTCCGACCCATGATGCAGCTTTATCCGGCAATTGATATTCGTGATGGCAAATGCGTTCGTCTGCGACAGGGCAACTACGACGACGAAACCATTTTCGCCGATGATCCCGTGGAAATGGCATTGCGGTGGAAAAATGAAGGCGCAGAATGGCTGCATTTGGTGGATCTGGATGGGGCGCGCGAAGGGCGGCCGGTCAACCATGACGTTGTCAAACGCATCGTACACGCAACCGGACTGCCGTGTCAGATGGGGGGCGGAATTCGTGATGCAGACAGTATCCGCATGGCCATTGAAGAAGTCGGCCTGACGCGAGTCATCATTGGCACCAAGGCTCTGAAAGAACCGCAGTGGTTTGCGGACGCCTGCCACAAGTTTCCCAACCAACTGGCATTGGGCCTCGATGCCAAAGATTCCATGGTGGCAACGGAAGGCTGGCTGGAAGTTTCCCAGGTTTCCGTCATGGAACTTGCAAAGCAGTTTCTGAACGTGCCGATCTCCGCCGTCATTTATACCAACATTGCCAACGACGGGATGATGCAGGGCATCGACCAAGCAACCCTTGACGACCTGCAGACACTGGCCGAGATGGGCCTGCCAGTCATCGCCAGTGGAGGCGTGACCACAATGACAGACATCCACGCGTTACAAAAAATTGCCGCGAATGCACCACAGTTGATCGGTGCGATTGTGGGCCGAGCCATCTATGAAGGTACAATCAGCGTTGTCGAAGCGTGTGCGGCTCTGCGAGCTTAGAGGCGCAGCACTCTGTTTGGCCGCAGTTCCTGCTTTCCAGCCGTTTGGGCGCTAGCCCAAACGGCTGGTGTGTGAAAGAAATTCAAACGGTCCCCCACTTTTTTGATTGAGAGCACGACGATGCAACATTCTCTGCTGAACAGTGAATCGAAGGCAGCCTTCGATCGTGATGGCTATGTGATCGTGCCCAATCTGCTGACTCAGAACGAAGCCCAGCTGTTGGGACAGGTCGCTCGACAGGATCGCAGTCTCTCCGCCGATCGTAAGTCTCGAGCCGACGGCGAAGGAGGATCGGTTGACCTCGTGGTCCGCAACGACCTGCCGGAAGATTCGATCTATGGTGCCATTGTGCGAGCTCAGCCGTTGGTGGAAGCGATGGAAACTTTGCTCGGCGACGAAGTCTATCACTATCATCACAAGATGATTCTGAAAGAGCCTCGAATCGGTGGAGCATGGACGTGGCATCAGGATTACGGCTATTGGTACAGCAATGGCTGCTTGTTTCCCGACATGGGCAGCTGCATGATCGCGGTCGACAAGGCCACAACAGAAAACGGCTGTCTGCAGGTGATGAAAGGCTCACATTTGATGGGTCGCATCGACCACGTTGGTCGGGGCGAGCAAACCGGTGCGGAACAAGAACGTGTGGATGCCGCCTTGGAACGCTTAGAACTTGTCCACGTGGAACTGCATCCCGGTTCGGCCGTTCTCTTTCACGGTAACACGCTGCATCGTTCGGACCAGAACCTGAGTGACAAGCCACGCTGGGCCTTTATCTGCTGCTACAACACCAAGCACAACAACCCTTGGAAGGAATCGAAGCACCCGCGTTACAGTCCGCTGGATCGCTGGCCGGCCGAACGTATCACGGAAATTGCGACCGCACAGCTGAGCAGTCTGCAAGCGACCGGTTAAGTGACCTCACATGCAATCTGACCACGAGGACGAACTGTCACAGAAGCTGAAAGCCGCGGCGACCGAACTGGGCTTTGACGTCGTCAGGATCACGCCCGCGGTTTCACCGCCGGGCTACCATCCCTTGCTGGAATGGATGGCCAACGGGTACGCGGCTGACATGGATTGGATGGAACGACGCAAAGAGGCCTATCAGCATCCGGATGGAGTTCTTCCGGAAACTCGCAGCGTGATCGTGGTCGCCTTAAACTATCACAACTCAGAACCTCAGACCACAGGCCTGCGCATCGCGCGCTATGCCGGGGGCTCAGAAGACTACCATTCCGTTCTGCGGCGAAACCTGAAAAAAGTAGCGGCGCTGATCCGTTTCGAACGACCGGAATCCAGATCGCGCGTGGTGGTTGATACAGCCCCATTGCTGGAGCGTGACTTTGCTCAACTGGCGGGAATCGGCTGGTTTGGTAAGAACACGATGCTGATCAGTCGTGGAATCGGCAGCTGGTTCTTTATCGGTGCCATTCTGACCACGGAATCCCTGAGTTACGACGAACCGTTCGAAGGAGACTTCTGCGGCAGTTGCACCAAATGTTTGGACGCTTGTCCAACCGACGCCTTTCCTGAACCCCACGTCTTGGATGCAAATCGCTGCATCAGTTATCTGACAATCGAACGCCGCGACAAACCTGTTCCGGAAGATTTGCGTCAGGGTATCGGGGAATGGATATTCGGCTGCGATATTTGTCAGGAAGTGTGCCCTTGGAATCGCTTTGCACCGGGCAAAAGCTTGCCGGAGTTTCAGCTGCGTGAGGAATTGCAGCAACTGGACGTGCTGCAGCTGTTGGGCTTTGACGAGTCTGAGTTCCAGCGTCAATTCGGTGGTACGCCATTAGAACGCACGGGGCGCGACGTGATTGTCCGGAATGCGGCCATTGTGGCGGCGAACACCGGCACCCAAGCCGCTGTGCCACTGCTGCGGGCACTGACAAACGACAGCAGCCCACTGGTCAGCGATGCCGCAGCATGGGCCATCGGGCAATTGAATAAAACCTGAGCAAAATCGTCGACGGTCCGCCAAACTGGAAAATCGTGTTTACCCACAACCCGGCTTCCCGTAAATTGCCGCCGCTACGAAAACGCGAACGGATTCGCGGTGATCACGATAAAACGGAGTTGTCGAACGATGAATTGGTTCCAGATCAGCACGCTGTCGCAGGCGGAAACTGCGGAATTACAGGAAACCCCGGCTGGAATATTCTCCTTCGCAGTCGACTGGGTCACGCAGCACGCGACGCTCGAACGCGCCTCGCATCTGGTCGCGACCTACGGTGAGGGACTGGCCAAAGCCATCGCGGTGTTCATCGTTGGCCGCTGGATCGCCAAGCTGGTGACCAGCGGAATCGTAAAAGCGGCTCGCCGGGCTCGTGTGGATGAAACTCTGGTCGGGTTTCTGAACAACCTGATCTACATGTTGCTGCTGGTTGCCGTCTGCATTTCGGCACTTGAACAACTCGGGGTGAATTCAACATCGCTAACGGCTGTGCTGGCGGCAGCCGGGTTCGCCATCGGCATGGCGCTGCAGGGATCACTCGGAAATCTGGCGGCTGGCGTGATGCTGGTGTTCTTTAAACCGTTTCGCGTGGGAGACGTGGTTCAAGTCTGCGATAATCGCGGCACTGTGGTGGAAATTCAGATCTTCAACACCATTCTGCTGACATTGGACAACGTGCGAATCATTGTGCCCAACGGGAAAATCACGGATGGCACCATTCAGAATTATTCCTCAGAACGCGAACGTCGGATCGATCTGGTGGTGGGCTGCGGCTACAACGATGACATTCGAGCGGTCAAAGCTGTGTTGTTGAGTATTGTCGAACAGCACGCTTCCGTGCTGCAATCCCCAGCACCGAATGTCGCAGTCTCTGAATTAAGCGACAGTTCGGTGAATTTTGTGGTTCGACCGTGGGTTTTGAGCCGGGAATACTGGGATGTCCGGTTCGACCTGATCGAACAAATCAAGTTGGCATTTGATGAAAACGGCTTTACGATTCCGTTTCCATCGCGTGACCTGTTCATTCATAACCAAGCAGCGGCTCCGGCAGCAAGTCTTGGTATTCATTCCAAGGCGGCCTAAACTCCCAGCCTCTGATTCCATCGATGTCTGACAACTTCGAAACATTTCTTCGTGCCTGCGTTTCTGACGGCCGTTTGCAGCGATTTGAAGAAGTCCTACAACATCGGACTCGGCATCTGGCTGTGGTCTTAGAAAATATCTACGACCCGTACAACGCGAGTGCCTGCCTGCGAACATGTGATTGTTTCGGAGTTCAGGATGTGCATGTGGTGGAGTCGATGAACCAGTTCAAACCCAATCCAGATATTGCGTTGGGGGCCAGCAAGTGGCTGACGATTCACCGCTACGCCTGCGACGACGAAACGGATGTGATTGCCCAGGAACCGGATCGTCGCCTGCGTGTGCATTCCCCGGTCACAACGGCAACTGCTGAATGTTTTGAGAAACTCAGAGCCACGGGATACCGCATTCTGGCGACTTCGCCGCGACAAAACAGCACTCCGCTGGAAGAGATTTCCGTGACGGAAAAAACGGCGATCGTACTTGGTTCAGAAAGCTTTGGTGTCAGCGAATTTACAATTGCCGAAGCCGACGAATTGATTCATATTCCGATGTTCGGTTTCACGGAAAGCTTCAATATTTCCGTCTCGGCGGCAATTATGCTGCAACAAATGACCAGCCTGCTACATGCTAGCGAAATTCCGTGGCAACTCAGCAACGTGGAAGTTCAGGCAATTCGCGAGCTTTGGGTTCGCAAGACACTGGGATCCCGACTGGGACCGCTGCAAAGACGATTTGAGCATCAGCAGCAAAAATCTCAGCGACAATAACGTGGTGACTGTCGGCCGATGGTACTTACATCGGCGATAAATGCGTCTCTAGGCCACGATGGCAGGGAACTGGCAAGACTCACCTTGAGGTGATTCGGGAATCCCGGTATTGCTACGTCCTCTGGGTCGAAAAATTGCTCGACACCAGCCTTTCTGTCATCTCTCGACAACTGTCTTTCTTCACTCCTCTACACCCCGAATCCTGTCTCGGCCATAGCACTCGCGTTGTTTTGTCTCAGCAACACGAACTGTCCGATCGTTCGGGTACGAGAAGCCGATATGTCTTCTTCCCAAACCAACCTCAAGACTGGTCTCTCCGGCTCAGTACCGATGGCGTTGGCGGTACTCTTCGCAACGGTATTTTGCGTTGTGGTCCCGCTGACGGCTGAAGAACTGCCGGACACAGTGGTCGACGTGCGCATTGAAGGCAATGAGACGATCCCCACGTCGTCCATTCTGCAGAAAATTATTACTCAGCCAAACCGCGCTGTGACCAATCGGCAGATCCGTGAAGACAAACGCAACCTGATGATGACACGCTGGTTTTACAGCGTCAGTGAGCGATTCGAACAGGGCCCCGACGGCGCTGTGCTCGTGTTTTCTGTCAACGAACGACCGATCGTGCGACGCGTGCAGTTTCTGGGCATCAAAAAGCTGAAGCTGAAGGAACTCGCATCATGGACCGGACTCAAAGTCGGCAGCCCGTTTGACCACCGCGCCAACCAAGATGCGGTCCATCGCATCGAACAGGAATACAAAGAACGCGGCTTCTTTTTCTCCCGCGTGGAGCTTGTCCGGGGTAGAGAACCAGATCATCGCGAAGTCATTTTTCGCATTCATGAAGGACCTAAGGTCCGCGTGCAAGAACGTGGCTTCACGTTCGTTGGACAGGGAAAATCGGGCAACAAATTCACCGACTCGTTGACCTGGCTGGTACAGGAGCGAGAATCCAAAGACGGAGCGATGGGGTTGTCTCCAGCGGCGGCCCGACTGCGAACCAAACTCAAAAGCAAAGAGGCGTTGTTCGGCTTTTTTGGGGGACTGTACAAGCCAGAAAGTGTCCAGCACGACATTGACGCACTCAAGCAGTACTATCTGGCCTTGGGCTTCTTCGATGTCGACATTCAGGGAGAACCAAAGTTCTCAGAAGATCGATCGAGTGTCCGGCTGGAGTACACAATCGACGAGGGCATCCCGTTCAAAGTCCGCAGCATCACGTTGAACGGCTGTAACGTTCTGCAACCGCAACAGCTGCGTGAAACCGCAGAGCTGCGGCAGGGACAGTACTTCAATTCTATGGCACTGTCGAAAGATGTGCAGTTCATGCTGGCACAGTACGGCGAACGCGGTCATTATTTTGCATCCGTCGTGCCTGTGCCGAAGTACACCGAGCAACCAGGCATCGTTGACATCGTTTTCGAAATCGACGAAGACCGAGTGCGTTACGTGCGCAGTGTCAACGTTCAACTGCAAGGCGACCATCCTCACACCAAGAAAGTCGTGCCTTTAAATCAGTTTCAGGTTGAGCCGGGTGATAAGGCGGACCCCAGACTGATCGGACGTGGGCGATCTCGAATCGCTGGCAGCAGTATCTTAGAAAACGTGTCCGTCGACGTTGTGCCGGTTGACCAAAACTCAATGATGAATGCCTCTTCGTCTCGAAACGTCCGGGGACAGAATGGCGTGGGCTACCAACCGTCTTGGACAGATGCGTTCGGAGATCCCAATGCCGCACCGCAACCGTTTATCGGATACGGTCATTCCTTTCCCAAGACCGAACCGAGTACCAGAACAAAGGCTACGCAGCCACAGCAACGGTCGGCTACAGAACCAGCTCCAGCCGTGTCTTTCATCGGCAATAGCAACATGCCCCGCGTGATTGAATACGCGGCCGCCAAGCCAGAACAGATCTTTCATCAGCAGTCCGATGCTCTGCTGGTGTCTGCCTTTCAGCAGCCAAGCAACCGCGACACGATCATTCGTGGTCAGAGTCCAAACGGGCAGTACTATGATGCTCCAATACCAAATCGCGGCGATCCGGTGCTAGAAGGCAGCCCGTACAACAATCAGTTTCAGGCGTTGCCGCCGGGCTGGGTGGACATCAACGTGTCTGCCGCCGAAGGTCGCACAGGACGGCTGATGATCGGTGCGGGTGTGAACAGCGACGCGGGAATCGTCGGCTCATTTGTCTGGGACGAACGCAACTTTGACTTGTTTCGGCCGCCGACGAGATTTTCCGACATCATCGAAGGCCGAGCGTGGCGCGGTGGCGGACAGCGTTTTCGACTGGAAGCTGCTCCCGGCGATCAGGTCAGTCGCTATGCCATCAGCTGGACCGACCCTTACTTTTTGTACAGCGACTACAGCTTGGGAGTGAGCGGTTTCTACTTCAATCGCTTCTATCCGGACTGGGACGAAACTCGACTCGGCGGACGAATCACACTGGGAAAACAGCTGACACCTGAGTGGTCGGTCAGCGGAGCACTGCGGTTGGAAGACGTCGACATCAACAATCCGCGTGGCACAATTGCCAGTGGTGGCACGGTGTCTGTTCCACAGCTGGAAGCCGTTCGTGGACAGAACTTTCTGTCCGGCGGCGAAATTTCCGTGTCGCACGACACACGTGACTCGGCCATGCTGCCATCAGAAGGCCATTTTGTGACCGGCAGGTACGAACAAGTCTTCGGCGACTTCAATTACTCCCGACTGGAACTGGACGCTCGACAGTACATCACAACCTATCGGCGACCGGACGGCAGCGGTAAACATGTCTTCACACTGGCGGGCAACATTGGTTACAGCGGCGAAGATACTCCTGTCTTCGAACGCTATTTTGCGGGGGGCTTTCAGTCGTTTCGCGGTTTTGCGTTTCGCGGTGTCACGCCCAGAGCCGGCGGTCCTGGAGACAACATTTCCATCGGTGCGAACACTCAGTTGCTAGGAACGGCGGAATACCGGATTCCTGTGACGGCCGATGAGATGGTCAGCATGGTCGCGTTCACAGACTTCGGTACTGTGGAAAATGATTTCAACGTCGACAACTTCCGTGTGACAGTGGGTGTCGGACTGCGTGTGGTTGTGCCTGCCATGGGCCCCGTGCCACTGGCCTTCGACTTTGGCTTCCCGATCAAGAGTGCGGAATTCGACGACGAACGCATCTTCAGCTTCTACGTCGGCATCAATCGCTAGAGCCGGCGGTCAGCTCTGGAGAGTCCCGCCACACTGTGCTAAACTGCGGTCATGATCGTGGAAGGCCTGTTGACCAGCACAGACAGCATCGGAACTCTAAACGTCGCCCCCATGGGGCCGATCGTGCATGGAAATTTCGACTCATTCACGCTGCGCCCGTGGGCGGGATCGACAACGTTCCAAAACCTCACGCTCTCCCGACAAGGCGTGTTCCATCTGGTGGACAGCATCAGCATCATTGCCGAAGCCGCAATTCGTCGGCTCACCAAGATTCCGGACACGTTCCCTGCGGAGCACGTTGCAGGATTCGTGCTCGAAGACTGCTGCCGTTGGTTCGAATTTCAAATCACCGACATCGACACGACTCACGAACGTTCTGAAATGACGGCACAAGTGGTCAACACGGGCCAGCGGCGACCTTTTCGAGGCTTCAATCGGGCGCGGCATGCCATTATCGAAACCGCCATTCTGGCCACCCGACTGCACCTCATCCCGCGAGACGAAGTGGAGTCCGCTCTGCGATTTCTGGCACCCGCCGTGGCGAAGACCGGAGCGGAAGAGGACCAAGCCAGCTTTCGCATGCTGCAAGAACACATCCACAGCTACTACCAAGCAGAGGCCACGGCGTGACCAGCGTTGACATCACATCAGGGTCGCGACTGCACTTTGGCTTGCTGTGCGCGCCTCCAGAAAGCAACTGGCACTATGGTGGGCTAGGCTTGATGCTGAACCAACCCGCTTGGCAGATCAACGTCTCTCTGAAGACGGATTCTACAGACGACGAAATCAACACTTCGCCCGCCGTTGCAGAACGAGCCATACGATTGCTGGCAGAATTTCGGCAGCTGGATCCACAATTGCCCGCTGTCCGGATAACGACGCTGAACGAAGTCGGACATCACGCCGGACTGGGCTCTGGTACACAACTCACGCTGTCTTTGGCCGCCGCCTTCGTACTGCTATCGGGTCAGCCGCGACCGAACAGCATCGAAACCTTGGCCACCAAACTCGGTCGTCGTCAGAGGTCAGCGATCGGCACCTACGGATTCGATCACGGCGGCTTCATTGTTGATCATGGTCGCACAGAAAACAAAATTCAGCGAATCGTCTTTCCTGAAGATTGGCGAATGGTACTGCTCACACCAACTGTCAGTCAGGGCATGTCCGGAACCACAGAAGAAATGTTCTTTGGACAGACAGCTTTCGTGGATCTTGCCTTGATCGAAGAATTCGACGCATTGATTCATCAGAAGATTTTGCCGGCATTGACGAACCGCAACCTGCCGGACTTCCGAACTGCACTGGCGGTGTATGGCGAAATGGCGGGCCAACATTACGCCGCTGCTCAAGGGGGAACGTTCTCAAACGAATCGATCCGACAGGTCACGAAACAGCTTGGACAGCAGGGCATCAGCGGCGCTGTTCAATCATCGTGGGGACCGACGGTCTGTATTCCGACGGCCGATCAGGCAGAAGCATTAGACATCCAGCAGGCGGTGCATCAAATCACAGCACCACAGCAGATGCAGGTAACCATTGCAGAACCGCGCAACACCGGCGCAACCATCCGCACGGTGGCGTCCGAAGAAAACCACTACCGATCGTTCGGATAAAATTTCGCCAACCAGCGAGGCGACGCGCCAAGCTGAGCCGCCAGCACGATCGCCCAGTTGCGCAAGGTCTGTGCCAACAACCCGCGGCGTTGCCAACGGCGAGCCGACACAGTCACACAACTGTTTAACAACAGAAAAGGACCGTGCCGTTTCACCATTTTCATCAGTCGCAGGTCTTCCAAGAACGGCACGTCGGGAAATCCGCCGAGTTTACGAAATAAATCGGCGCGCATAAAGATCGCCTGATCGCCATAAGCCCAGCGCAGCAAACGGACTCTCCACAAATTGCCCGCTTCGGTGATCCGGTAGCGGAATCCGGCAGAATCGATTCGCTGCCGAAAGCAGCCAGCGGAGAAACCAGCTGAGTGTTCACATCGGCGACGAAGTTCAACCAATGATTTTTCCGACAGCTGACAGTCAGCGTGCAAAAACAATAGCACGTCACCCGTTGCGAGTGCGGCACCGGCGTTTTGCTGAGCGGCTCGACCGGGGCGTTCTAGCACAATCGTGGTCGCTAATTCGGCTGCCACCGCCGCCGTGCGGTCTGAGCTACCACCGTCGACCACGAAGACTTCATCAGCACCGGCTGCCAGCACGCTTTCGATCGTTGTGCGAATCCGCGCTTCTTCATTCAACGCAGGAATGATCACGGCAACCTTCAACACAATTGCATCCCTGACAGAAACCCAGCCGTTTTGGCGCTAGCCATGGACCTGAGGACCGTTCGTTCGATAATAATCTTAGCCCCACAAATCAATCTATTGTTTTGTCAATTCGTCCTGCAATTGCTGGAGCTCGTCCATCAAATTCTTCCACAGCGGATGCAGCCGCTCTCCATCCTTAATCTTCTTACCCGCCTCATCCACCACATAAAACACGTCCACCACTTGGTCGACGTTGGTCGCGATCCGAGTCAACTGTACAGACAGTTTGTGTTGATGCAGGACCAGAGCCAAAGTGTACAACAGGCCGGGACTATCCATGGCAAACACATCAATAACAGTATGTTTCTCAGAACAATCGTTGTCGATCGACACGTGGGGTGCGACGGGTTGAATGACTTTTTTCCGTTTCATCCGAAACAATCCGCTGCGACGAAAGATATGCTCCACCGTCGTCTTGTTCGTCAGGACATCGGAGAGTGCATTGCAGACTTCTTCAATGCGAAACTCAGACACCTTACCCACGAAGTCATTGTCACTGACCAGAAACGAGGCGACGAGCGTGCCTTTCTGAGTCGTACACGACTGAGCTCCGTGGATATCCATCCGCAGACCAGACAGCAGGCCGGTAATCTTGTGAAAACTGCCCGCTTCGTAGCGGCTGCTGGCAACAATGTGATACGTGACCGTATCCGTTTCATCATCGTAAGCGCCTTCGATTCTGACTTCCGTATCGGTGAGCTGGCGGATGTTCTCGAGATCATGAGCGATCTGGTTCGGATCTTCCATCATCAGGTAAAATGGAGGCAAGTCATCCAGCTGACGATCGACCCACTCGGCCCATTGTTCTCTGTTCGTTTCGACTTTGGGCACACCATTCGCTTTCACATGTTCGCGAACAAGCTGCAGTCGCTCACGTTCCAGATGATTGATCGGCCGGCCACTCAGAATCAGCATCGTCCGGTTGTATAAATCGGCCAGCAAGTCGCCTTTCCAGTCGGTCCAGACATCCGGCCCCACGGCTTTGATGTCTGCCACGGACAGCACATACAGCATCCGCAAAGATTCTGGCGCGCTGACCAGTCGCGCGAAATCTGTGAGTATCCCCTGTTCTGTCAGATCGCGACGAAACGCAATGTCAGGCATGACTAAATGGTGGCGAACAAGAAACATCATCATCTGTTTTTTGTGTTCGGCCACCTGCAAACGAACGCCCACTTTTTCTGCGATCTGTTCACCAATAAGACTGTGATCTCCGTCGCGTCCCTTGCCAATGTCATGCAAAATCAGCGCCGCATGCAGGGTGGCTTTATGACGGACAGAATCGTACGCCGCCCCCACAGGACTATCGTCGTCTGCGAAAGCGACAACCTCGTCAATTGTCTTCAAAGTGTGCTCATCCACGGTGTAGCTGTGATACTGATTGAACTGCATCAAGCACCGAATTTCTGCCACCTCAGGAATCAACCAGTCCAGCACTTTGGTTTCGTATATCGCTCGCAATGTCGGCGGAAGCCCCAGTCCGGAACGCAGGATGCCCCGAAAAAGATGGCACGATTTGCGACTCGGTTCAGGCGGTAATTTGGCAACCAACGTGCCGATCACCCGTCGTAATTCTGCGGGCAGCGCCACCTGATGTTGCGCTGCGGTTCTAAACACCTCCATCACACGTTCGGGGCTGTTCTTCAGCGAAGCCACCAAGTTGTCGTCGGCATTCAGCACGCCATCCAGAATACTAAATCCTTTGGGGCTGCGGGGCGACAGAATCACACTCTTGATTCGAGCCAAAAGACTCGGGTGATGCTCCGTCTCCGTCACCCGTCGCGCGATCTCCGCCACTCGCGAGGTTTGACGAAAATACTCCTGCATAAACTTTTCAATGGCTTTCCGAAAATCGACTCCTGCTTCGCCTCGGCTACGAACAATTTCGAGCTGCAGATCGCGAGTCAACACATCCTGCTTTAACCCTGCCCGACAATGAAGCTCTAACCGCAGCGACGTCAAAAACTCGTCCGCTTGACTCAGAACAGCTAGCTCCTGTGCGTGAATCGAATTGTGTTCCAGCAGCGAAGTGGGATTGGAATCACTGAACTGAGCGTGCGTGACCCAGCGAATTAAATGCAAATCTCGAAGACCACCGGGCGAACGTTTGATATCGGGCTCCAGCTGATTGACCGAATCTCCACGCGCCAACCATTCTTCTCGTCGAGACGCCACGCATGCGTCGACGAATCGGTCCACAGGATCACGAAAGACTTTCTTTTCTACCAGATCATCTAACTGATCGAATATCTGCTGTTGCCCCATCAGAAATCTCATATCCACCAACGACGTGGCAAACTGAATGTCTTCGTTGGCGAACCCGACAACATCCTCAGGAGTTCGAATGCTGTGCCCCAACTGCAGCCCGGTATCCCAGCAGTCCCGCACGAACGCAGACAGCACAGCCTCAATTCGCTCAATGGCCACCGGGCTGCATACCAGCAGCAAATCCACGTCCGAAAACGGAGCCGGGCGTCGACGGCCGTTGCCACCCACGCAAATCAGCGCAAATTCGGCGTTCGCAGGCACGTCATAGGCAGCCAACGCCAGTGTCATCATCTGCTGCAGCAGATAGTCCATTTGATCGGAATACCAATTGCAAATTTCAATTCCGCTCGCACCGGAGGCCTGTCGAGCCGCGACTTCACGGCGTTTTGTCGCCACGAACTCCCGGCGATTTTGAGGACTAGAAAAATCGATGGCATTGGAAAAATCGGTGGTCACCGGAATGCGCCTGGGTTTGAGAAACAAAAAAAGCAGCCCGGAATAAAATTCCCGGCTGCTTTAAGGATACTTCAGATGGCGGTCAGAACCCAGCCCGACTAAATCGCTTCGGTACCACTCTCACCAGTACGAATTCGAACAATTTGTTCTAGCGAGGAAACAAAAATCTTGCCGTCGCCGACCTGACCGGTTCGCGATGACTCGCAGATACAGTTTACGACAGTTTCCAACTGATCCTCGGCCACCACAATTTCCATTTTGACCTTGGGCATAAAGTCCACGGTGTACTCAGCTCCACGATAGGTCTCTTTATGACCACGTTGCCGCCCAAAACCTCGGACTTCCGAGACCGTCATTCCCTGCACACCGACCGCAGTCAGCGCCGCCTTGACGTCTTCGAGTTTGTAGTGCCGAATAATCGCCTCAATCTTTTTCATCGTCGCCTTGCTTTCCTGTAGAATCAGCGCGCAGAAACATAGGAGTGCCGAGGTTCGCGACCTGGCTCCACGTCCACTGCACAGGCAACTCGCGTGCCATTCCACAAGACACCAGCATTTCCTGCCATTGAACGATTTGATTCGCTTAAATGACGAGCATGCTGCACACGATTCGGGCACCACGCAGAGGGATTTCGGCATTTCTCTGGCAAATGTTTGTGGTTTGACGTACATCCGAACACCGCTTGAATGGTTTCCCTCTGCAGTTTCGCGTCTTCGGTTCTTCGCTATGACCTTGGAATATTTTGTCATCGTAGGAATTGGCTGTATTCTAGGTCGACTGACCGCAGGATGGAGCGCTTCGCTGTTGGCCGACATGAACTCCGGCGGCTTGATCAAATGCGCGGCCTGCGGAACAGAAGTTTCGATCGAGACGCGCTGGTTCCGCCTCCGACCGATTCGCTGCCATTGCGGCCAGTCACCCACTGTCACGTGGCATCTGGCATCGACGCTGACACTGGGAGCCCTGTTTTATATTTATTCTCGTTGCCTGCTGGACCCGAATATCGCCTGTCAGGCATTGCACGAAGTTCGACCGGACGCCGCATTGCTGTCTAGTCGATTGCCATTTCATCTGACACTGATCTGGCTGCTGTGGATTGCCACAGTGACAGACCTCTTGGACTACGTGATTCCGGATGAAGTCATCTATCCGGGGATCGTGATCGCCGTTGTCGCCGCGTTCGTCGTTGGTGAGTTACAGATGATTCATATCTGGGTGAACTGGGACGAAGCGTATGTCAGCTTGCATGGTCCGTACCTGCCAGAATGGATGAAGCACCATCAGCACTTACACGGAATTGCATGGACGGTCGCCGGCAGCCTGACGGGAGCGATAGTCACCGGGCTGATCCGCTGGGTCTCCGGAGCAATTTTAGGATACCCAGCACTCGGGGCCGGCGATGTCACGCTGATGGCACTCATTGGTGCATTCATGGGCTGGCAGCCAACGTTGTGCGTGTTGGCGATTGCTCCGCTGACAGGAATCTTCATCGGTGCCTTCACCAAACTTTTCACAGGCCGCAGCTTTGTGGCTTATGGACCGTACCTGACTTGCTCCGCCTTCGTGGTGCTGTGTACATGGAGATGGCTGTGGGCTGACTATTTCACACTGCGAGACATCTTCGGCCATTGGCCGACCGTCGTTGGACTGCTTGGGTTCTCGTTAACCTGCCTCGTCATCCTGCTGTTTCTGCTGCGAATTTTCCGAGCCTTGCCGACCAAAAACCTGCGGCAGTAGGCTGAGCTGTGAAAAAGTTGGCATTGCAGTCGGTGTAGGTTTTCGCAAGCTTTGTTCCGGCTGGACTCGAAAAGCGTGTCGCATTTCGTAGCCCCGACGCTGATTGCGATTCAGCCCCAGCGGGACGAAATCGCTCGGAATAAAAATTGCGCACATCAAAACTCGGTGCCATAGCGAATTCTTTTCAGACCAGCAGTAACATACGTCTTTCGCCGTGCAGCAAAAAACTCGCAACCCGTACATTCCGTACATTCCGTACATTCCGTACACAACACAGCTGCTTCTTGAGTGTGTTGCGCAGGTTACAATTATCGTACGTATCCGCTCGTTCGGGTGTCCATGATGCGTCAAACACTCAGTCATTCCGCACTACAAAGACGGTCAGCATCGCCGATATGACGACCTACCGCTAACCACTTCACAGAAGGCGACTACTTCTCAAAAGGTCGATCGTGCCTCTAGGAATTTCTCTCACACATTTCGAAGAACTGATGCTGCATCAGGACAGCTCAGCCTATCCGGCCAGCTGTTTTCTGCGATTGCAGTTTCACGGTCGGCTTCTTCGTGATGAATTCGAATCCGCAGCAAAGACGACAATCGCTAGGCACCCCTTGCTGCATTCCATTGCAGAAAAACAGGGCCGCAGTTACGTCTGGCGTGCAGGAGTGGTGGCTCCGGAAATGACTTGGACCGATGGCGGAGACCTACCGAATCCCAAGATCGAGCGACTCGACATCAGAACCCAACATGGTCTGCAGTTTCACGTCCGACTGCATGAAAATCGAACTGAGCTCCTGATTCATTTTCACCACAGCTGCTGCGATGGAATCGCGATTTACCAAGTTATCCGCGATCTACTCATTGCCTATGCTGCAGAATTCCCAAACGAACAAGACGTACAGCTGCCAGCGATCGACGAAACGCTGTTAAAGACTCGCGCATCCTCAGGACGAAAGGGACGCGCCTACCTGAAGCTCATGCTGCGGCAAGCGACCCGATTGCCGAACGCCTTGAATTTTTTCCTGAGAACTCCGGCCCAACTGATTCCGCACCACACCGTCAACGAAGACAGCGCGGCTCCGCTTGATTTCCCGGCGCTGGTATCGCACCACTTTGACGCGACGACGTCGTCAGCTCTGCGAAACAGCCTGCAATCGGGCGTGTCGCTGAATGATCTTCTGATACGAGATCTCTTCCTCGCGATTCGCGATTTTCGGAAACGGCAACGTCCGCCCAACAGCAACAGTTGGTTGCGTTTAATGATCCCGATCAACCTGCGACAGCCATCGCAGTATCGCACCTCCGCTGCCAATATGGTCGGGGCCGTGTTTTTAGATCGACGCGGATCGGGCATGAGCGATCCTGAGCGTTTGTTGCGTGAATTACGCAATGAGATGGATCAGATCAAACGTCTCGAACTGGGACATCTGTTCAACTTCTCGCTGTTTGCTCAACGCTTGGTGCCGGGTGCTTTGAAACGCGCGGCACGCCCCAAGCGGTGCTGTGTCACTGCGGTCTTCACAAATATTGGCCGCGTCCTAACACGTTGTCCCCTGCCGAAAGTGGAGGGACGTTGGCGTGCTGGAAATGTGGTATTACTAAACACAGAAGTTGCCGCACCAATTGCTCGCAACGTCTGCGCATCGTTTGGAGCGAACTGGTACGCCGGTCAACTGACGATGTCGTTGCACTACGACTCACGTGTCCTATCACGAACAGCAGCACAGACCATGATCGGCATCTTTGCCAGACGCATCGAAATTTCAGCCGGCGTCCGCACGGCAGAAACACCTGAACCCTTGGGGGTGGCGTAAGCGAAGCTGTCCGCCATCCACAGGACTGATTCCGACTGCGAACTTTACTTTACAGGTGCAATTCGCCCATAATAGGAATCCCGCCCGGTCCTCTCTCCTTATCCAGCAGGCAAGCGATGAACCGCCTCCGCCGTTGCATTCCGTCAGTCATCTGCACCGCAGCACTTTGCGTGGCTGCAACTGCGGCAGAACAGAAACCGACCACCGAAGACACGGCGTTCTTTGAGAACAAGATTCGACCGGTTCTGGTGCAGCATTGCTACGAATGTCATTCGGCCGACTCAACAGAAGTCGGTGGAAAGTTGCTGCTAGATACACGTGACGCTCTGCGCCAAGGAGGCGAATCCGGGGCAGCCGTGGTCATTGGCGATGCGGAATCAAGCCTCATCGTTCAGGCCCTGCAATATGACGGCCTAGAAATGCCGCCGCAACAGCGATTGCCTGACTCAGTGATTGCCGATTTCAAAACATGGATTCAACGCGGCGCAGCCGATCCTCGCATTTACGCCCAAACAACCACCGCCCCGGCTGTTGCCACAGATCTTTGGTCGTTGCAGGCCCCTCAACAAGCGACCATACCTGAAGTGTCGGATCACAGCTGGCCGAAAGATCCGATCGACCACTTTGTGCTTCACCGAATTGAAACAGCGAATTTACAACCCACCGATGACGCCGATGCCAGAACGTTGATCCGTCGATTGCATATCGACCTCATCGGCTTGCCGCCGTCCATGATCCGGACGCAACGATTCATCGAAGAACACGCAGCGGATGCTGCCGCAGCCACAGCAGTCCTCGTGGACGAACTGCTCGCCAGTCCGCAGTTTGGAGAACGCTGGGGGCGGCACTGGCTGGATGTCGCGCGTTTTGGTGAATCCAATGGTAATGACGGGCTGGGACGAAACCCCAGCTTTCCGCACGCGTGGCGTTATCGCGACTACGTGATCGCCGCAATCAATGCCGACACACCCTACGATCAATTTCTAACACAACAGATCGCTGGCGACCTGCTGGCGACGGATTCTGCGGAAGAACGTGACCGCAATCTGATCGCCACCGGGTTTTTGGCTTTGACCGCCAAGCCAGCCAAAGCGATGAACAATAACTTCGATATGGACGTGGTCGCTGACCAGATCGATGTCATCGGCAGCGGAATCCTCGGCCTAAGCGTCGCCTGTGCCCGTTGCCACGACCACAAATTCGATCCCATTCCCACACGCGATTACTACGCTTTAGCCGGTTTTTTCACGAGCTCCGAAACCATGTGGGGGATCGCCGCCAATGAAGGTCTAACGGCTCCGCCAACCGGACTCCACGTCTTAACCGCCGCACCGCAGATCCTGCCGCCGCAGGATTTTAAAGAAACCGTGCTGGTCTTGGAATCCAACACCGGGATTCCCAAGCCAATTCCAAAACCGCCGTGGCCCGTCGGCACTCCGTTAGCCATGGGGCTGCGCGACCGTGCTAAGCCAGCCGACTGCAAAATCAACATCAAGGGCGACGCCAAGAAACTCGGCGAACCCGTACCTCGCGGTTTCCTGACAGCTTGCCGAACTGAAAACACGGCTGAAGACAACGCCGACGACACACCACCGAGCAACCACAGCGGGCGGTTGGAACTCGCGGCATGGCTGACGCAACCTGACCACCCGCTAACCGCACGCGTGATGGTGAACCGCGTCTGGCAGCACCTGTTCGGCACAGGTTTGGTAGCGACACCAAATGATTTCGGAGTTTACGGAGCACGTCCCATGCATCCTGAGTTACTGGATTACCTAGCCGTTGGGTTTGTTCGAGACAACTGGTCGCTGAAGCGATTGATTCGCCAGATTGTGCTCAGCCGTTCGTATCAGCTCAGCAGCCACGCCACTTCGAAACTGCTAACCGCCGACGATGCGAATCAGTTGCTGACTCGACACGCACGCAGACGACTGGATGCCGAATCTCTGCGAGACAGCGTTCTGTTTGCCAGCGGAGAACTCGACCTGCAACCGGGCGAAGGCTCACTGATTCAACATCGTGACATTCTGATCAATCTAGCGGGCAACCTGCACCAACCCAGCCACAAACGTAGCATCTATTTATGCTATCTCCGCAGCTCACCACCGCCGGAACTTGCGGCCTTTGACCTGCCCGATTTCACAACCGTTGTCGGCCGCCGAGACATCAGCACCGTCCCCAACCAAGCCTTGCACCTGTACAACAATTCGTTTGTGATCGAACAGTCATTGCTGTTCGCCAGTCGTGTGATGAGCGAATCTGTAACGACAGACGGAAGAATTCAAATTGCATGGCACAGAGCGTTCGGTCGTGAACCCAACGATGCTGAAGTCCGCACCGCCGCACAGTTCATCTTGGCAGCGGAATACGATTTAAAAGATAAAAGCAAGGCCTGGGCCAGCCTATGTCAGGCACTGCTGACGACGAATGAGTTTCGATATATCGACTGAAGCAACTTACCTCTTGTCGCAAACGGCACTGGCTCGTGGCGACAAGGGAACCACGGCCAAGAAACAAACTCCGCGGCCACAAGTCAGCGTCAAACGCTGTAGCTGGAAACCAACATGCACAACTCACGCAGAAACATGCTGCAGTCCACCGCCTGTGGATTCGGCTACCTCGCATTCCAAGCACTCTGTGGACGGCCAGCATTCGCTGACACACCAAACTCGGGACTCGCGACGCGCACGCCCGAATTGTCCGCAACTGCCAAGCGAGTCATCTTTTTGTGCATGAGCGGCGGGCCGGCTCAGATGGACACGTTCGACTACAAGCCGCAAACGGGAAACAAGAAACACGCCGGCTCCGTCGCTCGTTTTCGTCAACACGGCGACAGCGGCTTGTGGATTTCGGAACTGATGCCCGAAACCGCAAAACACGCGGACAAGTTGTGCGTCATCAACGGTATGTATGCAGATACCGGCATTCACGCTCAATCGTTCCTGCAACTGCACACGGGCGAACGCCTACGAAATCGCCCCAGCCTCGGATCGTGGATCTCTTATGGTCTAGGAACCGAAAACCAAAACCTGCCCGGCTTCATCAGCCTCAACACTTCCAAAAGTTCCATCTATTCCAGTGCTTTTCTGCCATCGATCTACAACGGCACTCCCATTGGCGTCAACGGCGAAGACATGTCTGCCGCCACCATTAACAACGTGTACAGCAATCATCTGCCACTGGCCGCCCGACGACACCAGCTAGACTTCGTCCAGTCAATGAACCGCCAGCACTTGTCTCAGCGACCGCGCGACGCAAAACTGGACAGCGTGATTCAATCGATGGAACTGGGCTTCCGCATGCAGGCTTCAGCGCCGGAACTCCTTGACTTGTCCAACGAAACCCAAGACACGCTGGATCGCTATCACGTCGGCAAAAAACTGTCCATCGGCACCTGCCGTCCCACCGACTTCGGCAGACAATGTTTGCTAGCACGCCGTTTCGCCGAAGCCGGTGTCCGCTTCATCGAAGTCAACCACGGTGGTTGGGACCAGCACAAAAATCATCGTCGTGACCTGAAGGCGAACTGCGATACTGTTGACGGTCCGATCGCCGCACTGCTGGAAGATCTCAATCAGCGAGGCCTCTTGGAAGACACACTGATCGTCTGGGGCGGAGAATTCGGTCGACCCGGTTTAACGCCGGCAGATGGCAAAGACGAAACCGGTCACAACGCCAAAGGCTTTACGTTCTGGCTGGCGGGTGGTGGAGTCAAACAGGGCTACTGTCACGGCAAGACCAGCGATACCGGCGATCGCGCCGTCGAAGGCAAAGTCCATTTCCGAGACCTGCACGCCACCATGCTGCACGCTTTGGGCCTGTCAGCCAACAACTTAAACTACTGGCACGAAGGCCGCGATCACCGACTCACCGGCCCAGAAGGCGGCAAGGTGGTCCATGAACTCTTCGCCTAGAGTTGCAACCGCAAAATATTTGACAGAAAAATGTGTTGGACAGAAACATTCTGCATGTCAATTTTTCTGTCGCAAAATCTTTCTGTCAAACACGAATATTTTTGCGACTCTTCGACGCCCGTGAACGGATGCCGGTTTTTAAACCTTTCATTTTTCGACCGCAGCACGGGGCCGCCGATACGATAACGAGTGCTTATTTCTCGACGGTTGCGAATCATATCAGGGCAACTGTGTACCTTGATCGGAACGAATGGTGCGCAGGGCTATTTCGAGGCGGCGTTCGCCGGCGGGCGAGGTGGCGTCGATGCTCAGTTCCATGCCGTCAGATGTGATTTGAATCCCTGTGGAACCTTCTTCGCTGGCAACCATCATTGACTCGATCCGTGCTCGCACGGATTGCAGAGCTTCCTTGGAATCGAAGATCACTTTTATGCCGTATTGCTGGCCGG
Source organism: Fuerstiella sp. (assembly GCA_041688835.1). GTDB lineage: Bacteria > Planctomycetota > Planctomycetia > Planctomycetales > Planctomycetaceae > Fuerstiella. The sequence continues at coordinate 27,353 of JBDNHJ010000339.1, forward strand.
GAAAACGTTTCTGAAAGTAGAAAAAACGAATATGCGGTGTCATGTCGTAGACGTATTTCTGCAGCTCTCGCGAACCCTGTTGGAAGTCGTTGACCTCCGCACGGAAGAACCGAAAAGGACTACGGCTGACATAGCCGTGCGACTGATTCAGAGCGGGCAAGATGGATTTCACTCCGGCCCATTTGGCACCGCTGACTTCGTCGAACTTCACATTCGCCGATTCTCGCAAGTGAATGACCACAGCATCGTGAAAAATATTGATATCCGCTTTTTGGAGATTGGGATATGTCCGGAGACGGTCGGCAAGTTTCTGAGGAGCATTGCAAACCAAGACCGCACGTTCAGCAGCGCAGGGGGTGTCGCTGTAAATACAGAACCAAATTCGTTGGACGCCGTGATCCCGTATATCGGCCAAATGTGCGGAAAACGGGCGGTGTAGGGAGGGTGGGATTTCAATTTTGTCGTTCGCAAAACGCATCATTTGATTTGGGCACGGAACGATTTGGGCATTATGAAATGCGACGAGATCGATCCACGCGAGAGCGTACGTCGTGCTGCTGGCGTGCTGAACAACTATGTCCACTTCGGCAATGTCATCGCGACCGCAGGAGACTGCGCCCGTAGTGAAGATGAGTGAAATGACAGCGATACTGACAGAAGTGTAGGGAGGCAATATTCTCATGGCTGGTCGGTATCTGAGGGTAACTTGGTTCAGTCAGCTGGAACGGTGTTGCTTCAACGGTGGCTGGAACCTTTACTCGCTCTTTGTTGTCACGGCAGTTGAGTTCCTTGGATTGGATGTATCGCATGAATACCTTGTTCGATCCGACGTTCTCCCGCAGGTGTAGTGGCTGCGATGTGAAGTTCGCATTCATTTGACGTCACGTGGATTCCCTGAGACTTTTCATCGGTTGCAGCAGTCAGCGATGTAAGTCGGTGTTTCGCGGACAGCGTGACTTCCGGGGTATCGAACACGATCTTGATCCTGTAGTCGTTCTGCGGAAACGCTTTCAGAAAGTAGTAGAACCGAACATGAGGTATGACTTCATCGACGTATTGGCGGAGTGCTTCCCGATCTTTGAAGAACTCATTGACGGGACTCAGGAAAAAATAGAATGCATCGTGGGCGAGGTAACCGTGAGAATTTTCCAGTGCGGGAAGAATTTCGGTTACGCCATCCCATTTCGCTCGCATCTGAGGATCAATATTTGTGTTAATGACGTTCATGAGATGCACGACGACGGCATGTTCCAGCACCTGTATCTGGACTTTCTGCGGCAGAAATTTATCAGCCGTTAGAAACCTTGCCAGACTCTCTGGATCGGGACAGGGCAGAATCGCTCGCTTTGCGTGGCTGGAAAATCCTGGATAGACACAAAACCAGATGCGTTGGACGCCCAGCCGGTTGATTTCAGCAATGTATTTCGCAAATGGACGATTCACTCCGTCTTGAGGATAGCGTTCCTTGTCAGAAAAACGCAAAACCCCATTCGGCGTCGGTACAATCTGCTCTTCCGAATAAACGTTCAGGTCCACCCAAACAAGAGCGTGCGGACCATCGACCTGATCAATCACAATTGAGAGCTCATCTTCAACGGTTTGTTGTGCGAAGGAACAATCGCAGAAGACTTGTATCACAATGAAAACTGCACCGATCAGATCTCGATTTCTCATGGTTACCAATCATTTTGAGCATCGCAAACGGATTCAGCCAACACACTCCAGACGGCGGAACGGAATTCGGAAGTAAAAGGAGTGTTGCTTCAACGGTGGTTGGAACCTTTATTCGCTTTCCGAACCTTTATTCGCTTTCCGATCCCGGCGTGTCCACCAATCATCGGACCGACAATACGGTACTCGTGTTCCTTTAAGGGAGACGCAGGCCAGGCTCGCGACGAAGAAAATTCACGAGTTTCGTCAGGTACGCCAAACTTTCGGGATTGGTGGGCTCCACGACGACCGCTGTTCCTTTTCTGCTGATTGTCAGGCCGTCAACACGACCGAGGTCGGCATCGTAACTCCTCCACAATGTTCCACTGACGTCGTCCGCTTTCTGCCTACTGGCAAAAAACAGAATCACGCGCGGCCATTCGGCCGTTTCTGATCGGCAGAACGAAATCGACTGCATGTCCCGCATAGTTGCGACTGCGACGCGGATGACCGGACCGTCGACCCGAAGTTGCGGTTGGACCTCCGGCACCCACAGGGTAGACACTCGCGTGTTAAGGTAACCGTGCCCCGAACAGTCACACAACTTCCCATTGAAGAGCGGTTTCCAATTGTCGCCGGCCGGTGCGTAAGTTTCTGGCATGTCAAGCAGTCGAACACTCACGCCTCCTTCGATCGCTTTCATCGATATCTTCAGATCGCGGAATCGATTTCCTCGGAAGTGCGTTTGAAGAATTGGCAACACGGCTTGCGGTCTTCTGCTCGGCACCACCGCTTTGAGAATCCCGGCACCCATGCCGCCGTCGACAATATAATACCAGACGCGACGAACGCCTTCGTCGTTGAGATCTGGCACGATCGGTCGGAAGATGTCATCAAAAACGTGGTCGCGCGGTTCGGCGTCAATAACGAATTCCATCAGCCGCCCGGGGACCGGTACCGCCTTAGACTCCTTGACTTGGTGCGTGTTAATCCACGCAATGGCATTGACCGTTCCTTCATACTCGCGTTTCACGAGTGCGAGTTCGTCCTCGAGGTCGGCGAGTACGGCGTTTGAAATCGTGAGCCCAAAACTAATGCACAAGTTTTGAATAGCATGACGGGTAACCTTCACCCTGACGGACGGTTCGAAATCTGCGGCACCGCCAATTACGCCGTGCATTGCCAAATGCCGCTATTCGGGCTGGTCATTGGCGGGGGCAGTTACGAGCACGCTTGGAACCGGCGTCACCGTCCAGTGAAAAATCGTACCATCGACCAACGTCTCGGAGTAAACCGAATTTGATTTGACTGTTGTTTTGATTTTTCGAAAAGTGGGCTGCCTGTCAAGGTTGAAATCGCGCCACTCGCGAAGTCTTTGACCCGGCAATTGGAAGTGCTTCCGGTGCCAAGTGCCGAGCAGCCAAGTGCAGTCTATCGACGCCATGCCATTCGCATCTAACTGAATGGCATAGGCCGCCCGACCTCCGCCGATGTCAACACGTTTGGGACTCTGACCTTTGGTAAAGTCGATCTCGATGGCGATCGCATCGGGAAGTTGATCGCACACGAAGACTACATCGTGCCCCTTGTTGGCGCCCGAGCACCCGCTCGTGACGAGGCCGATAATCATCACTAGGGATGTTGTACCAAGTCGGAAGTGCATTATTGCTGCCTCCGGTCGGGAGGCAGGACTACGACGTCGTGTGAGGGGAAACCGATGGGGACACAGCACTTTGCGAAATCAGGATTCCGATTCGCCTCGATAATTGTGTGTCCCCATACTTCACCCCGCCGATCTAAGCCTGTGTCCGTAGACGTGTTATTCAGCGCGAACGGCATTGACGGCTTTCCCAATCCTTCGTTCGCCCTCGTTCGTCAAAGCACGCAACTCCAACCGCCGACTGGTTCCGCGTATGCCAATCCCCGTTTCTCCGAAATCACGCCTGTTCAACATTCGTGCCAGCTCAGCCTGTCCGGCGACTCTTGACTTGTCCGAATCGAATTCCATTGTTATCCGATAGTTGCGTTTCGGATACGTCCGCGTGAAGCAAGTATACTGCACGTGCGGCAAGAACTGTTGAGCCGCTGTGGCAAATTGAGGACTTGACTCAAAAAATGGGTTCATCCAGCGGCCGCGTTCCTTCTCGGCCAGCACGACATATTGAATTTCGCGATGGATATATCCGGTGGTCCGTTTCTGCTCGGCGAGAAACGGTCGAATCCCGTCCCACGGATCTGGTACCTGGGCGTCGAGAGGAGCGACGACGGGTGAATTGTCGAATCGCACAATCACAGCACCTTCGACCACATCGACGCTGTGAGCTCGATCTTGAAAGGCTCGCGTTACAATGAGGCACAGCCCAGTGGGATCTCGACAAGGAAGTATGGCGGTCTTCGGTCCGCCGAGGATTATGAGATGATTGAAAGAAAGCCAGACTCTTTCCACGCCAAACCGGTTCAGCTCACCGATGTTCTCTCGAATAAACCGGTTCGTCTCATAATGTGCCGAAGTGTCCCGCTGATCAGAAAAATTCAGAACGCCGCCAGGAGTCGGAACATCGTCTGACGCATCAAAATCGTCGACATCGATCCATGCGATGGCGAAAAAGGTCGTCGGAAAGTGCTCCAGCACCAAGTCAACCTCATCATTTGCATTGGCAACGCTCAGCATGTGAGCAACTGTGCTGCAAATGACGCAGAGTTGGAAAAATGAGTTCATCGTGGTATTCCCCGGGGCGTTGGGCCATAAACAGGGTGCAAATTGGAAAAAACACACTGCGACCAGCCAGTTCTGCAAATCCGAAATCGGTATTGCTACTTGCGAAATCAACTTCCGATGCGCAGCTACTAATGGACAGGGGCCGTCAAGTAGAAGTAGCCGTAGTCACCGACAGAACTAATTGGAACACCAGCATCCCTCGCCGCTTGCCGGATGTGCAGATCGGCGTTAGCTGCTTTCAACTGGTCATTGGGCCATGAGTGGCCAAGTGGATCGTCCCCTTCCCAAGGAGCTCCGCCAATGGCCGAGTGTGTTCCGAAAAGCCAAGTCGTTGACGGAATAAAAATCCGCTCGAAGACAACTCGCGATTGTTCTTCCATAGCCCCATTCGTCGCACCCAGCTCTGCAGACGATCCAGCGGCATAGACTCCGATCGACGATTCGACATTGGCGGGCAAGGAAATCTCGCGGCTTGGAAATCCGTTATACCGTTTTTCCGTTGACAAACCGTACACGTCGTTTCGGTAGTAAGCGCCCCCAGTTACGGCAACGGGATCGTAAAGACCTTCGAACCGAATCCGCGCCACCTTCCCATCGGTCACTGGTAGATTTGCGATGTCGTACGACACAATGATTGCCGCCCAACCGCCTCGACTGTGGCCCACGATGTCGATCGGTCGGTTCGGGTTCTCTCGCCATTTTTGCCTCGCGAAATTCACCGACGTCGCGACGATTGAGTTCATCTCAGTTTCAAGAGTCCCGAATGGGCCTGTTGGCCCATCAACGAATGCCTTGTGCGGGCTGGCGTAGTCGTTGTAAAAGTTCTTCACGTGACTCTGCGTGCGCTGCGTCTGGTCCGGCAGTGTGATCGTGTACGCCGGATCTTGGCTCCACGCTTGTGAGCCAGTGCCATCGATCGCGATCAGGATGGATTCTGCCGAAATGATTTTCACGGCGTCGAGTTCAATGGCTCCGGCTGCTGTGCCGACAAAGATGAGCTTCACCAGTTTCTCCAGTTCCGCCACGCCTTCCGCATATACGGTGTGGACGGTGCCTTTGGCGAACGATGTTGATTCCGGCAAGACTTCAATCGTGCGGTTCGCGTTCTTCCAGATCTTCAGTTTGGTGTTGTCGAACCGCAGTTGAGCCTGACCGGTACCGGTGGTCGTGGCCTGGAAGGTCAGCTTTAGCAGATCGTTTTCTAAGGCCACGCCGTTGATATCATCGCGGTCGGTTATCCCGTCTTGGTCATCGTCGTCTAGGTTTACGTCTACGAAACCGCCTTCGGACAATTCTTTGTCATCCGCCACGTCTTCAATGTCCAAGTCTCCGGTTACCTCGGCGACCGCAGCGGCTGGTATGATCAACTTCGCCGTCAGGTGTCGATTGGGGAAAAAAGGTGGCGTTAAGTCCTCTTCGTACTCGTCTACAAGAAGCTCCTGCCAATTCTCGACGATAATGTCGTTTGCGGTACTTGGAGCGGCCGCAGTGATCAATGCCGTGTAGTCAAAATCGGGAACACTGTCCTTGGATCCCGCATGAGCCACTCGTACAACATGCTCCGTTCCCCGCCGAAACTTATACACGCCGTCCGTCAGCACACCAAACGTGTAAGACTGATGTCGGATGTTGCCGACGGCTAGGATGTAGCGTTCCGAATGGCTGTCGGACTCATCGCCGACGCTCAGCTTGACAGTCACGATTTCGCTCGCGGGCGGGGCGTTGCCCAGATCTAAATGGTCAAGGGGGTCGCTACCCTGTGCCACTTCTGCTCCGTCCGACGTGCCGTCGCCGTCTGTGTCCCAGACGGACGGATCGGTCATGAAGATTTGCTCTTGTAGCAAATCGAGTCCATCAAAGTCGTCATCCGGCCACACGAAGCCCGGCGACAATGGATCGCCAAACGAAACCAGCGGGGCCATTCCGTTGGCGACTTCGAATCCGTCGGTCAGCCAGTCGCCGTCCGTATCCGCGTTCGAGCCAATGGTCCCCGCGTACAATTCATGTAAATCACTCAGGTCGTCATAGTCTGAATCTGCCGCGATGCCCTGATTGCGGAGAGTCACGGACCCGGAATTACCGAAACTAGCCGTCAACGCAGCATTATCACCCAGCGTGATGCTGCCCGACAAATCAAGCGTCGCAGCGGAAACGGAGGAATCCTTGCCCAAAAATGCGTTACTGACATCTAGGGTGAGGAAAGGGGCATCAATCGACGCCCCTTCTTCCAAGATCAGTGTGCCCGCGTAGATGTTCAGATAACCTGGGCTAGACAGTCGGGCACCCGCCTTGACCGTGATGCTGGATAGGTACGCCGGAGGTGTCGAGCCGCTATCGAAAAAGTTGAAGGGCGTGTTTTGATCGAAGATCAGGTGCGGACCGCTGCCAAGTGGATAGCCTTGAGCGTAGGAATCCACATAGATCGACGATTCGGGGACGTGAATCGTGACGGGACGTTCTGTCGCGGAAACGGAAAAGTTGACGGCAGTGCTCCACAACGATGGGCGACCGGAAGCATCCACGGCCTGCACCCAATAGCGGTAGGATTTACCCGGTTCCAGTCCTTCTGCCCAGTATTCCGCGTTCTTCACATCGTCCACGATAAACACATTCGTGCCATTGCTCTCGTTCAGCCAGACGCGGAAAGACGCCGCGCCGCTGAAAGATCCCCAAGACAACTTTGCCGTGGTAGGATTCTGAATGGTCCCCGGATTGACACCCACGGGGCGCTGTGAAGTGATTGCAGTTCCGGTCGTTTGAAATGATTGCGCGGCACTCCACGAGGATTGGGTGTGATCGTTACTGACCGCTCGCACCCAGAACGTGTGAGCGGCCCCCGTCGCCAAGCTGCTAGCAGCATACGTGGTTCCGGCAACGTTGTTGATCAACTGCACGCGGCTACCCTGTTGAGAAATCCAGACCGTGTAAGATTCGGCTCCAGGCACCGCCGACCACTGGAAGTTCGCTGACGTCCCAGTCACGGCTTGTGCCGTTAAACTGGCTGGCTTGTCGTTTGTCACACTGAAGACGCGGCCAATGCTCCAAGGACTCTTCGCCCCGGCTGCGTCAGCACTGCGAACCCAAAAGCGATGTTGTTGAAAGTTCAGGTTGGACGGGACACTGATCTGGTTGCTGGTCACACCATTTTCGATGTACACAGTCTGCGGATTCGCTCCCAGTTCTGACACCCAAACATCGTAGCTGGCCGCCGCCGGGTCAGCCACCCATCGCAACTGGGGAGTCGCATCGAAGGTGCTGGCGGCAACTGCAGGTTCCAACAGCGTGGGAGCCGCCAAGGTCAACAGTGTGCGAGCTTCCAAAACTTCAGGCCTCCACAAGCTCGTCTTTCTGCGACGAAACCGGCTGTTCGTACCAACGAATGATTTCAGGAACCGCGAAATGTCAAACAGGGGGGGGGGTACGCATGATGGTGCTTTTGAGATTGAATCGGAACGCGATTGAGATGTCTTCTTTGAAAGAGCGAATGAGATTCTAATTTTTTCTGAACGCGGCACAATGCTCCTGCGTACTATTCACGGAAGATTCATGAAATCGGTAGTAAGAATGGCCCCTAAGATAGTCGACGGAATTGGCGAGCATTGACGTTAATCACCGTTCGCGGTAGCAACGATGGCTTCAAAACCACATTCAGGGAATCAACTTGTGCGCACCACAACCAATCTTTCACTGAAAGATGAACTGCGAGCGTTCGTGGATCAGAATTCCGGCGAAGGAACACTCTACGCAACCCCCAGCGAATTCGTACGGGATTTACTTCGCCAGAAAAAGCAGCGTCAGGAAGCCGCCGCGATTCGAGATCAGATCATCGAGGGATACCGCGACGCGATCGAAGGACGAACGCATGAGTTCAAAGGGGACTTGCAACGTCTGCTGAACAAGGTCCGATAGTGGGCGAGCGGCGGTCAAAGCAGACGCGGATGTATCTGGCCGAACGAGCGCTGCGGGATATCGTCGCGATCGAGGAGTATTCTGTTCGCGAGTTTGGTCGCGAAGCAATACGTCGCAACTCTGGAGGCGGCCATTGTGTGTATTGCCGACACCCCGGAATTGCTACGTTCAGAACCGGATCTGCATCCTTCGCTAAGATTTTACCGGGCCGAAAAACACTTGATTGTTGCGGACTTTAGCGACACACATCGGATCATCGTTTTGACACTGGCTCATGCGTCGATGGACATCCCGTCTCGCCTAGCAGAGCTCGAACCCACATTAAGGGCAGAGATCGAATTACTGCACCGACAACTGCGACAACAGGAGTGACCCTGCTTTCGTTTCACTGTGTGGGCATCCCACATGAGTGTGGCGCTAAGACGCGCGGCCCGCTGGGCACGCGGTTAAACAAAAAGACCACTCTTTCTGTGGCCTAAATCATATCCAGCTTGCGATGTTGCCGGGTAGGTGGTTTGGCGCATTCGGCGCAGATGCCGTGCGCTTCTAAGCGGTGACTGGTCATGCGAAATCCCATTTTCATGGCCACTTTTTCCAGTAGCTCAGAAATCGCTTCGTTGCGAAATTCGATCAGCTGGTGACACTTTTCGCAGATAAAGTGATCGTGTTGTGGATAGCCGTAGTCGTGTTCGTAGACTTCACGATCGTTGGCGCGAGCCACTTTGCGAATCAGGCCCGCTTCTTCCAATTGGCCAATCGTGCGATACACGGTGGCACGACTGACTCGCCGACCATCCTGCGGCTTGTCCAAGCGGGCCACAATTTCGTCGACGTCGAAGTGTTCGTGATCCGAAAAGATTTCGCGCACAATGATATCGCGTTCCTGAGTCAACCGTTTTCCGCGCGTCGCAAGGAACTCGCGAAACTTTTCATCCGGAGAAACAGCAACGTCTTTCGGAGCCAATTCGCTCACAACAAACCTCTACAGCGAATCTCGCTAATACGGTGGCGACAGACCGCGTTGTCGGAGCAACAAGAATGACTCCCGCGAACATGTACCCGCCACGACAATGACACACAAACACCGCTACCGCGCCAGATTCAGTGCCGGCGGGTGCAGCACTATAGTATAGAACGACTTGGTGGCCAGCTTCCACAACAGAATGCGTCAGTCCCGCAGATGAGCCGGTTAACGTGCGAATTCGGTTGGTTTCTTCGCAAATCACGGCAGACCAACGGCGCAACGGAAAACGTTCTTCTTAATCCTGCTTCTTCACCGATTCGATCATCTTGCCCAGTGCGGCCTGCAGCACATCGTCGGAATCGTACTCGCCAGCCGCTATGGCGTCCTGAATCGCCTGCAGCTTGCCAGCCCGAATACCGTCGGCCTCAGCCTGTGAAATCGACGCCGCAGCGGCATTGCGCACGGAATCATCAACATCCGTCTGGACAGCCGGGTAATCCGCGTCTTTGAGGCGATTTGGGAGAGCCGATGACATAGATCGCTCGCGCAATGAAACTGGCAGGCACAAACATGCAGAATCCGAATGGTACGCCTAGGCAGCAAAGCCGTCCACTTGAAAGCCCGTGAAATTGAGATCCGAGCCGCATCCGGCCTACGGTTTCGCCGGGGCGACCAGCGGAACTCCACCCGCTAATGCCAAGATGCCAGCCGGTATTTCGAAGCGTTCGGGCTTCTTCTGAATCTTGCCATTGATCTTGGCGGGTAGTTTTTCACTCTTTTTCCTCACGGCGCGCTGCACGATGGCTTCGACCACATTGCCGAATTCGCGAACAGCGCCTCCCTTAACATGACTGACACTTCGCAAGCTGAAGCCGTCCACCCGCGCATTCGCGGTTTCGATCTCAGGCAGCACGCGCAGTTGAGTCCCGTTATCCGTCTTGATCAGCTGCGTCTGAAAATGAAGATCTGCATGGAATGAAACATCCGCCACAATATCTGCGCTGACGCTGTACAGTTGAGCCCCAAAATTCCAACGTTGCTGCCGACCGATCGCTCGCAGACGCATTTTGGCGCGAATGCGATATCGTGGCTCATCGATATCCGTACGCGGCAGCAGAGAAATCGCCAGTCGAAAGTGATTTTCCGGATCAACCAGAGTCGCGTCCACGCGCCGCCAAGTCCCATGCCGCACGTCTTTCCAACGTCGCGATGTGTCTAGTTTGAGTCCATCGAATTCCACATTCAGCCCCGACTGAACTCGCTTGTGTAGGTTCCAATCATCGTCATCGGTATAGGTCGATGGCAACAGCAACAAAGCCATGCCCTTGATGAAGTTCGTCACTTCGGGCGACAGCCGTGTTTCGTCGGGCGGCAGGCTGACTGTGATCGGCTGCAGTTCCAGCGGCAACGGCATGGATGCGGACACAGGCACCACCGTTGGTTCGTCATTGGCCAACAGAGTCTCAGCGTGTCCCAAGGCATGCCCGCAGACAACAGCGATCAGAACGCAGCTGTTCATGGAATTGGCCATGGAATTGGAATTGGTTTGCCAAAGATGTCGCATGGACGTTCCTTCAACCGCCTTCAACCGTCACCAACCTTCATCCGGCTGGCAGCGACGATCTGCTATTTCGAATACGGGCCTGAGCCCACCAACTGCTGTTGCTTGAATCCATAAGCCACACAATCTTTCACGGCATCCACAACGATCGGAATGTCCGTGTCTTTGATATCCAAATGAGTCGCCGCACGCAGGCGTTGTCCACCCATCGGTCCAATCAACACCGCTCGCTCTTTTAATGCGGCCGCCAACTGCACGGCTGTTCCGAGTTCAGGATCGACTTCAAAGAACACCAGATTCGTTTCTGTGTGTTCCGCAGATGCTCTGATTCCGTCGACATCAGCCAGCCCCTTGGCCAGCACTTGAGCATTATCGTGATCCTGCTGCATGCGGTCTACATGGTTTTCCAGAGCGTATATGGCCGCCGCTGCGATCATGCCGGACTGCCGGAGCCCTCCGCCGAACATTTTTCGAGCACGCCGCGCCAAGCGAATTTCCGCCGCTGAGCCCACCAAAATCGATCCAAACGGACACCCCAGTCCCTTGCTCAGACAAATCGAAATCGTATCGAAGCAACCGGCCAATTGCGACGCCGTGTACCCGCCAGCAACAACAGCGTTAAAAAAGCGCGCGCCGTCCAGATGCCGTTTCAAACCCTGAGACCTCGCCCAATCGGAAACATCCCGCAGTTGCTGAACAGGGTACACAAACCCGCCAGCGATGTTGGTCGTATTTTCCAGACACAATAATCGCGTGCGGCAATAGTGCTGATCGTCGATACGCGGCGTGCCTTCCAGATCAGCGACATTCAACATGCCACGGTCACCGGGAATCTGGCGAACGGTCACACCGCTCAGCACCGCCGGGCCGCCAGCTTCGAACACCCCGATGTGGCTAGTATCGTTGATCAGCAGTTCGTCTCCCGACACACAATGCGCACGAATCCCCATTTGATTCGACTGTGTTCCGGAACAGGCCAGCACCGCCGCTTCTTTACCCAGCAGATCCGCAAACATGGCCTCCAAGCGGTTGACGGTCGGATCTTCGCCCAACACGTCGTCTCCCAATTCGGCCTCCATCATCGCCTGTTTCATGGCGGGGGTCGGTCGAGTAACGGTATCGCTTCTAAGATCGATCATTGGGGAATTTCGGTTGAGTTTTCAGTGCTGGAGCCTAAGAAAAATACTCAGTCGTGGGACTTCGCGGCCAGCAAGGTCGGGAAAGACAAAATTCCTAGGGAAAAACGTCCGCTGAAGACTGTACTTCCCGTTTCTCGGCGGTTCAATCTGATCCATGTCGCACACAAGTCCACTGCAGATTACCACAATTGATTGCCGCAAAGACGACGCCACCGAACTGTTTCGTGAACTCCGCGAAAAGCTGAGCCCCCGCGGGGACGTGGTGTCGGAATCTGGCCGCCAGCGCACGATCGAACTATTCGGAGAAGCTCTGAGCCCCCGCGAAGTCGTGCAGCGCATCTGCGAAGACGTCCGCACGCGAGGTCTCGAAGCCCTGCTGGAGTACACCGCAAAGCTGGACGGCAAACAGCTAACAGCGGCCACCATCCGCGTCCAACCGGAAGAACTGGCCGCCGCCGCCAAAGCCGTCGATCCAAAGTTTCTGGAAACGGTGCGACGAATTCGCGACAACGTGGCCGAATTTCAATCCGCCGTGCTGCCGCAGGACGCCAGAATCACGCGCGAACAAAACGGTGGACGTGTCGAACTGCGACAGCGACATCTGCCCATAAAACGCGTTGGCATTTGTGTGCCGGGTGGAGCGGCTGCGTATCCTTCCACCGTGCTGATGACGGCTGTGCCTGCCATGACGGCCGGCGTCCCAGAAATCGCCATTGTTGTGCCGCCCACCGATTTCGGCGGTTACAACAACGACATGCTGGCCACATGTCACGAAATCGGCATCACAGAAGTGTATCGAGTTGGCGGCGCACAAGCGGTCGCGTCTTTGGCGTATGGGGTCGACGGCATCCATCGCGTTGACAAAATTGTGGGACCAGGCAACCTGTTTGTCGCATTGGCCAAACAGCGCGTCTTTGGTGATGTCGACATCGACAGTATCGCGGGGCCCAGCGAAGTCATCGTGCTGGCCGACGAAACTGCCAACCCAGAATACATCGCAGCAGATCTGATTTCGCAAGCCGAACACAGCCCCGGATCCGGTGTGTTGATCACGTGGCACGAACCACTGATCGAACAAGTCCGCGCGGCACTGGAAACTCAGCTGGCAAAGTTGCAACGCGGTGACTTGGCGAAGCAATGCTTGGAAGACTACGGAGCTTTCATTCTGGCGCGACACCGCGATGAAGCGGCTGAACTCACCGACCTGCTGGCACCCGAACATCTGCATATTTCCATGGACGACGCTGAGTCGATGCTGCAACAGATCCAAAACGCCGGTGCCATTTTTATGGGGCACTTTACTCCCGTGGCACTAGGCGACTACATCGCCGGACCATCGCACGTGTTGCCAACCGGTGGAACGGCCAGATTCGCCAACGGCCTCGCTTCCACCGACTTCCTCAAACGCAGCTCCGTCATCTGCTATGATCAAGCCGCACTGCAAGCAGACGCGGATATCGTGCGCCTGATCGCTCAAAAAGAAGGGCTCACCGCCCACAGCGCCAGCGTCGATATCCGACTACCAAACTAATCACTCAAATCTCAAATCTCAAATCTTCAATCTTCAATCTCAAACCGCTTCCCCCGGAAAACACCCTTGATGATCAAATCCGCCGTCACCATCAGCATCGTCGCAGAAGCTCGCAAGGGCCCGTTTGTGTTTCACGACGATGTCGCGGCAGCCTGCGAAAAAGCGGCGGCGCTGGGGTTTGACGCGGTTGAATTGTTCGCACCGGCTCCAGAAGCCATCAACGCTCTGCCGCTGGCTGAGCTACTCAAGCAGCATGGCCTGAACCTCGCAGCAGTGGGCACTGGAGCGGGCATGGTGAAGCACGGTTTGCATCTGTGCGATGCCGATGCTTCGCGTCGAGCCAAGGGGTGTAACTTCATTCGCGGTATTATCGAAGCCGGAGCACCATTCGGAGCACCAGCCATCATTGGTTCGATGCAGGGCAAGTGGGATGCCACCACCGATCAAGCAACGGCGCTGGGCTATCTGCGAGACAGCTTAAATAGCCTCGGCGAACATGCCAAAAGCCGAGGCGTGCCGCTGATCTATGAACCGCTGAATCGCTACGAAACCAACCTCGCCACGACGATGAAGGAAGGGGTCGAGTTACTCGCGCCATTAAACACGGACAACGTGGTTCTGCTGGCCGATCTGTTCCACATGAACATCGAAGAAGCCAACATCGCGGACGGCTTGCGCGATGGTGGAAAGTCTGTGGGCCACGTCCATTTTGTTGACTCCAACCGACAGGCGGCCGGTCGCGGCCACATGGACTATGGTCCAATTGCCAAGGCGCTGGCCGACATCGGCTACGATGGATACTGCTGTGCCGAAGCCTTTCCGATTCCGGATTCGGACGAAGCAGCTCGGCAGACCATCGAAACATTCAACGCCGTGTTTCGATCGTAACCAAACGGTGCGCTCACAGATGATTGTCAAATCGGAAAGGGGTGGCCGGGGTTGGAGCGAGGCACGAGCGAAACTCGGGGGCTTCCTTCGCAAGCTCAGTCCAGCCCACGACCATCCCAAAACAAATACCGAAATCTATGAGCACACCCACAGCCAAACTGCCGTGTAGCACCGGTTGCATTTTTCACGTCCTCCGCAATCACATCGTGCCGCCTGTCTTTCGGTGCAGCAAATTTCAAGTTGGAAACAGTCATGCTGAAATCTGAACTCATTCATCCGGAAATTTCGGCCATCGTGGCTCGAGCTGGCCATAGTTCGAAAATCCTGATCGCGGATGGAAACTACCCAGCGTCGTCCGCAATTGGTCCGGGAGCATCGCTGGTCAGCCTGAATCTGGCACCGGGGCTGTTGTCTGTGTCGCAGGTGTTCAAAGTGCTGCTGAACAGCGTGCCCATCGAAGCGGTGAACACCATGGGCATGCCAGACGACGATCCCTATAAGCTGGACGAAGATCCGCCCGCGTGGAATGATTACCGAAAAATCTTAGCGGATGCGAAATCCAACATTGAGCTCGCATCGATCAATCGCTGGGAATTCTACGATGCTGTGGCCTCCCGCGATCACGTTCTGACGATACAAACGGGAGACCAGGCACTTTGGGCAAACCTGTTATTAACGGTTGGCGTCCGCCAAGCCGGAGAATAATCCTCGAACGGGAAAACTGCCTTTGAGCCAGCCATCGAGTCTACTGTAGACTCCGACCGACGGATCGCATCTGAAACAGATGCACCGCCGGTTTTTGCTGATCAGTCCCCCGACACTCCTATCCGCTCCGGAGCCCCCTCAGATGTCACTGCGCCTGCCCACGCTTCCCACCATTCTCTCGCTGTTGATCGCCATCACGCTTTCTGCCGAAACAAACGCTCAGGAAGTCCTGCGTTGGAAATTTCAACGCGGTCAACAGCTGAAGTACAACGTTCAGGAGAACATGGAAACCGTCATGAACGTGGGCGGCAATGAAATTCAGCAGCAGATGAAAATGCAGATGGACATTGTCTGGAATATTCTGGGCGTAGCGGCTGGCGGAGACGCCACGATGGATCAGATTGTGACTCGAGCACAAATCAAAATGGCCAGCGGACCAGACAAAGAAGATGCGTTTGACACCAACAAACCAGAAAAGACAGAGAACCTGTTCTTAAATTCCATGGGCGATGTCTTTCTAAAGATCGTCAATCAAAACTTCACAATCACTATGAAGCCAACGGGCGAGGTCGACAACGTCGAAATTCCGGCTGAGATGCTGGAAGCCATCAAGGCATCGGCTGCTGGTAACCCAGCCGCATTGAATGAGTCGACACTGAAGCAAATGATGAAGCAGTCTGCCGTGACGATGCCCGCCAACGGCGTCGCCCCGAATGGCACATGGACCAGCCGTCAAAGTGTGGAATCACCATACGCGACAATCAGCATTACTTCGACCATGACTTTCGCCAGCAAAGATGCCGACGGGAATGTCCTGATCGATATCGATCCCGCGGTTGTGATCACGCCCAAAGAAGGAGCCGCAGTCAAAATGACTTTGATGGAGTCCAAAGGAAAAGGGCAGGTGACCTTCAACGTGGCTCAAGGAGTCGTGACGAAGTCGCAATTGGTGATGGAAATGACGATGGAAATCGATTCCGGTCAGCGAGCGTTTCAGCAAACAGTGACCAAGACCACAGCGATGACGCTGGTTCCCTAGTCGAGCCCTTTAGATAACCTAAACCGCCGTGCAACGCATTTTCCTGACTCTCGCCAGCTTGGCGACTATCTTTCTGATCGCCGCCATCATCATGGGGCTGAATGTCGGCGATGCAAAGAGCCTCGATCCGGCCACGCAATCCCGCATTAGTTCGCACATGCTGGTCGGACTCGGAGCGCTCACATTTGTCACGCTGGTACACGCCATTACGCTGACCTATTTTATGGGCACAGGCCGCTGGATCGAAGAAACCAGCCAAGCGTATTCGCTGGGTGATTCGTTTCATTCAACCAACCAGAAACTCAAGTACTCCACACTACCGGGCATGACAATCTGCGTGGTGCTGTTGATCACAACCGGAGCACTCGGAGCCATCGCTGATCCAGCCACTCCTATGTCACTCGACGGCACGCTGGGGATGACCGGGGCACAGATTCACTTCTTGGTCGCAGTCATCACAGCGATCGCGAATCTTGTCACGAACTTCGCACAGTTCGTCGGTATTTCAAAAAACACGGCGGTGGTGGATTCCGTGCTGGACGAAGTCCGCAGGATTCGCGAAGAACGCGGTCTGTCCGTCTGAGTCCTGAAAACTGATCCTGAGTCCTGAAAACTGAAAACTGAAAACTACGTTCCAGACAGCAAGCGACGTGAATTTCGACAATCTGAAGCAGGCGATTCAGCAGGGCATCGATCGCAACCTGCACACGGGTGTGCAAGTCTACATTTCTGTCGCTGGGCAACCGGTTCTGGACAACGGATTCGGATTTGCCAAACCCGACGTCCCAATGTCCGCGTCAACCATCATGCTGTGGCGTTCCGCCGGCAAGCCCATCACAGCCGCAGCCATCTGCCGAGCCTGGCAGGATGGGCGGATCGATCTGGACTCAGCAGCCAGCGAATATCTGCCGCACACAAAACATCGCCCGGTGGGCCAGATCACAATCCGCCAAATGCTGACTCATACCAGCGGGCTTCCACTGCTCGACACCGGCTGGCCCACGTTGACTTGGGATCAGTCGCTCGAACGAATCTGCAATGCCGAAGCGCTTTCACCTGAGGCCGCCTATCAGCCACAAAGTACGTGGTTTTTGTTGGCAGCGATTCTGGAAGCAATCGACGAAACCAACCGTGGCGTTCAGGCGATTCTTCGTGACGAGATTCTGACGCCGCTGGGCATCAAAGACGCTTGGTGTGGAATCGACGCCGCCGCTGATGTGGCGGATCGACTGCCCGAGCTGCTGTCACGCGAAGCTGGCAAACTGGTGCCCAGCGAGTACGGCACGGAACCTTGGCTGTCAGCGCCGTCGCCCGGTGGAAATTTTCGGGGACCGATTCGGGAGCTGGGAAAGTTCTACGAAATGCTGCTGCACAATGGCGACACGGAACAGAAACAGGAAAGCGGCGCACGACTGCTGGAACCGTCAACGATTTCAGCCATGACCTCGCGTCAAAGAACGGGCGAATTCGACACCACCTTCCAGCACGTCGTCGACTTCGGGCTGGGATTGATCGTGGACTCCAACAGCTACGGCGTCAAAACAGTGCCCTACGGTTTCAGCCAGTTCTGCTCGCCAACAACATTCGGCCACGGCGGTGCGCAATGCTCCATCGGCTTTTGCGATCCAGACCGAAAACTCGTGGTCGCCTGGGCCGCCAACGGATTCTGCGGAGAAGGGCAACATCAACGACGCAATCAAGCCATCAACGACGCCCTGTACACCGATCTGGGCTTCGCTTG
>JBDNHJ010000340.1:0-20216 GCA_041688835.1 Fuerstiella sp.
ATGAATTTCGTGACCCTGAGCAACGAACAAGCGGCTGATCTCATCGATCGTTTGCGAAGTCAACTGGCACACGTTATTGCGAATCGTGCGCCACTTGAATTCGGTGTCTTCGTCCCACGAACCGATGCCCATGATGCCCCGCAGCTTGATGTGATTCTCAGACAGATCTTGCAGCTGGTCGTACGTATCATTGCATCCCAGCCGCACACCGGCGAGTACCAGAATGTGCCAATAGTTCATCCCTTCGCGGCCCTGCTTCGCCGACGTCTTGGCGTTGACGTCACGACCAATCAGATCCATGATTCGATCAGTCAGTTCGGGCTTCGAATACACATGCTGCAATGATCGCAGCACGGGGATCATGGAATCTCGACAGTCGAAGTTCAGTTCGACTTCGTCGATCGTGGGACTGTCCAGACGAAGTTGTCGTGAGTGTGATTTTCGCATCCGTGGCTCCTCGAAGATTGAGCGATGAAATTCCGTTTTGCTGACGTTTCTAATCAACGCTACGATTTCCAACTCATCTTCGTGGAGCCTTTTCACGCTCTGCCAAGCTTTTTTACACATCGAAACGATTTAACGACAACCACTAACTATGCAGAAGCCCGCGGCAGCATCGATCTGACAAAACCGTGGGATGATCCTGCCAACAAAAAGGCGTACGAAACCAACATCGCAACGTACAGATGCCCGTCCGCAGATGTCGCCCCTGTTTATGCGACTTACGTGGGGCTGGTTGGGCAAGATCTGTTCTTTACCCCAGCAGAACCACGCAGCATCAAAGCCATCACCGACGGAACATCCAACACGCTGGCCGTGATCGAAGTGGCTCAACATCATTCCGTCCATTGGATGTCACCGGAAGACGGGGGTGACGAAATCCTCGCCAGCAGCAAAACGGAAACCTACTTTTCTCACGCCGGCGGGTTTCAGGCATTGCTGGCAGATGGCAGCGTTCGTTTTCTAAGCCAAGATATTTCAACCGAAACACTGACCGCGTTGACGACGGTGGCTGGCGGCGAAATGATCGGAGAATACTAGGGTTGCGGCACCGCTTCAGGCCCGCTTCGGCAATAAATCCGAGACTGCGACCTCGGCATTGGGAATTGCCAAACAGGCAATCGACTCACCAGCTTTCACGATTGCCATGTCACGATAACTGTCGCCGACAGGATCGCGATACACCTCAAGGCAGTCGTCGACAAGATTCAGGATCCAATACTCCGGTATGTTCTGCTGAGCGTAGACTTTTAGCTTTTCGGTCTGATCAAACTTTAAGCTGGACAGACTGACTTCAATGACAAGTTCCAGAGTGCTAGGAATGGCTTGGTCCAAATCATCGACTGCTCCGATCACCAAGCCAATATCCGGTTCCGGCTCTGAAGCGTCGCCGAGAATCGGAAGCTGGGTGCGGACGAGATAGCCTTGCGGGGCAAGACCAAGCAAAGCATATTGAACACGGAGAATGCCACTGGCATGCCGTTCACTCATTGGACTCATGATGTAAACCTCTCCATCGATCAGTTCCACGCGTTCACCATCGAATAATCCCGCTTCGCCAGCGCCGTGATATTCTTCATGAGTCCAACGTTTGCGTACGCCATCGCCGCTGAGATAGATCAGGCCATTGAAGAATTCGACCGCTTCGGCGTCCAGTACCCCGATCTCGGCCAGTACTTTTATCTCCGTCGCTGTCCAGCACTTTAGCTGAGGGCCGGTCGTGACGTCTGAGATTGTTGACATGAGACACCTCCAAAAGGGAACTCTGGCATTGTACCCAGCGCTCGGCCCGAAATCATCAACCTAATGCGGGAGGCCCGCAGCCAATGCGAGCTTCCGCTCGAAGTTTCCAGAAGATGCACGCATCATTCTGAGAAAGACTCTAAATCAGACCGTCAATCACAGCATTCAACGTCCCACTGGGTCGCATGGCGGCCGCCACTTTGGCTTCGGTGGGCTGGTAGTAGCCAGCAATGTCGACGGCTGTTCCCTGAACGGCATTGAGCTCTTGCACAATCTTCGCTTCGTTGTCGGACAGCGTCTTCGCAACGTCTGCGAATTCGGCGGCGAGCTCCGCGTTCTTGTCTTGAGCTGCCAACGCCTGAGCCCAGTACAGTGCGAGATAGAAGTGGCTGCCGCGGTTGTCGAGCTCGTTGACTTTGCGTGAGGGCGACTTGTTCTCGGTCAGATACATGTCATTGGCGGTGTCCAGACATTCGGCGACGACTTTGAGTTTGTCGTTGCCCGTTTTTTCCGCCTTGTCTTCCAGCGAAACCGCCAACGCCAAGAATTCACCCAGACTGTCCCAGCGCAGGTGACCTTCTTCGACGAACTGTTCGACGTGTTTGGGAGCCGAACCGCCGGCTCCGGTTTCGAACAGTCCGCCACCGGCCAGCAGCGGCACGATGGAGAGCATCTTGGCACTGGTGCCGAGTTCCAGAATCGGAAACAGATCCGTCAGGTAGTCTCGCAGCACGTTGCCGGTAACGGAAATTGTGTCGAGCCCACCTTTGCAGCGCTGGCAACTGACTTTTGTGGCTTCCACGGGCGACAGAATCTGAATGTCCAGACCGTCAGTGTTGTGTTCCGGCAGATACTGATTCACTTTGGCGATCAGGCTGGCATCGTGAGCTCGGTTTTCGTCGAGCCAGAAGATGGTCATGTTGCCGGTGGCTCGTGCGCGACTCACGGCCAGCTTCACCCAGTCGCGAATCGGTGCGTCTTTGGTCTGGCACATCCGCCAGATGTCGCCCGCTTCGACCGTGTGCTGCATCAGCACGTTGCCGCTGCCGTCGACGACCTGCACGGTGCCAGCTGCCGAAATTTCAAATGTCTTGTCGTGCGAACCGTATTCTTCGGCCTTCTGAGCCATCAGGCCGACGTTGGCCACATTGCCCATCGTCTTGACATCGAATGCCCCGTTAGCTCGGCAGAAGTCGATTGTTGCCTGATACACGCCCGCATAACTGCGGTCCGGGATGATGGCTTTGGTATCGGCCAGTTTTCCGTCCGGTCCCCACATCTGGCCCGACGAACGGATCGCAGCCGGCATCGACGCATCGATAATCACGTCGCTCGGAACATGCAGATTAGTAATACCCTTATCCGAATTCACCATCGCCAAACGCGGCTGTCGTTCGTACAGCGCGGCGATGTCGGTTTTGATTTCAGACTGCTTGTCGGCCGAAAGTACATCCAGCTTGCTATACAGATCGCCGATCCCGTTGTTGGGGTCGAAGCCGATTTGTTCCAGTACTGCCGCGTGCTTTGTCAGCACATCACCATAAAACACGCTGACCGCATGGCCGAAGATGATCGGGTCAGAAACCTTCATCATCGTGGCCTTCATGTGCAGCGACAGCAGCACGCCCTGCTGTTTGGCGTCGGCGATTTCCTTCGCCAGAAACGTTCGCAACGCTGTGCATGACATCCGGGATGCGTCGATGACTTCGCCCGCTTGCAAAGACAAACCTTCTTTAAGAACCGTTTTCGTGCCGTCAGTGCTGACGTGTTCGATTTTCACTTCGCCAGCTGCGGTCATGGTGTGCGACAACTCGCTGCCACAAAAATCGTCGCCCGCCATGGACGCCACGTGTGTCTTCGAATCGCTGCTCCAAGCACCCATCGAATGCGGGTTGGCTCGCGCATACGCCTTCACAGGAGCCGCCACGCGACGATCACTGTTGCCTTCGCGAAGCACCGGATTGACCGCACTGCCTAGCACTTTGGCGTAGCGTGCGCGGGCGTCCTTTTCTTCAGCCGTCTGAGGATCTTCCGGGAAATCGGGAATCGCGTAGCCATTTTTCTGCAGCTCGTGGATCGCTTCGTGCAATTGAGGAATCGACGCACTGATGTTCGGCAGTTTGATGATGTTGGCCGCTGGCGTTTTCGCCAGAGCTCCCAGCCCCGCCAATGCGTCGCTGTGCTTTTGATCTGCCGGCAACTTGTCAGCGAAGTTCGCCAGAATACGACCGGCCAGCGAAATGTCCTGCAGATCAAACGTGATGCCGGATGACTTCGTGAACGCGCGAATGATCGGCAGCAGCGATCGCGTCGCCAAGGCTGGAGCTTCGTCGGTGAGTGTATAGACGATCGTATTTTCGTTGGACATGCTGAGGCGTTTGATCTGGTGATTAGGTGATAGGTTTTAGCGATACGGGGATTAACGTCGTTATACCGAAACCAAAACGACCGAACCATCAGATCCAGCCGCGAATGGACAGATTTCCGCCCCGAAGACGATTTTTGACTGCCAACAGGCTGACAAAACTGACGGGGGACTTCAATCTGTTTCACGTTTTAGCGTTGACGCCCGACCGATCCATCACTTATACAATTGGATCAGGAATCTGAGGGTTAGAAATGAACACCGCACAAAAGACTTATCAAATGCTGGGCAACCAATCGATTTGGGACGTTGCTGCGCAGTGCCATGATCTGCTGGCGATGGCAAAAATTCCGTATTCGATCTGCGGAGGCGTCGCTGTTTGCCTGCATGGATATCAGCGCAACACGACCGATTTAGACCTTGTCATTCGTTCTGCTGACAGCTCCATGGTACGCCAGATTCTCAGCGACGCAGGATACGAATGGAATGATCAGACGGCGGAATTTCGATCGCCCGATGGTGTCGCCGTGCAGTTCGTGATCGCAGGACAAAAGGCGGGGCAGGGATCAGACGTATCGGTCTTGGAGCCAATCGGCGATTTGAACGTTGAGCAAATTGAAGGTCTGTCTGTAGTGCGGCTTTCGCGGCTGATCGAAATGAAGATCGCCTGCGGCCTCAGCAACCTCCGCCGGACCCATAGAGATTTCGCAGATGTCGTCGAACTGATCGCCATTCGCAAGCTAAATAGTTCGTTCGCCCGTTTTCTGCACAAGTCACTGCGCCCAACGTACAAAGAACTGACACGCAACGCCCAAGCCTCCAACGAATAACGAAGAATCGCGATCGATTGAAGCGGGGGTGAAGACACAGAAGACACAGAAGACACGGAAGACACCGAAAAATCGCAGCCTGATGTTCCCTTCCGTGTGTTCTGTGTTTTCCGTGGTCAATTCGTCCGATCGCAGAAGCTGCCGCGGACAACACGATCAACCACCACCATCAAGCCCCAGTGTCAGCCAATGCTTCGCGGCCGTGCGGCCGAATTCCAAGTTCTTGAATTCCTCCTTCAGCACCAAAGCAATATCGCCAGCCACGGAAATCCGCTTTGTGTTGGTGTGATTGCTGTCCACCGAATGCAGTTGGTGTCCGGGAAACATCATCAGATCACCCGCCTGCGGATGAACTGACCACGCTTGGCTGTTCCACCAGTTGATCGTACTGACGGCCGATTTTTCGTCGTGCTGCCAATCGTAATGAAACGCCGATTCGAAGGGCGCTGTGTGCAGCCGCTGTGCCGCGTGAAACTTGATCGCCGGGCAATCGTCCGGTATGTCAACATAGTACACCCACGAAATATCGCTGCACGAATGATTGTGCGGCAACAACGCATCGGCTTCATCAGCGCCGGGTTCGCACAAGACAAACCAAGTCTTCAGACACTGCATGTCAAAGAACTCCGGCTTCATCCCCAGCACCCGCAAATATTTTGCCACGTGCGTGCTGAGCAATTCGAAAAACGGCCGCAGGCTTTGTTCCTGGTGTAGCAGAATCTTTCCGTGATACTCTCCGGCGAAGTGTTTTCCGCCGTCACCGGCTTCTGGTTGAAATTGGTGGTCGCCGAGATTCGCTGCAAACGCGGCTTTGTGAACCGGATGGTCGTCAAGGTTCGCTTGATAGACCAAAGTCGGAAACAGAGCGTGTAGCGTGGCGGAATTGTCGTCGTTGGGAATTCGCATGGTGGTCGCAGCATAGCATTTCTGCAGCCGCTAGCCGATCGACCGCTGGCGGTCTAAGCTTCGCGGGTGCGCGCATGGATTTCGGCATTCGTATTGGGTGGCCGGGGCTGGACTGAACGAAGTGCAGGAAGCCCCGGGGTTTCGCTCGTACCTCGCTCCAACCCCGGCCACCCTTCCCCGTTCAGCAATGATCTGTGACCGCACCCAAGCTGCGCCTTCATTTTCACGCACTTCCAACCATCCGGCCATGTCCGAACAGGCGTTTCAACAACTCATCAGCGGCCAGACCACCGGCTTCTTCGCAGCCATTTGCCGTGGAGTGTTGTGGAGCTTTTCGCTGCCATACGGGCTGATCACGCGATTGCGGAATCTATTTTTCGATACCGGCATCAAAAAAATTCACAGCGTGGGCGTCCCGGTGATCGCAATCGGGAACCTGACCACCGGCGGCACGGGTAAGACGCCGATCGTGGCTACCGTCGTCAAATTGCTGCAGGAACTGGGCCATCGACCGGGCATCGTCAGCCGCGGTTATCGAGCCGACGCTTCCGGCGAAAACGATGAAAAACGGGTATTGCAGAAACTCTGCCCAAACGTGCCGCACGAACAAAATCCCGACCGCGTGGCCGCCGCCAAAAAACTGATTGCGGCAGAAGATGTCGACGTGATCGTGTTGGACGACGCGTTTCAGCACAGACGCCTTCATCGTGATTTGAACATCGTGCTGATCGACGCCACCAACCCGTTTGGCTTCGGCTACCAATTGCCGCGTGGCCTGCTGCGTGAATCGCTGAACGGCCTGCAACGCGCGGACATCGTGCTGATCACGCGAGCCAACGCGGCGTCCGCAGCTAGGCTGAGCGACATCGAAGCCACCATTCTGAAACACAACGTAAACCTGAATGGAAAGATCTACGCCGTATCGTTTCAGCCGACAGACTTATTGTCGGCTGCCGGCGAATCGTTCCCACTGTCTGATGTATACGGCAAGCCGATCACTGTAATGACGGCCATTGGAAATCCGGAAGCCTTCATCAGCACATGCCGACAACTGGGAACGGACATCGCCACGTCCATGTTCTTCCCTGATCACCACCACTACTCACAACAAGACTTGGAACAAGTTCAGCAGCACGCACAGAATGCGGCGGCACGGTTGATCCTGACAACGCTCAAGGATCTGGTAAAGATTTCCGAGCGGCACGAGAACATTCTGGCCGTTCAGATTCAAACGGTTTTCGAAACTGCCAGCCACGAACGATGCCTGTATGATCGTTTGGCAGACGCGACACGCAAAGCCTAACGTGGCCGTAGCGCAGAGGAATAGGGCCGCGCCGTTTCATGCTCAACAAAACATTCCATGTACTCTAGCCCCTCGTGCGTTAGAATGATGCTTCGACCACCTGTTCGCTTCTCATTGCACTGCAGCAGGTGATATTATGGCAACTCCGTTTCCGGGCATGGACCCTTATCTGGAACACCCCACCTTATGGACTGGTGTGCATGCCGGATTGATAAGTGCGATTCGGCACCAAATCGGGCCGAAACTGCGGTCGCGCTACGTCGCGTCGGTGGAGGAACGAGTCATGATCGATATCCCCCAGCAGCAGCGCGTGCCCGATCTCTGGATTCAAAAGACTCGTCACGGCGGCGACCGATCAGCATCTTTTGCAGAATCATCAGCGGCCATGCTGGAGGAACCATTGGTGCTGGAAGTGCCGAGCGACCCTGTCCGCGAGTACTTCGTCGAGATTCTGGACCGCTATCAGGACATGAAAGTCGTCACGGTGATCGAAGTGCTGAGTCCCATCAACAAGGCGACCGGTCCCGGACGAGGCGAATATCTCCGCAAACGCACGACCACTCTGCAAAGTTCGACGCACCTTGTGGAAATCGATCTGTTGCGTCGCGGCACGCGGCTGCCGGAATTTTCTGAAGAACAACTGGAAGGACTTGGCCCGTTCGATTACCTGATCACGGTGAATCGTTTTCAGCCGGGGCGCAATCAATACGAAGTGATTCCTCGCCAGTTGCGATCGCCGCTGCCAAATTTCGGCATTCCGCTGGTCGCTCCGGACCCCGATGTCGGCTTAGATCTACAGGTGGCTCTGGACCAAGTCTACGAAGACGGCAGCTACATGCTCCGGATTCACTACGAACGCCCGTGCAGTCCCAGCCTGCCCGACGATGCTCAAGCCTGGCTCAACGATCGCTGGAAACACGACCAACAACACTCCGAACTGTTCGGGACTGCGGAATAGGAGAAGTGGTCTGGCACAGCCGACCGGTTTCTGGATGTTCGTTGGGTCGATGGCGTTTTGTATCGGCCTGTGCGCTGACGAATCGTCGCCAGTCGCTCAGCAAATTGAAGAGCAGCGCCGCCAACTGTTTCAGAAATGGGACGAATACCGTGCGGCCACGCTGGCGCTGCAGCGGAAAATCCTTCGAGAAGAATCTGCGGCGGCGATGAAGCTTGGGATTCGAGAACGGCTGGAACGGGCGGCCACAGTCAGCGGGGAACTGGCCGCGCTCGCGGAAAAACGACCGCCCGAAGCCCTGAGTCGCGAGAATCGGTGGCTGCACTTTCCGTCTCGAACAGCCATCTATCCGCGGGCCAGTCATGTCGCCAAACTGATTGCGGTTCGTTGCTGGCTGAGAGACTATGCGGACGATGTGACTCAACCGAGATTTCGATTTCTGGATGAGCCTGCACCACGCTGGCTAGGAATCGAACATCAGGATGAGTTGCGGCAAATGCTGAAAGACGATGATCCTGATATTCGAGTCATGGCGGCGGAAGCGCTGGCCATGCTTTATGATCCCGAAGACCTGCGGCTGATTCGAGAAATTTTCCGATCGGAAGACGAATTAGCGATTCCCGCGATTCCGACGCTGTCCATGCACTATGCCGGTGGTGGGCAACAGGGCGGCGGTGGTTTCGAACTTCCCGTACACGCTCCGCCTGACGATGCGGATTCCGTGTCGTTTCCGGTGTATTGGAAACAGCTCACAATCGGTGGCTACCTGGATCGTACGTACCGTCAGTTGACCGGATCAGATGTCACTCGGGATAATGTGGGAGACTGGACGAATCAATATGGCGAAACGACCGACAGCCTCTGGTATTGGCAGTATCGTTTCGAACGCACTATGAACCATGCCCAGAAGACGCTGGAACGCAGCCCGCTGAACTACCGTTATCGTGAAGCGGATGTCGCTGCAGTGGTGGAAAGATTTCGCAAAGAGCTCGCTGCAGCGAACCGGTTCGTCGAGGCAAAAGTTGTGCTGCTGATGGATTACGATCGGCGGGAAGCGCGAAACAGAGTGCTTTCGATACAGGATTTTCGATTTCGTCTTCCACTGAAAACGCGACTGACGAAAGATGAACTGTTCGAACTCCTGCAGGGACAACTGCCGAGCGAATTTTGGGACGATGTCCGCTGGCAAAACGACCCAGACCGCACAAAACAGATCTACAATCGCCTGGTGACTCGCATTCTGAATCTATCGACAGTCACGTTTACGGCCGATGACGTTCCTCGCCTCAAGAGGGTTCTCAACGCGCGCAAGTCAGAACTCTACCGGAATAACAAGGTTCAGTGGCATCTGCAGATTGCGCAACTGCTGCCAGCCGCCAATGTCGAAGTCGTCGAAGATCCGGGCACTCGGGACGGCTATCTGCGAACGGCCGTTTCTCAGGAAACCAACGTGTTCGTCGCGTCGAGTTTGGCAAGTGAACTTGTTCGCACGGGCCTCGCAAACAACAGGGAATTTCTGACCGAATTGTTCTTCGCTGGTCGAGATTCGTCACAGGCTCGTGACGGCGTCGACGATGTCCAGTTGGCGATTTTGGGGGCGTTGAATTCACGACAGCCGACAGCCGATCAGAAAGCCTTTCTTCGGAGCGTCGTCACCGACGAACGGTTCCAGTCCATCTGGGCCCACAGGCCAACCGAGACGTTTTACAACGGGAGAGGCCGCGGTAAATCGAATAGGAAAGACAACCGCATAAAATTCCGAGACCACGCAGCGCGACGCATGGCGATTGGGCTCATCAATGCGTTTTCCGGCAAGGATCTTATCGACAGTTCTGAACGGGTTATTCTGCGAAATCCTGAAACGTCTCAGGCAACCATTGAGAAGATTCTGGACCGATTGAAGGCGACCCAGTGGTAGTTTTGTCTCAGCGATTCTCAAGGTGTCCCTGAGTGGCCTGCCTCACCAGTTCGGTGGCATTGGGGAATTGGAGTTTGTGTTTGATGTTTTCTCGGTGACGTTCGACTGCGGACTAACCGTCTGGATCGTCAATCAGTTGCTGCAAACGTTCCGCGTGCAACGGTGCTAATCGTGGCAGCCAAGCTTCGTCGAGGATGCCAACGCTTAGCATGTCGCGAAACGAATTCAGCTGCATGCGGATCAACGGCAGAAGGGGGACAATTTCATAGTTGTCGGCGGTTTCTGTTTCCGTCACGTCGGCCGTGGGTTCGATGTATTCTGGCCTCACCTTTTCATTCGCGTACAGCAAATTCACGGCGTCTCGTGGACTGCCGTCGGGACCGTCGATCTGCTCATGATAACGACGTCGGAGTCGACGGGCGAACAGAACTTACGCCGCTCATTCCGCGGGTTTTCAAAACTCACGGGATATTCGCTGTAGCCGTCAGCGGTGGCGTCTACAATCTGCGACGTAGATTCTGTGCTACGACATTCATGAAACCGACAGCTATTTTCCCTGAAAAAACGATGACTAAACCTCAAAACCTCGCTGAACTCCAGGCCAGTGGCTGGCAGTCCAAAACTGTCAAAGAAGAAATTCGCACTAACTTTCTGGCGGCTCTGGCGGCAGGCACCGAACTTTTCCCAGGAATCCTCGGCTATGAAAATACGGTCGTTCCCGAAATCAGCCTCGCGATGCTGGCCGGACACGACGTGCTGTTTCTGGGCGAAAAGGGTCAGGGCAAAAGCCGGCTCATGAGACAGATGGCGCGGTTTTTGGATGAAGAAATTCCGTACGTTGATCTGCCTGGGTGTCCGGTTCATGAAGATCCGTTGAAGCCAATCACCACGCAGGCGAAGAACTTTCTGCAGGACACAGCGGACGACCAAGTGCCGATCAAGTGGTGGTCGCGCGAAGATCGCTATGCCGAACGACTGGCACCGGGCACAAAGTTCGCGGACATTGTGGGTGAAATCGATCCGGCGAAACTGGCGGCCGGTGCCAGTATGTCCACGGAGGATGCCCTGCACTTTGGGCTGATTCCGCGCATGCATCGCGGGCTGTTCGCCATGAACGAACTTCCAGAATTGGACGAACTGGTGCAGGTTGGCTTGTTCAACATTTTGGAAGAACGCGACGTGCAGATTCGTGGCTTTCCTATTCAATTCGACATTGATGTGATGATTCTGTTTTCTGCTAACCCGGCCACATACAACCGCAGCGGCAAAGTGATTCCGCAGTTGAAGGACCGCATCGGCAGCATCATTCACACGCACTATCCCGACGAACGTGATCTGGGTATCCAGATCATGGAACAGGAATGCGACATCCCACTCGACGGCGATTTCGCTGTCACCGTGCCCTTCTTCATGAAACAGATCATCGAAGAAATCAGCCGCTGTGCGCGACACAGCCGATACATCGATCAAGCTTCGGGCGTCAGTGCGCGATTCAGTATCGCCAACTATGCCACCATGATCGCCAGCGCGCGACGTCGTGGAGCCGTGCTCAAAGAAACGCCCGCAGTGCCGCGAATTAGCGACCTTGGACATCTGTATTCGTCGTCACTCGGCAAACTGGAAATCGATTTGATGAGCAGTCATCAAATGTCGGAACGTCAGGTGCTGGATTCTGTGACAGCCGAAGCCATCAAAAACGTGTTCGAAGAGTATGTCGAAATGCACGGGCTGGAAGAAATTAGCCAGATCTTCGCGAAGGGCGTGAAAATCGAAGTGGGCGACATGCTGGCCAGCGAACACTACGAATCGCTGCTGAAACGAGTGCCACCCATTTGGGACAAAGCGTTCGAACTGAATGCGTCGGAATCAGCGGCTGTCCGCGCCAGTTGTGTGGAATTCGTGCTGGCCGGATTGCATGCCACAGACCGCATCAGTCGAGCTCAACGACACGGAGTCGTCACCTACGAAGTCGGTTAATGGCCGGTAAACCGTTGTGGATCGTGGGAAGGCTGGATGCCTATTCCACGGCGGTCGTGGCTTCGTCTCGGCGTGCGGAGTCGGTATTCTGGCTGTGGACGTAGGCCACAAATTCGTTGAATGTCCCCTGAAAGTCTCCCATCAGGTCGCCATCGCGCAGACTCACGGCTTTCAGCGGGCCGCCTGAGACATGGTCTTCCAGAGCTCGGCGGAAGCGGTAGATCGGTCCCGCGATCCGGTGAGAAAATTTCAACATATCCCAGATTAGCACGGGGCAAAAGACGGCCATGGCCATCATCAGCACGCGGCTGTCTTGTACGAATTGCGAAGCAAACTGGCTGACGCTAAACGTGGATTTTCCGGCAATGAGTTCGGGAACGAGCCGCAGCAATTTTTCGCCCACGATCACAGCAATCAGCGCGGCATTGTAAATCACCCAGTACATCGCCATCCGCCACATCATGTGACCTTGCAGCAATGAATTCACATAGCGGGTGGAACGTTTGCGGTCTCTAGCTGACATCTTGGCGGAACCTGATCGAAAGTGCGTAAAGTCTGTCGGGAATCTCACCGCCGCATCCAACGATCGCGACTCGAAGGACATGATCCCGTTAGAAAATCTAGCTCGCAATGTACGCCGCAGCCCGCAAAATTTACGAAATCGCGTTTTGTTCCGGCATCATCTGTTTCCTGACCTACCTTTTCAAAGGTTCATTCCTAGGGGCATGTCGCACACTTTGGGGGACAACTGGGAGATTGGCATGAAAAAGACAATCGCTGTGCCACGAAATCGACGTGGCGCCATACTTGTACTCGGGATGATGTTACTCGTCGGGGTGTTCGCCTTCGTTGCGCTCACTGTTGATGTCGGGTACATGGCCGTTGTGAAGACACAACTGCAGGGGGCCGCCGACGCCGCTGCTCTTGGCAGTGCGCAGGAAATTCCTTTCGGCAGCAGCGCCGTGACGGCCTCCGCCCAGAATCTGGCCGGTCGAAACAAGGCCGCCGGACAGGCTGTTGCTCTGCATAGCTCTGATGTCGAACTTGGGTTCTATGACTTCGCGGCCAAGCAATTCGTTGTGAGCCCGTCGTCAGCAAACGCCGTGAGAATCACAACGCGCGTTCAGGATCAGGCGCTGTTCTTTGCGCCCATCATGGGAACAGACAAATTCAATCAGCAGGCAACGTCGATTGGCATGCTGAACCCACGTGATATTGTGTTTGTTGTCGACCTGTCTGGTTCGATGAATGACGATACGGAACCGTGTTGGGCCACGGACGCCGTCGGAGCCAAGTATGCTCCTTTGGGCTACCCGAATGTCGCCACCGACCTGATGCAAAAAGTGTATTCCGATTTCGGATTCGGCACGTTTCCGGGCTCACTGCAGTATCTGGGAGCTCCGCTGGGAGTTCCGGATGACTACTACGCTTATGCGGAGATGACAAAAGATAGCGGCCCGTTGACGCGAACGGGAATTCCGGCGGCCTATCGCATCGACAATGCTGACAGCGAAGACATTCGCAAACAGAAGGCGTACGCATGGATCATCGATTATCAAATCGCGACCATCATGCCGAACGCCACACCGACGCCGGACTCCAGCACCAACTACAGCTACTGGTCAACATACATCGACTACATCGTCGCCGGCACCTATGTTGGCGAACCACCGCCACCATCTGGTGGCGGAGGGAGTGGTGGTGGTGGTGGTGGTGGTGGTGGCCCAACACCTCCACCAGCCACAGGCTGGCTCGACGACCATGCACCGGATTTGATGTCCACCGGAGTCGCGATCGCAGGCCTCGGCCTACGATTAACCGACGTGTTCTCAGCGTTGGCAGGGCTAACGGCCGCACCAGCGCCCACGATGTTTTCCTATCCCGGCTGTCCTCGACGTGGCGGGTACAATTACACATGGTTGCCGTCGCCATTCGACAGTGATCGCATTTCCAAATTCAACAATCCCAACACAAGCTCGTTTCCAACAGCTGCGGTTCCGTGGGCGTGGGCCAACTGGATCGGGTACCAAACCTACGTTCAGTTCATGATGGACTGGGGGCGTGAACGGTCGCCGGAAATTGACAACGGTTCCAATGCCAATCCGATGCTGACAGGAAAGACGCCTCTGAGCGTGTTGAGCCCGCTGTGCGCCTACCATTCAGAAGTGACCGCTGGCGGTACGTTTAATTTTCCTCCAAGAAGTGAACCGATGCACTCGCTTCGTCGAGCATTGATCGCCGGAATCGACCTCATCAAACAGCGAAACACACTGATGAGCTCAGGAGCCGGCGATCGCGTTTCGATTGTGACGTTCGACGGAAATAGCACATGGCATGGACCTCGCGTTGTTCAACCGCTGACCGACGATTTCGATGCCGCCATGCTGGTCTGTACCAGACTGCAGGCGGCCAGCGACATCGGGGCCACCACATCAACCGACAGCGGTGTGGCTATGGCACGCTTGCATCTGTTGCCAAAAGACGCGACCTCCAACCCCACAAACGATCCCAAAGGGCCTCAAGGACGACGCTTCACATCCAAAGTGGTGGTGCTGGTGACAGACGGAATGCCGAACGTGTGGGACATGAGCACCGCGACGATCGACAACTATATTTCAGCGCACAGCAGTTTTGAATATTACCCGTCTGGCTACGACTGGTTTAACTCAGTGCTGGTCCACACGCATCAGTTTCACAAAAAACAGCGAGGTCAGTTTCACGGTGTCGGTATGGGGCTTGGTACGGACTACGATTTCATGGACCGCATCGCGCGCATCGGCAGCACAGCCATCAACGGCGAAAGCGTGCGTGGTTCCGGCAACCCAGCCGAGTACGAACAACAGCTCATCGACATTCTGGGAACAATCATTAACCGCCCCGGCTCAAGACTCGTCGAATAAGAACAAAGCGATTCTCATGAAACTCAACTTCAAACAGACTGTCGGACAACATCGTCGCCGAGGCGCTGCGCTGGTCGAAGCGGCGATTGTGTTGCCCGTATTCTTCATGGCCATCGTGGGCATTGTGGAATTCGGTCGCGGGATGATGGTTTCGCAGCTAGTGACCAACGGTTCGCGCGAAGCTGCACGCCGCGCGATTTTCGACGGCAGCACGAATACCGATGTCGAACAATTCACTCAGGATAAACTCGCTGCTTCTATCGGATGCGACACCACAGACATCACAGTGACCATCGCCATTACACCCGACCCGAACAACAACACGACCGGCAACGATCTCGCGAACGCGCTGCCATACGACCTGATCACGGTGACGGTGTTGGTGCCATACGACGAGGTTAGCTTCTTCACCGGGCGATATTTGGCCGGCAAGAACCTGTCGGCCGAAACGACAATGCGTCGCGAATAAGGCCCATTGATCGGCCCGTGCGAGATCTGGATGCCCGAAATCCACGCCATCCGAGCTTACAAAACTCAGCGGTTTCAGGGCCGTCATGGATTTCTCACAAAAGAAAGCCTTCAAATTCCTCGGTTGAATTGAATATCTCTCTCCAGGTGGCAACGATGGAAACAACAATTCCATCGCGGGCCCTCACTCAGGAGACCATCATGCACGCCTCATTCCGTCCGTTCACACTTCAAGCACTGGCATTCTTGATTACAGCGACGTCACTCACTGCAATCGCTCAGACGAAAAAGTCGACCGCTTCTGAAACGAAAACGAAGAAAGCAGAGAAGCAGGAAACCTCGAAATACCATCGCCTGCCGGCCTATTATGGTCAGATCAAATTGAAGGACGAACAAGTCGCTGAGATTTATTCGATCAAGGACACGTTCGGCAAAAAGATCGATGACTTGGAAGCAGAGATTGCGAAGCTGAAAGAGGAACAGGACGAAAAAATCAAAGACGTCCTGACCAAAACTCAGGTCACGGCCTTAAACAAGCTGACCGCCGATTCGGATTCAAAGGAGAAAGAGAAGGAAACAAAACCTTCCACTACCAAAAAGACATCGGCGAAAAAGAGTGAAAGTTCGAACAGCAGTTCCAAGAAGGATTAGCGACTCAAAAGCCACGATCAAATTCGCGATTCGTGCCAAGCCGAGCCCGTTAAAAAGTTGCTGACTCTATCGTTTTCTATGTGCGTCTTAGTTGTGGGGGCACTGTCCATTTTGACATTGACTGCCAGTTTGGTTGCGCAGGTTTCGTTCCGTGATTCCTCGGAGCGATCACGAGTTCCACTGAACTCAGCCGACGTCTCCGGTCAGCAGCCATTCCTGAAATTGGTCCTGTTGCCAAAACAGCGACAGCAATGATTCGGAAGAATTCGCAACGCTCGGTGCAGCACGTTCCTGTCGGATCTCCGGCTCGACGCGCGGCGACGTGGCTCGGTCGGAAGTGAACTCCGTGGCCACTACGACTGTGGCACCGATTTTCTCGTGGCGTGAAGCCGGAAGCAGTTCCGGCAACGCGGCGAGCTGCGGCGACAGTAATTCTTCAGATTCTTCAGTCGCGGCGGCCACAGTAAAGTCGACAGGTTGGCTCCACGTGCCCGAATTGAAGCTGCCGCTGCTGTCGATGGCTTTCACCCAGACTCGGAAGTTGCCGGACGTCAATGTCGTCGACGGCGTGAAGGTGGTCGTGGTGACACTGTTTTCTCGGATCACCACGTTGCCCGAACTTCGATCCTGAACGAACAGAATGTACCGACTGCTGCCGTCGATGGCTTGCCAAGAAAACGTGGGCGTCGTGTCGCTGATCGTGCCCGTGGGGCTTAAGACCTGGGTGCGTCCGCCGACCGTTAACTCGGTGACCAGACTCCACGGAGTGTCGACGGCGATTGATCCACCCGGCATGTCATTGTCAAGACCGCGAATCCACCAGCGAATGGCTCCGGCTGGCAGATCTTGATTCGGTGTATACGACGTGTCGAAGATCCCATTCCGGACAATGCGACCGGTCCGCGTCGCGATCCAGATTTCATACTCTTCCACATCCGGAATCGCTTCCCACGTAAACGTCGGACGTTGCGTAAAGACGTCCGAGACCGGACTGCTGACTTGGGGCCGATACCCAATGACTTGCGGAGTGGACCATGGTCCCGGTGTACCGTTGGTATTGTTCACTCGCACCCAAAATCGATACACGCCGGTGGTCAGTTCCGCATTCGAAGTGTAGGACGTTCCCGTCACGTAGCGTGATGGGATCTGCAGACGAGAGGAGATCGGCGAGACCTGTCCCAGCCAGACTTCGTAACGGTCCGCTCCGACATCATTCCATGTAAACGTCGGAGTGGTGTCGGTCGGAAAACGAGGGACTGCATCTAGAACCAGCAGCACGGTGCTGTCCGTGATGGCGACTGTTTGCTGAGTGGTGGCTCCCAGTCGAATTCCGGACGACGCATTGGCCAGTGTTAGCAGCAGTGATTCGGTGCCTTCCACCAGCAGATCACGTTGAATGTTCAAAGTCACGCTGCCAGACGTTTGCCCATCTGGGATGGTGATTGTCTGGCCGGACAGAAAGAAATCGCCGTCCGTGATTCCGTTACCACTGGGAATCACCAGTACCGTCTGGTTACCGGCAACCGGTGAGCTGGCTGTGGCCGTGATGGTGATCTGAGTCTGTTCGTCTTCGCTGGCGGTGTTGGCACTGACGGAAAGATCGACATCAGGATCGGAGCCGGTATCGGCAAAACCATCAACCGTGGAACCCGCGATGATCCGCGACACACCGTCTATTTCGAACCGCACGTAGAACTGTTCGTTGACGTCGTCCATCGTGAATTCGAACCGCTCATTTCTGGGCGCCGGAAAACCCGTTGCGTCTCCCACCCAAAAGTTCGATTCGGCATTGCCGTTGTTGAAATCGGGACTGCCGTCGACGAACACGATGGAACCCACGTTTTGTGTGCCGCCCTGAGTAAATCCCGGGCTCACGGCGAGCAAGTTGCCGCTGACGCCCAGCGGAATGAGCGTCGTTCCAACCCCTAAAACTCCAGGTGTTGCCGTAGCAATTACGCCGGGGGTTTCACCGTCCCCAATCACCAGATCCTGACCACTGCGAACCGCAAAGTTCCCGTTGCCCAAGGCCACGCTGTTTTGTCCTGCTAGGCTGCGTGACGAAGGAACCTGGCCCGCTGGTCCGGCGGTTCCATCTACGAGTTCGACGTATTCTGTCTGTCCAAAACCACCTTCAATAACGAAGTTGCCACTCGGAAGCCCGTAAATGCTGCTACCGGGTATTAAATCGACCTCCGAAAACAACCCAGTGGGCGAGACGTCACCATTACCATAGTAGTAGTCCGGGCTACCGGAGTAACGAACGACATAGTTCGAGTTACTGAGAACAACGACAGGCCGAGAATTGTCAATCCTTCCGCCGATCAGACTGTTCTGTTCCGAAATCAATCCGCTGGTCCCCGGCTCTCCGGTCGTCAGGGTCAATGCGGAGACAGCGCCGGTTTCTCTCGGAGAATTTGAAACTGCCGTATATGAGACGGCAACGTTACCGTTCGGTAATGCGACGATTCTACTTCTGGCGTCCGTCAGCTCACGAGGGTGGTTGAAAATCAGGCTGCGCTCGGAGTCTGCGGTGCCGGTGACCCCAGTAAGCCCGTCGGCGAACGTCGTCGCCACAGTACTTATCTCGGCTGACACATCTGGCCCCCGACTACTAATGACATAATTTCCGTTTGGCAACGGCGATACACCGCCCACATTTTGATCTGCCTGCGTACCCACGAAGCTGTTCGCTTCGGAAACGATGGCCCCTATGAAATCTGTCCCACTGCGCCACGTCACGGCCCCGGCATCGACAACGGCTCCGTTGTTCCAGTTGGGACTGCGGACAACGTAGTTGCCGTTCGACAACGCTGTCACGCCCACAACGCCAAAAGAAAGACCAATTTCGTCACCATCCGATGTACCAACAAGGCTGTTCGTTCCATCAAACAACCCGGCCGGACGCACGCTGCCATCCAACAATGTTACAGCACCGACGACCATGCTGGCTTCGTTTGTCCACGCTGGTTGACTCACTACGAAGTTCTCGTTCACCAGCAGTGTCACCCGAGCATTGCGGAAGGTACTTCGACGGTCGCCTACGAGACTGTTTGTTTCATTCAATTCTCCGCGCAGCCCATCATCACCGTCAACCAACGTCAGTGCCCCTGCGCGCACCACGGTGGTGCTGTTCCATCGCCCGCTTATGACAACGTAATCACCGCTCGGTAATACCGTAACCCCGCCGTCCCCGATATGATCATCAGCGCTGGTCCCGACCAGACTGTTGGCCGATGAAATTGTCCCTGTCGTCCCGGCAATGCCGTCCCCGTGCGTCACGGAACCGGCGTTCGATGCCGGGTCGGATGCTGATCCGTCGCTGCTCACCACATAGTCACCATTGGGCAGCACGACGATGGCTGGAGGGTCTGCGGTCCCAATCGCGTCTATCGGGGCACCGAGCCGTTCGCTCCGCGTGGAACCAATCAGACTGTTTAACTCAGACACCTGACCTGACACACCAGTGACCCCATTTCCGAATGTAACCGCGCCTGCATTCACTACACTCCCACTATCCCACGACGAACTACTAATCAGAAAATTCCCGTTCGTTAGCGCTGTAATACTGGGCTCGGAAGAGCGCATTTCTCCGACTCGGTCATCATCCTGAGATCCGGTCAGTGTGCTGATTAACTCTCCGGTCACACCGTTGAATAGATAAACTGCACTGCATCGACTCCGCCAGCATCATCGAAGGGCGATGTCACGACGACATTCCCGGTACTCAACGGTACAACTTCAGTGCCAAACCCATTGTCCACACTTGGGTTCGGATCGACGAATTCCGGAAACGCGGCCGCCAACAGAGTTCGCTGTTCCAAAAACTCCACGGTGCTGACGCCCGTTCTCCGATGGGCGACGCGCCTGCTTCCCCGGCCATTGCCGAATGACTTGGTGCGGAACCACATTGCCAGTGTTCGAGATAACATTTCAGTACTCCCGGAAAGCCGACCACAGGCCGCAATCCACGTTGTTGCAGAAAACCAATTTGACAAAGCCCGGCCAGCCACATCAGGTAGACTAACATGGCCAACGGGCCTCTTTAAAAACAGCGACTACGGGTCTTGCCCTGTCCCTTCCTCAGACGTTCGGGCAGGACTCGATAAGAGCACTCCAGGAGACATTGTCGCATCGACGACGTTTCCAAGATTCCCATATCGTTTGCCGATCTGACTCGTCGCCACCGTTGTCCCGGTCTCA
>JBDNHJ010000341.1:0-6017 GCA_041688835.1 Fuerstiella sp.
CGCACCGACTACGCATCCCTGCGTGCGGACATCTGGAAGCTGTCACACCCGGAATCCATTCGCACGTATCGAGACGAAGAACGACGCCAAACCGCCGCCCGCCGAGACCGTACACGGCTCGAACGCCGACTCGCCAGACTCAAGCAAAACGCCGAAGCCTGAGAACCGGCGACCCCTCGGCAACGGATGGTACTGGTGGGCGCTTACAGTTGACGATGAAGAACGTAACACTCGCCACACGCGTCAATTTCTGTAGAAATCGATCCAGCTTATCGTGATCGACTTGGGATTGCCTTCGAAGAACGCCTGTGACAGATGCATCTCGAAGTAACCGTCGTTCAGAGGAATACCCGTTTTGGGTTCGCCGTCGTTGCCCACCATTCGAATCTCCATCCAATACGGGCTGCTGCGATCCAGCAGCGAGGCTTCGTTGCCGTTCTTCCATAAACGGACACGATCATTCGACACCGCACATTCAAGAGTGACTTTGCCATTGGTCGCTTTGAAATGTTCCAGACCATTCAGGTGTAATCGCAGCACCACAGCGTCCGCCCATTTCTCGCCCAGTCGTTCAGCGATTGCCTGACTGATTCCCAAAGGACTGTGGATTGAAACCACAGCTTTGCCATGCTTGAATCGGACGTCGACTTTGTCGTTGTCATGCTTTGTGGAGATCCTGAGCTGCTGCGGATCTTCAACGGCTTTGATGCAGCCCATGTTAAAAACAACAGCGAAGACAATCATGAATACCTGAGTTTGCGACATGCCATTCATCTGTTGGTGATCTTCCTGAACGTCAGGTTGATTCTTTCGCCGACATTCTGTTTCGTCTTGGGGACTTCGTGCTGCCAGAATTGCTGCATCGTTCCCGCCATGATGATAAGAGTTCCATTGCCAACCAGAAATGTCTTCGTCTCTCGTGTGACATTGTGCCTGATCCGAAATTTTCGGGTCGCCCCCAGAGACAATGAACCGATCACATTTCCCATCTCGGGCTCGTTGTCTGCATGCCAGCCCATGCTGTCTGCTCCTGAGCGATAGCGGTTCAACAGACAGTAATTGTATTCACCGCGAATCGCTTCGGTCTTTCCCTTGATCTGCAATATCGTGTCGAGCCACGGCAGAGCAGCATAGTCCATGCCGGAATATCGATAGCTGACCCCAGCATCGCCATAGGAGGCGATCAACCGTGGCTGCATGTGGCCAAAGATTCCAGGCCTTTGTTCCCACTGACAGTGATCTCTCAAATCACTGAAGTAACGGTCGGCGGAAGCAGAAGATAGAAATTGCTCCACGTAGACAATCTGCCCGCCGTCTTTGAGTTCGATTCTACGCATCGTTTCTCTTGCTTACCTGTTACTGTTGCATTCGAAAAGGCTTCGGTGTGGTTGGCGTGAACCCAATGAGCCAACTCATGAACGACGATATAATCCAAAATCGTCAGAGGGGCCATCATGCACTTCCAGTGGAAGTTTAACATGCCAGCTGTGGTACAGAAGGCCCCGCGATGTTGCAGATCTTGGACTTCAATGCCTTTGGGAGTGACGCCCATCTGCTTGGCGTAGAACTCAATCTGCTGACTGAGTTTCACAACGGCTTTCTCTCGGTGAAAGTCCTTGAAGTCTTCGTGAGCATTCCCCTGCCTGCCGTTGAAGCCGGTGCGAAGACAGAAGTAACCTTGCTTAGGAACCAAAATCGAAACCTGACCATCCCGCTCAAAACGGATGCTGCCCGTCTTTCGTTGCTGCGTGTCAGCGTGTACTGGATGTCCTGATAAGTCCGCTTCATTTCAGAATATCCTGGTGTCAGGGATTTGGAGTCGCTCATGAAGGATGGGCTGGACCCCATTCATGCCATTTACGTCTACATCCAGCAGATGAGCTCCCATTTCGCTGAGGGAATATCTCGATTTCCCGAATTGAAGCCGTATGTCAAGCTGGCAGGCGATGCGGAGGACGAGTACCTGCCGCAGGGACCACCGATGAGTCCGCTGACCGCCAGCTACTTCACGTGTTGGGCGTTCTATGATCTGCGTTTTGGAAAAGACGGTGACACCATCGGGACGTGCCAGATCGACGCCAACGACATCATCCTGTTGAATGACGACCAGCTGGACGCCCTCAAAAAGTTGTCCGAGTCCCGAATGGGGATCTACGAACATGTTGGATTAGCAGATGGACTTATCCGTCTACGAGAGTTGATAACAGGAGATGAATTCTCATGTCTCGGTGTCTCCGGTTATCAGGGAAGCCCCGGAGAAATCTGGCATGTCAGCCGGCTTCCGCCAGCGATGCCCGAAATCGCCAGCTTCCATGTACTTTTCACAACGCCGTACATTCTGATCGAATCGACAAAGGACGACTGCACACAGTTCCTCAATCGAACGCTCCTCAAAGTCAAGGGCAGCAACGACCGTGAACGCTTTCATCAATTGTTGAAGTTTGGCCTCAACACGAACTACTGGAACGAATTCGTATTCAAGGCGTATCACCATCACCAGGCGAAGGCCATTTTTCTCTCTGGAATTCCTGATCTGCAGGCCACGCTTCCCCATGCCGAAGACAACTGAGAATTTGAAGCTGGGCAACCGCCGGTCAGTTCTCGAAGCGATCGTCCTGCTCGACTACCGCAGACAAAGTGGACGTGGCAGGATTGACTATTCAATGCGTCATCTGGTCTGCTTCAACGAGCATCAGAATGGCCGCTCGAGTCAAACGACTGAGTCTGCCCAAGCCGATCTGCAAGTTCTATCTGAGTCACCCCCGAATTCCGACGAGCTTCCTTCAGCAGGCTTAGTACGAGAGCATACTCATCGGTATAAATCGATTTTTCAGGTTGCCTCTTGCGTTTCATGTGACGGACGTTGGAGTCCAACACGGAGTACTCCAAACTGGATTATTGTGACGTAAATGCCAAACCTTTGAAGTGGAGCTGTTTATCATGGCCAACGGCGGAAGTCACAATCCTTCAACGACAAACACAACAAAATCACCCAAGCCGCCTGCATCACAACAGCCGGCACAGGGACAGAAAAGGAAATCGACGCTTTAAGCTTTTAAAATCAGATCGTGGCAATCCGCCCGCAGAGCTCTCACCTGCGGGCACTTCTCTTATTTTTTTGCCCCGCCGGATCGGTAACAGGCACTACGAAACGCAATTCCAAAAACTTGCAAATTTTCTGGACGCAACGACAGCCAGTGTCGGGGCGACCCGCGTAAAATGCGGTCGCTCCTTAATGAAATAACGCTGGAGCACCACTGTGGCACCCGTAACTCGGCCTCCACTACGAAGATTTCTTGCCATCGGACGATCTGTTCGTAGCGAAGCCTATCCTAATTCTGAATCGCTGGCCTCTGAGCTTGAAGTCGATGCACGGACTATTCAGAGAGATATTGCATTTCTAAGAGATCAGTTGGGAGCACCGCTCAAGTTCTGTCGCAAACGGAATGGTTATTTTCTGAGCGACCTGTCATGGACGTTGCCGGCGTTTCAATTGACCGAAGGCGAACTCGTGAGCGTCTTTCTGGCGGAACGGCTGATTCGACAGTATCGAGGCACTCCGTTCGAAACGGACTTGTCGCGAGCGTTCGAGCGAATTGTGCGAATGCTGCCAGAGGAAATCACCGTCAATCTTGCGGCGGCCGCTGACACGCTCTCCGTGACACCCTGTGTGCTGACAACTCAGGATGTTGAGACATTTCACAGTCTGACGAGCGCTATTCGGCAGTCACGACAATTGCGGTTGCGGTACTGGTCCGCTTCGCAGAACCTCGAAACGGACCGCACTGTTGATCCATTGCACTTGTCGCTGGTGGATAACGATTGGTATTTGATCGCGTACTGCCACACTCGGCAGGAAACCCGGATGTTTTCTACTGTCCGCATTCGCAGTGCCCAGCCGACAGGCGAAATGTTTGAACGGCCTGTCGGTTTCGACATCACTACGTACCTCGGAAATAGCTTTCGCGCTGTGCGAGGCGATGGCGATCAGATGTGGCTTGTCCGATTGCGATTTCGTTCCGAGATGGCAGGCCGCATCCGCGAAAAAGTCTGGCACCACACTCAGACACTGGAAGAACAGCCGGATGGCAGCGTGATCATGCACCTGCAAGTCAGCAGCCTCATCGAAATCCGCCGCTGGGTGCTGTACTGGGGTGCGGACTGTCAAGTGCTTGAGCCGGAGGAGTTGAGGATTGAAGTGCGACGGCAGGCAGAGGCCATCAGTCAGCATATGGAGGAAACGAAATGATTAGAGGTTCATCGCAACTTGACTCACTGCAAATATGTTCCGGCCCCAAACGCCACAGCATCACTCCCTGTCGGCCTGAAAGGCCATCGCATATCAGCCCAGGGCAACGCCCTGGGAAACCCATCAAATCAACCTCAATCGCCCTGAAAGGGCATCGCAATGTTTACGATTGACAACCGCAACAACATGTACGTCAAACGTGACGCGAAATTGTGTTGCCCCTTCAGGGCAAATAAGAATTGCATCCAGTTTCCTGGGGCGATGCCCCAGGCTGACATGCTGAGCCCCGTTGGGGCGAAACGAAAGGGACGAAGCAGCCAATGATTATTGACATGTACAACCTCGGCAAAGCGTTTGTTGAATCCGGAGGGAATCTGGGATCAACAGACCTGACAGAGGAACAGAAGCGATTGGCGTTTCTGACGGAGCTGCATCAAGTTGGGACGCCACTGTTTGTCTTGTGGCTGGACGAAACGGGAACAGCTCGGCTTGACCAGCAAGAGGTTCAGGCGGGCCAATCGTATCGGTTGCCATTCATACAGACGGCACCGAATGCCGCAACACTGACACCGGTATTGAAGTGTGAAGTAACAAGTGGGATGAAAGCGCTAACCATCAAACGAACGCTCAATCAGTTCTCTAAATTGGCGTCAATGGAGGGCGATTCATACCGCGAGTATTTTGAGACCATTGCTTCGACAGTAAACGCAAAGACCTTTCGAAAGACGGGCGAAAAGTCGCCACGCACAGTCCCCAACGCTTTGTCTGCGGCAGTGGCCGATGTCGTCGCACAAAAGCTGAGCGGCCGAGCGGCCCTGATTTGTATTGCATCAGATTCTGAAGGGCTGATATGGCCAGGCGATGACAAGACGTTCTTGTCATGGTTGCTGACGACACCTTTGCGGACGTCAGTTTACGGATCCCCAACAGAGAGTAAGGAAATTTGCTCAGTATCGGGGGAGAAAACTGAGCTTTATGCAAATGCACTACTGGGCGCCGGGTTGAATTTCGTCAATGCAGACTTTAGGGGTTCATTTTCGAACCTCGATATGACCCGATCGTGGCAGCGAGCCGGTGTGAGCATTCAAACTGCAGACATTCTTTACATTTACAAGAACCATGTCGCTCGGGATTTTTTTGCGGAAATTGCCGGATCGAAAGCACTGGTCATTCCGGCTGCTAATGCGGGTGCTGAAGCGAGGGGTCGATTCGTCAAGGATATGAAGCGACTGGTGGAACACGGGCATACCGAAGGGAATGAAGGACGGATACTGGAATACCTGGCAGAGGACGACGGCTCAGTCGCGTCGGTCACGCTGCTGTGGGCTTCGTTCGAAA
Source organism: Fuerstiella sp. (assembly GCA_041688835.1). Classification (GTDB taxonomy): domain Bacteria; phylum Planctomycetota; class Planctomycetia; order Planctomycetales; family Planctomycetaceae; genus Fuerstiella. Next base: position 5,588 of record JBDNHJ010000341.1, read on the forward strand.
ATAAATTCAATAAATTCAAGGAAGCGACCGGGATGATCACTCATGTTTTGCCGAGTCGGCTGGCAAAGTTGAACCGAATCCAAACAGAATACAACAAGTCAAAGCACCTGTTTTACCCAACAAATTCAGACTATCGCAGGAGTCTGACGTTGGAGTTTTCTCTCCTGAAGGACCTCACACGTCGTCCAGGCGGTTCTCAGGTCAAAGAGCAGAACAATAGTGCCAGACGTTTTTCTGTTCTACGTGAAACGGTGGCCGCAGTTTATCACCGTCGGCCAATGGCCCCGGACTCACTGTGGAGGCAGATTGCTCAAACTGCCCGTGCATATGTTTTGATGTTGATGACGCAGCCTCCTGATCGCAGTGTCGTTTACCAACTTCAATATGAGGGGCCGCTCAAATTCAAGCCTAAGACGCCGTTAACCGTAAA
>JBDNHJ010000342.1:0-7089 GCA_041688835.1 Fuerstiella sp.
AGCTTGGGAAACCCAAACCGGGATGATGCTTCGATCCAAACGTCGATCGTGTGACCCACCAGCACTTCACGAACGTGATCGTCAAACATTCCATCGAAGTACATTTCATGAAATGCGATCCCCGACGGCGTCGATTCAGTCGACTCGACTTTGTCCGGCGTTGGTGGGATCCGATACGGTTGGCGAACAATGATCAGCGATTCCGCCTCGGCTGGCAGCCAGTCGATGTACGGTTGCACGCGGCATCGAACGGATTGATCGGCTGTTGGCCTGGCAATCTGGTCGTCGCTGAAGGTCGGCGACATTTGCAAGCATGCGATCGTCAGCATCGGCAACGTAATATGAAGCATGGCTGTTTCCTTTTTCGGACAGAGTTGACGGCAATCGAAGTGATCGTTCGATCTGCATCCTATCTAACCACCAGAAATCGACGAGTGGTGCGTGAGATTCCGGGACTGAAGGTCCAGCCTGTTCGGAAATCGGATCCTCACAACATCACTGCGTGCCCGACATGCGTCACCAGCCAATAGGCGAGCTGCGTCTCAACTTCGGCTTTCACCTGGGGCGACGGTTTCGACCAATTGAGATCCGCGACGAGTGTGCCAGCGGGCTCTGAAGTTACCTCAGTAACGGCATCAGTCAAGGCGCCTGCGTAACTGCGAAGGGTCTCTGCTGATTTGGTCCCGCAATGAACGAATGTCAGTCTGGCCGTGTCACGTTCGGAATCGATCTCAAAGGCAAATCCTGAGGTCACCAAGTCAAGAGTCCCGCGAAAATCGCTGTAATCGGTCGCACGCGGGCTGTCCTGAAAATGGCGCATCCCCCATACGCGGGGCTGACCGGTGAAATAGGCCCACTCAGGAAGCGTCACCGGAAAAGCGGCGCCGGCCGAACCGCCGATTCTACGAAGGGTCTCGGAAAACACAGCTTGGGAAGTCGCGACGATCAGCACATTTCGAGACGGCGAAGTGATCCAGTATCGAACCGCCAATGCGTCATCGATCTTTTTCGAAACCTCCGGTGTCTCTTGACTCCGCCGAGTGCGTTGGGGCGCGATATGAGTGGCGACGTACTCGACGGTGTCATATCCGCCCAGCTGCCGCCGCTGTGGCGTCTCACCGTTAACCACGGCGTCGGCATCGTGCCCCATAATGCTTGCAAACAGCGTTGACACGTCCAAGGGGGTCTCCGCATCGAAGACGATGATCTGGCAGCCGTCGTAGTGAAGCGTGCAGTCCGGAATTCCCAACGCTGGTTCCTTCGGAAATTCGGGCAGGCGAAACTGGGAACCCGCTCCGATCCACAGGTTGATCGTCTTGCCAACCAAGCTCTGCCGAGTGACTTTGTCGAACATCTGCGCGAGATGAAATTCGCGAAAGTCGACGTCGAACGCTGTTGAGGTTAGAGGCCGTTCTTGTGGTATTCGATAGGGCTTGTCAACCACGACCAGTGACTCAGATGAATCGGGAACCCAGTCGATATAGGGTTGGATATTTGAGCGAATGACATTGTTGGCGGGCGACGTCTTCGGCTCATCGCTTAATCCTATGGGACCTAAGGTCAGACACGCACAAGTCAAGAATGACAAGCCAGGAAAATGCATCACAAACGCTTTCGTAAATGGACCAGAAGATCTCTGAGAACATCACGTTTTTGGAGCCTATCGGATCCTGCTGTCAACAAAGTGCCGGGTCCCAAGTTGGCGTTTGATGTTTTCTTTGGTTGTTGGGCCACATGGTAGACCTTCACCGTTTGTCGGCGTTAAATCATAACCGCGTATCCAAGCCAGGTGAGAAGAATGAAGGCGAGTCCGTCGGGAGGTCGGTCATTTTGGCTTCCTTCAGGATCTTTCCAGTCGAGCTGAATCTGAAACACGTCCGGAGTGCTTGTGACTTTCCGGGATGTGTTCTCGACATGCTCAAACAGAATTCCTTCAACCCGCCTTCGCGCCTGCGGATTGGCTCGATGAATGGAGATGACTGCATTCGATTGGGAATTGTCAATGGAAAAAGTAAACGCCGATGCATCCGCTCCGAACCTTCTGAGGTCACTCAAATCCGAAGCATTCTTGGGTCGCGGAAAACGTCTGATCCCAAACACTTTTGACCTAGGATCAATGCCGTTCCATTCCGCAGACTCGACCGGGAAGGCGGCTGGTGAGGGTGCCGTAATTCCTTTCAAGGTTTCTTCGAGTACCGTCCTGGATGTTGCCACGATCAGAACATTGGGCTTGGGAGACGCCACCCAGAAGGTCAACGAAAACCAGGTGTCGATCAGCGGAGCCGTCGCTTTTGTTTCCCGACCACCTCGCGGTCTGTTCTCAGCCATATGCATCGCGGGGTACTCGACAACGTCATGCCCCATCACATCAAGTTTTCCTGCCGCAGGAAACAGGCCTTGTGCCGGGGTTTCCAGCAAATTCGTCAGCAATTCTGATGCTGCAAATCCAGAGCCCGGCTCAAACTCAATGATGTGAACGCCGGTATATCGAAGGCTGTACGAGTCCGACACGACGGATTCTTCTGCTTCAACGGGAGGCGGAGCGATGTGAAAGTCCTTCGCCGCCGAGATCCAACGTTTGATGGTCTTTCCAGCCAGCAATTCGCGTTGTTTACCGTTGAACATGTGCCGAAGGTGAAAATCCTGGAAACTGACATCGAACGGACGGCGAATTCGGTTCTTGTCATTCTTTCGGTCAGCGTCCGTAGGAATCTGCCACGGACAATCTAATACTGTCAGGGATTCCGAATCAGCGGGTAACCAATTCAAAATATGTTCGTACCGTTTTCGGATATGGTCCTGAGCTGCGGCTGCATCGAAGCATCCGCACACCAGAATCAGTCCCCAGCGGATCACAGAATTGCGCATCACTGTTCTGCTTGTGTTTCGTTGTTGGCTCGAACCGTGACCAACACGGTCGAGGTAGTTCGGGCAAAAGACTGGTCGCGGCTTACGTGCTAGTTCCGACAACGCAGATACGGCCCGCGTTCTACACGCCGAATTCGGACAGTGGTAACGGCTTGTTCCATCCCGGGAAATCAAGGCCGCCAAGGTCAACGTTCCAACTTGCACTAAACTCTGCTTCCAAAGCATTCAGCAGTCCATGCAAGTAACTGTTGGAGTTATAACCGTTCGTACCCGGCTGCGGCACAAAATCGTAGTTCAAGTCGTCGTCGTCGTCGTAGTTGGCATCCAATTGGAAAACCATGTCGATCAAGTCGTCTTCGTCCTCACTCCACACCGTGCCCCGGCTCGTCCGTGAATCTTCGTTGATAGTCCGCCTATTGACGCTACTGACCAATGTGTTGAAAAGGAAACCAGCACCCTCGGCACCAACGGTGGTGTAATGCACCTCCTGCCGATCGACCCAAGCGGTATTCGCGAAAATCGGATCGTTTTCATATGCGGCCTGATTCTGCGGAATGATCAGCAACTCCGTATGATGAGCCGGTTGGTTGAGCACCGGCCACGACACGACGAAAACTCCCATCCCTCCCCATTCAACTTCGTCCGTTAGCGTGATTGTTGCACCGGTCGTCGCCGTATTTCCCTGTGCATCAACGGCCTGAAGGATCAGGTTGTGAACAATTTTCGTTTCGTGATCGAGCGACCATTCATTGTTGACGGTGATCGTCGCTGTTCCGTTGACATCCGTTGCTTTGAACGCGTCAGACAACACTCATGTCATTGGGTCGTTGATGTCGCCTCCATAGACTTCGATGCAACACAGATCATCCTGGGGGTCAGAAACTGGAATTCCACCAACGACATCGTCATTGTGTGCCATCTCCGAAATGGTGAATTCGAATGCGGTTGCCGGTGCGACAGGCGCGCCAAACACAGGATTCTCGTCCACGTCGCTCACCACAACTGAGACGGGCACTGTGGCGCTGTTTCCCATCATGTCCGTGACGGTCACGTCAAAGTAGTGAGTGACCTGACTTTCGAAGTCCAGCATGTACGCCGTGATGATTCCGCTGCTGTCGATGTTGAAGTTACCCGCATCCGGCCCCGACAGCGAATAGTCAATGATGTCATTCTGCGGATCGGTCGCAACCACAGTGCCCACAACGGTGGCATCTTCCAGAACGCCAAACGAATAGGCTGCTGCATCGAACACAGGATCCTCGTCCACATCACCCACAACCACAGAAACGGATGCCGTTGCACTGTTTCCCATCATGTCCGTGACGGTCACGTCAAAGTAGTGCGTGATCTGACTTTCGAAGTCGGGCATATACGCCGAAATATTTCCGCTACTGTCGATGCTGAAGTTACCCGAATCCGAACCCGACAGTGAATAATCTATGATGTCACTGTCGGGATCAGTCGCATGGACTGATCCTACAAGTGAAGCATCTTCGAGAACGCCGAACGAATATCCTGATGAGTCAAAGACCGGAGGACTGCCCATGCACGCGCACAGCAAAGCAAAGCAAAGCTCGCGATTCCAAAGACTCGATCAGGAATGGTCGACGCCTTCGCATACGGCCGTTTGTCCAACCCACAAACGCAAGGCCATTCTGCCGCCACGCAACAACGATTCGCTCCACTTGAGTTTCAAACCAATGAGTGAATGCCATCTCTCGTTTCCTTTTCGAATGAAATACGAAACCACGTCAGAATCACTGCTTAGCGTTGCTTGGTTGATGTGTCTTTGAGTCGCTTAGCCTCCATTTCCTGAATGATTGCCCATGTCCAGCGATTGGACTGTTTCCGCCCGTTCTCACAAATTCAACTTGGGGTCGCCATTCGCACTCCATGTTCAGAGTAATCTGAATTCCTGAATCGTCAATATCTGTTTTGATGAATTTCCGTTTCGGTTCTTTGCGTCGTGGAACTTCGATTCCGTCCGCGTCGTCCGAAACCGGGAGTCCGGTTTGTTGATCAGACTCACCCAGGGCCATCAGGAACCATGAAATCCGTGGCACCCCTGCTTGTCCCCAATGACCGAGTCTCTCTGAATACGGACCTACGATGAACGTTGCCGATGTTCTTCAAGGCGAATGACGAAGGCAGCGTGTTCGCTTGATTGCAGCCCTTCGTTCAGAACGTCCATCACGACCTTGCCGTCGTGTTGCAGCATGGCGACCGCATTTAGCCACAGTCCCGGAAACGTTTCGCTGCGGTAGATGCCGTCGTCTGGCAGCGGCTTTAGCTCGAAGCCATCGTCGCGCAGGATGTACCATTCCAGCAGGTTGTCGTCGACTCGCCAGATCAGATATTCCTTCACGCCGTGCCGTTCGTAGGTCCGCAGTTTTGGACCTCGGTCGAGCGATACACTGGACACAGAAATTTCGGCCACGAATTCGACCGGGCCAGTCAGGTAATCATCATCACTGATGCGAGTCTGCCCGCCGCAAGCCGGGTCAATGAACAGCGCAACATCGGGCTGCGGTTCGTTGTCCTGGTCAAGTCGATTGGTTGCGTTGTCGGCGTATCGCGTGCCACGGGTTGCGTTAACGTAGATGCCGATCCACGTGACGATTTGACCATGAGGCTCTCCGTGACGGAGACGAGCAGGTGAGGGCACGTAGACGATTCCTTCGATGAGTTCTGCTTTCTTACAGCCCGGCATGGCATGATAGCGTCGTTCAAATTCCGCCCGATTCAGACGGTCTCCCGGCTGCAACGGTGGAATATGCGTTTCTGAATTCCGAACATCTGCGATCGACATATCAATTTCCGCCTGTTTTCTGTGGCCCGCGTGCAAGCCATTCTATGCACGGACTCTGCGATTCGAAAGCCGAAAACGACAAGTCAAGTGGCCCCGGTACTACTGCGACGCGGCATTTTTCTCACAGATGTTCCGGCACTGCGGAGCCATTTCGGCGTTTAGAGCAATGTCGTCTTGCCATTTTTCTGGGACGTCGTCTTCGTAGAAGATAGTGAAGAGTGTCTGACCGTTGATGCAGATTCTCGGTTGGAACCAGACACAGATTTTCAAAGAATACGGAAACCGGAGGAATCCGGTCGACGTCGTTCGTTGCTGAGGCAATGCTTCTTCCACCTCGAAACGACTGGAGCAGTTTGCGACTGGTGATGGTGTTCTTTAAGATTCGGCACTGTGATACAGCGGTACTGGTGATCACGACTCCACCGTAGCATGCATGTTGACCGGTCCGTAACCATTGCCCAAGCTAGGGCTGGTTCGGATTGCCTCGGTGATAAATCGTTTTGCCGCAGTCACGGCCGTGACGACGTCGTCGCCGCTGGCAAGGCGCGCTGTGATCGCGGCGGAAAGAACACAGCCCGTGCCGTGCGTGTGTTGCGTGTCGATTCGTTCGCCTGGAAGTCTGAGCGTCTGGCCGTCAGTCCATAATACATCAACAGCATCTGCCCCGAGATGGCCTCCTTTGATAAGCACGTGCTTCGCGCCCTGCCGCGCAATAACGGCAGCCGCCTGTTCCATCGTGCGCACGCCGTTGACTTTCATTGCGGCCAGTTTCGACGCTTCGAGAATATTTGGTGTGACGAGAAACGCAGCGGGCAAGAGTTGCGTGGCAAGCATCTTGACCGCGTCATCGTCGATCAGTGAGTCGCCGTGTTTGCTGACCATGACAGGATCGAGAACGAGTGGAAACGAAAACGACTTTGCTCTCTCGGCAAGTGCTTTAATGTTGGCCACACTTCCCAACGCTCCGACTTTAGCGGCCTGCGGCGGGATGTCGTCCAGGACCGCGTCGAGCTGCGCGAGGACGAAGTTGCTGTCCAGAATCTCGATGGCGGAAACGGACAGTGTATTCTGAACGGTCAGCAGCGTGACAATGCTTGTGCCATACACGCCGAACTGATGAAACGTTTTCAGATCGGCTTGAAGCCCAGCCCCTCCAGACGGATCGGAACCCGCGATTGTCAAAGCAACCGGTATCATGGTGTGTTCTCCATCGGAGCCGAAAAGAAATCCAATTCGCATTGCATCGCGTAACGATAGGCGTCATGAACTGCTGGACTGTTCGATGCGATTTCGTCCAGCAGCGATTCGAGTCGCGCACAGAGCTGCCCGAAATCGTCCCCGGCATAGGTCTTGATCCACTGTTCGTAGGGATGATCTGGTCGCAGCGAAGCCGCAAGTTCATGACCCAGATG
>JBDNHJ010000343.1:0-12082 GCA_041688835.1 Fuerstiella sp.
ATCCCTCATCAGCTTCGTCGGCGCCTTGCCGAACGCCCGGATGTCTTCATGAAAATTGCCAATCTGGATGACGATGGCTTCGATAAATTGCTTCGGAGCATTGAGCGAGCTTGACTCACGCAACCACGTTCATCGACGTCGCCACACGTCAACAATGCCCTTTTCAGTCCGGCCAGGCTTCCAGCAAGTCATTCGCGCCAATCCATACCTGTGGCTTATCCAATGCTCCAGTAAACCATCCTGCGCTTGGCAGTTTTGCGAGAACCTGATCTGCTGCCGCCTGCCGAGTCGCCACATGCTCTAAATCCCACTTGCTACGATATTCGCTCAGAACATTTTTGAGCCGTTCCCAAACGAAAACGATCGCGTCTCGTTGGACGATCTTAATGCCGGAAAGGCTGGATTCAGCAGATGGATCTATTGATTGGAGATGTGTGACTATGGTTCCTCTGACCTTGTAGCCTAAATGCGAGTATTCACTATTTGCTCGCGAAGCTTGATTGTGAGCCTGACCTACTGCGGACGGCGTAATTGCGTTCCCTGCTTCATGCTCAATTTTCGCCTCAAAGGTTATTATTTCTAGGACGTTTCCAAAGATGCCACGCCATCGGCAATCGGTCGAAGCCCCGTACTCTGGAAGTGCGGCAGTAAATCCCAGGATGTCGCCAAGCCTTTGCAGCCCCTTCTGGAATTCTTTGTGATTATCGGAATTCAGTTGGCCGCTGAGCGTTTCACACCATTTCTCAAAACGATGTCCTTTCGGCCCTACGTTTTCGAGAAGTTCATCAAAGGCATGCACAACCTGCAACGGATAGTCGACGTTGACTCTTGTAGTTACTGTGTTTGAGGATTGAAAACGATTTAGGCTGCTACGGAGACGATTGAACCACCCGCTTTTCGCGCCACAATCTACGGCTCGTTGAAAGGTTTCGATCGCACGTTGCTCGTTCACGGTATCGCCCTGTCGTCCGCCAAGAAAGCGAGCTTTTGCTTCGTTGAGTCTCAAGAATCCCGATAGTTCCTGAAGCTTTGATTCCGACGCGGTGTCTGCGGCTCGCTCAAATCGATCGGCAGCACGACTGTAGTTCTGGCTGTGAAAAAGCGCTGCCCATCCAGCCACTTCATCAGCCGCTGTGAGACTCGATGCCAAATCAACGTCTCCATTGTTTGTGTCGATATCTTCCAGGCATTCCTTCAATTCTGCATCGAAGTCTGCAAAATCGCCGTTTAAGAAAGCAGCGACTTGTTCTGCGAGGTCGCTTTCACTCAATTCAGTTGCATTCTCGGCCACATCAATTTCAGCCTTGATGTTGGCTGGAATGCCTTGTCGATTGCTATCTCGACCGAAGTGAGTTGCGAACCGTCGATCCGCAAGCACGTAGACGCCAAAATCGTCCTCCGCCCGATTACAGCGTCCCAAAGCTTGGATAATTCGATGATTCAATCGGCGAAGCATGAAGCCAGCGTCTCGCAGGTAGGCGGTGAAGAATTCTTCTTGAGAGTTGATTGCTCGTGGCAATGTTGCCAGCACAACAAGTCGACACTCGCTCGCCTTGAAATCCATTCCGTCAAATCGGCCACCTACGAAGAGGTGCCCCGTGGGAGCCGCCTTGAATTCATCAATCTCATCACCGAGGCTGGACAACACCCAGTTCGGGTGCCCAACCATTTTGTTGCTGTTTAGCCAATCGGAAACGATATCGCGAAATCGCTTTGCTTCTACAAGACTAGAACAAAGCCAAATCGACTTCGGATGGACGGTTAATGCAGCATAAATTGCAACTGCAAGTCGCTTGGGAATATCTTCGTCCTCAATGCGATTCATCACAATCAACCGACGACCTTGCGTCACATTCGCTAGAGTCTTATCGACGTCTAACCGTTCAATAGGGTGTGTCCCAAGCCGTCGTGCCAAGTCGGCAGGATCACCCACCGTGGCACTCATGCAAATTCTTTGTTGCGCTTGCGAGTAGTGTTCATTAGTCGTCAGTGGGTACACGTAAGGTCGCAGCCAAAGTGTCTGCGTCGATAAATACAAGTTCGCCTCGTCAATCTGATTGCGAATACGCCTCCATCGAAATTTCAAATCAGCATCGCTAGATAACTCGGATGAGGCGTCGACGATTTCAGCAAACCGCTCCGAGATGGCGGCTTGGTCAAGAAACGACATCAACTCGGTCGGGGTTCGATGTGGTGAATTTTCATCCACCGCGTCACGCAAAACAGAGTACTCGGGATAGCGATTTAGTAGTTCGTTGACGAGTGAGAGGTACAGAGCCTTGTGGGTGTTTCGATCAATTGAAACCGAATACAGCGAATGCAAACAATGCTCCGCAAGATGAGCGTCGTCCATAAAGAGTAAGTCAGCCGGATCAATCACAGGGTTCTGATTGAAGTACACCCAGTAGTTCATGATCGCGATACCATTGCAGCGATGATATCTGCGTTTGGATCGAGCCGGAATATCAACTCCTCGTCCTTCCATCAAGATCGGATTTAGCCCCAAGTCGTTCGCTTCTTGCTCCATTTGCCGGGCCAGCGTTTTGTTCCCAGTCAAAATTGCAACTCGCTTGCCCTCCCTTCGCCAAGCTTCAGCAATTAGCAGGGCAATAAGGCTCTTTCCTGCACCTGTTGGCAGCTCGATCGCAACATCGCTTTTGTCCGTATATGCAGAGGCGTAGTTACCGAGAGCGTTCAACTGCGCTGGTCTGAGAGTGGGAAACTGACTGGAACCCAGTTCAATAAGCAAGTTTTTGTAATCTAAACTTCCCGGCATCGGTTTACTCCATTGAAAACCACCCAAGTTGGTACCGCTGCATAATGACGTCGCTTCCAGAGGCAGGATTCAATGCCTTGCGGTTGAAGCCAAGAAACGGCCACACATATTTCTACCGCGAAAACGGTTGGTTCGCCACATAGTCAGCAAGCAACGGCAGCTGATTTGGCAGGAAGCCAATTGATTCGTGCCGAGCGGTACGGCCTCCGGTCGTTTTCGCGACTCCCCGCTACGCGTTTTCCGTTGCCGTCGCCTGTGCCGCAAACGGTCTGACAACCTTCCGCCGCAGCGGCAAAAAGGCACTGTCAAGTGGTTTGCGGCCAGTAATTTTGCGGACCCTATTCACCTCCTTCAGCATCATCAGCAATTGCCTCCGCACCGGGGCATAGGGAGCAATCGGTAGCTTCTGGAATGCGGCGATCAGCCTTTCCGGTGATTCTCGAAGTGCCCGCTCGGCAAACCACGCTTTCAGATCGAGGTATTGCTCGCGGTCGATCTGAACGTGTGAATGCCACTTGTCGTCGTTCTGGCCGTTTTTGAGCCGACCACCGGGTTTGTAGCTGATCGCATAGCCCGCGTAGCGAATCGGAACTCGGCGAATGTCGCGAATCAGGTTGGCTTCATCGGCAAAGAATTTGTGTTCGCCTTTCGTTGCGAGAATCACAAACGTCGATTCATGACGAATGTATTGCAGGTTTGAACGGCCCGCTTTCTTGCGGCGGGCACGGGTCGATTCGCTGACTGCGATTCCGTATTTCGCGATTAACTTTTCATCGACGGTGGTGGGCGTTTTTGTATGCGGTATCCTACCGGTCACGTAAAACCAATACCCATGTCGCAGATAACAGCAAGCAATCTGCTGAACGAATCCTTCCACCGATGATGTTGCTGCTCGATACTGCTTCAAACGCTCATGCTCCGAATTACTGGCAAGCAAAAAGTGGAACCTGTTTGTGCGACGGCACAGGTTCCAAGAGCCGTTCTAAGAAAAAAACGCTTGCGAGTATGCTCAGGTGTCTGAACTGCACGAAGATCAATGAGATCGACGCTCAGAAAGCAGAAACACCGTTGCAGAGTTGTTTGCTGACGCACCACTACATTCAAGTATTGTGCCACGCCAATGCATACAACCCTTCACACAAACAACCTTCCGACAGAACCACTGAAGTGCAGACGCACTCCCGGTACTGCCGTAAAGTCATCGCCACAGAACACTCGTGCTCCCGCACAAGTCTTGTGTGACCGCTTGCGTCCTTCCAAGAAATGCCGACTGAAATCGTTTCGGTCGACAACACAAAATCATCAGCAGATTTCAGCGGAGTGCCGGCATCGCACAGAAGCGAATCGCAATTGCGACTGTTCCCGTACGAATGCCCAACACCAACCGCATAAGCTGCCCGTCAGTCCTTTCGTTGTGGCAAAGTTCTCGGCACCACCCGATCACGCCAACGAGACTGCACTGCCTTGCACAGCCATCGCTCAAGTCGCACAGAAAGCTCCCGCTGACTGGCTTCTCGACTTCTAATCAGACCACACTCCCACTCTACGGCGTTTAAATCACTCGGCGAACCACTGCCAAGCACCGGTAACCTTCCGGCTGCCATAGAGCTTCCTGCGTTAGCTATTCTCTTCACCTTGCGGCTCACGTCGCTATCCCGTGTGACCGGGAGGGAATTTGGTTGTATGTCCAGTTCGCCAGAACCGGCATAGTTTCGATTGCAAGTTGCGGTTGGCAACGTCGCAATCATTTCTGAGAGCCGAACGTAGAAGCACCCTCTTACCCACCAACCAAAGTCGTTCGCTGCTCGGCAGCGTCTTCCGCAAAGTTCACCGGCAAGCCCTCGCGGGCCTTTCGTAGTTGAGCTATTCGCCGTCGTTGGATTTGCCAACGATCGCCGCAGTAAGTCGCCTGCGGTTCGGTCTGTCGCCAGACTCGAAACTCCCCACGCCGGGCAGGTTGAACGAGGTCGTTGACCCCGAACCCCCTGCACAGGATTACGCATCTTTCCATTCGTGAATTTCTTCATCAGAAAGTACCTCACCTGTTTCGAAAAATAGCGGCCTCAAAGCGTTCAACGAGAACGCGTCAAGGTGTTTCCGCATCGCCCCCGCCCAAGGCAAGCGTGCATCGAATGAGTCAATACACACAGTCCTTGTGGGACCGATTTGCATCGGATCGAATCGTCGGATTACTCGGTCTACGCATCTACTGACGTACAAATGTCAGCAGTCGAAACCGGATTACTCGACGAAGCCTCCGTCGAACTGGACAAGCACCTCTCGATGCATCCAGCTCTACGGGCCAACCGCGTAACAGGAGGTTAACTCTGTTCCCTTAGCCTGAATGGTGAATTCAGATTTACCAGGTGCGATTGCCTACTGATGTTTGTCATGCGTATCACTACTCGCGAACCGAAATCGCAGCTCACTTGCAGCAACGCGTTTGACGTCCTTTACAGCAATGGTTGGGAATCCGATTCCCGACCAATACGAATTGATTACCGTACCGATGTGGAATTGCAACTTTGCTGTCGATGAAGGCGAATCCAGTTTGCCGATGCACGAAGCACTAAACGGTGTTTGACGGACCGTCGATCTGTAACGATCCATTTCTCAGCATCGTCAGAACATTTCGCGGCAATCGCCGATCGGCTGTGGACAACTTTTTCGGAGGCGTGTAGTTGGCGTCGGAAAAATTCTGTCCGAATGCGTGTAGCTGGCATCGTAGAACAGGCGTTGATGCGTGTAGTCCGCGTCGTGTTTTCGCCTGATCGGCCAACTGGTGTGTTAACGCAACTGCCTGCAAGCTTTCAACATTCAGTGAATATGGTCTGCAACATTCTTCGCCACCAAAGTACTTGTACAAAGTACTACTGGTACAACCAAAGGAATCGCTTTTGGAATATGAACTTCGAATGGGTTTGAACTTCGGAAATTTACGAAGTCGATTGACCGCTTAGGGAATGGTCTTGAGAATGTCGCCGGCAGCAGAAACTCCGGTCGCAGTCTTTGCGGGTTTGCCTGGGGAACCGCTAAAAAGCTCAGTCCGAATCTGTCTAAACAGCTTTCGGCTTTCGTCAGACAGATCCGCTTGCTTGCGCTCTTCTCGGCGAACTTCATGCCACCAATCGGGCGGCGTACGCATTCCGCGATGGGCTTTGCTGACCGAGTCGACGAGGTAGGCCATCGGCGAACGTCGAAACGAACCTTGTCCCTGACGGTCGATCTTTGCCTGAGTGATATCAGCCCATTCTTCCAGCAGGCGAGGGGAATATCGGCGCAGTAGGCCACGAGCTGCCCCGACGTCAAACCCCAATCCGACAAGCGTGTCCTGAACCGGTTGCAACAACCGCACCTGAGAACCGGAAGTCGGGTCGCGGTCGAAGTACGGTCCACGTCGTGCGTTGACCACGTAGTGGCTCTTGCCAACTCGTTCCACTTGGAAATCACAGACGACACCGGCAGCATGCAGCCGTTTCAGGCAACGCAGCACTTTCATTCTCAGATCACATTTCGCAACGTCAGCGGAGAATCCCAGGACTTCCACCGCAAGATACTGAAGATCGAACTGTGGCAGCGTCGCTCGCCGGTGGAAAATTTTGGAAGCTAAAAGAAACAGCCGTCGTGTGGCAGAGTCGAGACCACGGTATAAGTCGAGGTCGAATCGCAGAAAGCTAGATCCATGCTTTGCCAGCTCGAAAAATGTCTGGTCCCACGATAGTCGCCAAGCTCGTGACGATGCAGGGTTCATCGGCAGGCTGTAGCTGAAGAAGTGGAAGCTGACTTCCCGATGTTCGGCTCGCACCGGATCATAAAACGCATCGCACAGATAGCTTGTGACGGACAGACGTCGCAGGGCTTCGCGAAACAAACGGTACTGTTCACCACCCCGACCGGAGCCAGCATTGACAATGCCAAGCTGTTTCAGGCACCAGTGAGGTGTGGCTATCAAATCCGACCGATCGTCAGGCTGAGAGAGCGTGAGGGCCAGCAAACCCCATAGATAGATCTCATCGCTGGCAGAAAGGCCAAGCGGACTGAACACTCTGGCTTTGGCAGTTCGCCGCTTTCGATTTGCGTCGCTGAAACGGTATTCGGCTTGATGGTGAAGGTTGTCTACGAGTGATGCTTTGCGGTCGAGCGGGCACAGGGAATGCTCGACCAGACTGAGTTGGCCGAATCCCGTTCGGCTATTTCCGCTGTGTTCTTCTGAACGTTCCATTGCCTTCACTCCCTCGAAGTTCGTAGCACGAATTCACAGAATGCCACCAGCAGCAGTTCTGACGGCTGGTGGTTCCTGATTGGGAGTACAAAAGTTCTTGACGACCTTCATGAAGCCGTGCGACCATTCCATGAAGGATTTCGGGCACTTGTCCGGAATTGCAACTTGCAATTTTCATGGAGGAATATGGCAACCACGTTTTGCCTCATCAATCAGAAAGGCGGCTGTGGAAAAAGCTCGACCTGCTTTCATCTTGCGGGAGCGTTCGCCGAAATCGGTTTGAACGTCCTGTTGCTGGATATGGACCCGCAGGGCTCATTGAGCCAGGGATTTCTCGGATCGGAGTTCGTCGAATCATTGAGCAGCCGAGAAACGATGGCAATGCTGTTCGATGAGAACAGTGCCTTCGAGTCACAAGGCCATTTGCTCCGTCCGACTCAGTTTGACCGGATCACCATTTGCCCCGCAAATCAGACGCTCGCACCTTTCAATATCGCGGAACCGGAGACGACCGGGATGTTGCAATACGCAATTCGCGAGTTCTTGGCGGAGCAGACTGGCTTCGACGTCGTGCTAATCGACTGCCCGCCAAACTTATATCGCTGTAGCTGGACGTCGATGATCGCCGCTGACTACGTGCTGATTCCAGTGCCGCCGGAGGATTTCGGCACGCAGGGGCTGCGAGCGGTGCATCAGTGTGTCGAACAGGCGCGGCAGTTAAACCCGAAGCTTCGTCAGTTGGGACACCTGATTACACGCTGTGACAAGCGATTGCTGGTTCACCGAATGTATGAGCAGAAGCTACGAGAGATGTACGGCGAAATGGTGATGAAGACCGTCATCACGGAAGCGGCAGCATTCAAGGTCGCGTTGACACGTCGCCGTCCCGTCGCATTCCACGATTCCCGGTCGAAGGCAGCAAAATTGACACTTTGCCTTGCTCGTGAGATTCTTGACCGAATCAGTGTGAATGAAGGTAAGCGTAGGATCGCATAGCAAATGGCAAACACAAGAAATGCACTCGAAGAAGTCAGTCTGAATGTTGATGAATCCATGGGCCTACGACGCAATTCACGGTCCGTCCAGCTCAGTCCTGTCTCGTCGGCGAAAGATGTTGGTCGGCGACCATTGCGAACGTTTGGCTCCGTCGAAGTTGATCGAATCACTCCCGATCCAAACCAACCTCGAACCGAGTTTGATGATGCTGATATTGAACGACTCGCCGGCAGCATCCGCGCTCACGGACAGCTTCATCCCATTCGCGTTCGCTGGGATGACACAATTGAAAAATGGATCATCGTTACAGGCGAACGTCGTTGGCGGGCAACGAAAGCTTCGGGGCTCCCCACCATCGATTGTTTCTTTGTGGATCGCGAACTGACAAAAGGCGAATTACGAGAGCAACAACTCGTGGAAAACCTTCTTCGCACAGATCTCAGGCCGTTGGAAGAAGCCAAGGCTTATCAGTCGCTGATGGAACTCAACGGCTGGAATGGGAAGCAAGTCGCTGAAGCCCTTCGCGTGACCACGTCACGAGTCAGCCGATCGTTGGCACTACTTGACCTGCCGTTGGAAGTTCAGCGGCAAGTCGATGCCGGAACGCTTCCAAAAACATCGGCTTATGAAATCAGCAAGCTAGACGACCACGGACAACAGACCAAGTTGGCCACCCAAGCAGCCTCGGGGAAACTGTCGCACGCGAAAACCGTCCAACAGATCAAACAGCGACGGGGCAAGAAAGCAGCCACGTCTCGCACGGGAATACATCAGGTGTTTTTTTCGGAACGCGGTCTCAAAATAACCGTTACGGCTTCAACTAAGGAGAACTACCACGAGATCGAATTGGCGTTGTCAGAGGCGCTCGAAGAAGTTCAGCACAGAATCCGCAACAACATCAAGTTGTTCTAACGCGCACACTGACAATTGAGTCTCAGCTAGAAATCAAAGTCTACGTCTTGACCGCCCATGGGTTTTGGTGGGGCTGCAGGAAGGATGGACGACACGTCAGTGACCTGCAACTGGTTTCGATCTGCACACCACGACATGAGATACTTGCCGTCTGGAGAGAACGCTAGCGCCTCGACGGACTCCGTTCCACAACGAAGGTAGGCATATCGTTTCTGATCCTGAACGCTCCAGATGTTCACAAAGCCGCGAGCATGTCCCGTTGCAATCCACCCAGTATCCGACTCTGCAAATGATGCAAACCGGGTTGTCTGCCATTTTGAATCCGGCAGCGGAGTTGGACACTTGGGATCGTGTTCGACCGGTTCGGTATGAGTCTCTGAGTCTGTCAGGAACGGCGTGAGCGTTTTGTTTTTGAAGCCGAGTCGCATAAACTCATATTGAGTGACAATCCACATTCCCTTTTGATCTCGCGTAAAGTCGGCACGCTTCACGCGCGAGTCGCCCAGCGAAATCGCATACACCTGCTCGCCGGTTTGCGTTGACCGGACTTCGACGCCCATTCCGTCGCCATCCGATCGGCGGGCTACCAAGGCACATAACTCTCCATCAGGCGAAATATGTGCCCAGTTCAGAAACGAGTCGTCGACGACGTACTTCCATCGAAGAGTTCGAAGCTTCTGGCCGGACTTAGTGTCATAGATTCCATGTGTCAATTCTTTCGCTCGAAATGGCTTCACCGTCATGTGAAAACGTCCGAAGTTATTGGCTTGCCTGAGTTCCTGCGATTGAAATCCCGTCCGCAACAACTCAATTTCATCTTTCACAACGCATACGACCGAACCATCATCGGAGGGACGCCACGCTCGAACGTTCCCCTTGGTGTCCTCCGAATCCCTCACCCTGCCAACGATTTTTTGCGTGGCCGTCTCGATAACGACAAAGTCACGCAGCGTCGGTCCGCACCATACGACACAGTGTTTTCCGTTCGGAAGCCATTGAAATCGAAAAGCCGTGTCACGAAGCCGCTCTTGTACTTGTGGGTCTGACACGACGTTGACTGCATGGCGGCGGACTCTCCCCTTGATCGTGTCATGAAATTGTAGGCTTCCGAACTTGTCCATCGTGAACAGCCTGTCTCCATTGGCCACCAACCACACGTGTGCAAGCTCGGGTACGCGGCATCCCCAAATGGAAAGCTGTGAGCGAACGTCAAACAACTCCAACCGTCCGGCGGGCCATTCGACCAAACCCCATACACCATTTTTCGATATCTGGATTTGCTGCGCTGAGATGTCCGGATCGAAACCACCGTTTCCGCCAGACTTCGCCATAATGGGAATCTCTATCTCCGCTTTAGCTTCACAGTTGAAGACACGCATCAATCGCGATGTCTTGCTGGAGCTGGAACAAGCTCCGAGTGTTCCATCGTCGGAGAGCCAGCAAAGCCCAGAGGATTTGTACTCCTGATTCAGCGAGAGCTGACCATCGTCGCTAACTGCATAACACCTCGCCTTGTCGTCAACTTCAGAGATTAGGAGCTGTCTTCCGTCGGCTGAAAAATGAATCCATTTTGCATCATCCGCTTCGACCGTCGCTCCTTTACCAAGCGGATCAAGAGTCCAGATTTGAAGTTTGTCGTCTGCGTTGAAAGCGACGAATCGGCCATCCGGCGAGCCAGACGAAATTCTTGAGTGACCGTTGACGACCTTGTTTTCATTCTCTCCGTTACGCCAGATCTCCACCTCTTCCGAGGTAAACGCGACAAACAATTCCCCTGTCGAGTTGGGGAAACAAGTGTAGATGCGATTTCCAATCGAGATGTCCTGTTCAGGCTCGGATTGATCCAAAACGATTCTGGTGACGGATGCAGGCGAGTCACTTCGTATTGCGAACAGGACTCTCGAGTCCGCACTCCACTTGAATTCAGAAGGCGCCTCCAGCTCGGACGAAATCGGCACGACGACTGGCTTCGACTCACGCGACGCCCGACTCGCGAAGTGGACTTCATTCTCCACGAGGGCGGCCAGTGTTTTTCCGTCGGGAGAACATGACAGAAGCTCTACGTCGCCTGAAAATTCAATGGGCTTCGGTGAGGAAGCTCCGGTCGGAACGAACTGATGTACCGATGCGTGGTTGTTTGCCGGCACGTACGCAATCGACTCGTCCTGCTGGCAGAAACTGAAGACGTTCGCCGTTTCGAATTTGACCGGTTGAGAACGATTGGTGGGTTCAACCAAAGGTACGTCCCACTGTGCCAAACAGGTTGACGGGACGACGCAAAGAATGTTCGAAATGATGACGCCGCGCAGCATTGGCTTCTCTCCTGTTTCGGTGAACGAATTCTCACGATCCTACTTCCGACTTTCGTTGACTACCAGCGACGACAGTTAAAACGGAATGAAATGAAGTGTCCTGTCTGCGGCTTCTTTGATTGTGTCACAGCATCAAGGTCCGTTCGTCCCGACGCTTCGCTCTGGTCCTCTCTGCTGCTTTCGCTGCGCGAAAGACTCCACCTTGACTTGCTGTGATCGGTTTGGGGTGGTCTCTGGCAGGCCGGTTTACCAACGCAAATTCACGGCGATGCCGGACGCCGATAAAACAACAAAGGAGAAAAACAATGGGAATCACCATCAAAGAAAAAGACCACTGGCGGGAGCGAATCGCACGTCGAATCGATCACGCAATTGATGAACTGGAATCGAACGAAGATCCAAGCTTTCGCCAACGAATCGATGAGGAGGCGGAAAAGAAGGCAAGAAAATCGCTGGGACTTGATGAGCTGCATTGCGAGCTTCGGAAGACTGAAGAAGAAATTAAGGACCGCAAGCGACACCTGGAATATCTGTATAAGCAGATGCTAAAAGCAATCGGCAGATCGTGCCTCGATAAAGGGTACGGTGGCGGGTATTTCCCACACGAAGTTACCGAAGCCGTAAAACGACGAGCAAAGGTCCATCAGCGTGAATTGATGGAATCGGAACCCCTTGGAAAGAGGATTCTCCAACTGCAAAAAGAAAAGGAAGAATTGCTCGACACAGTCTGGCTGGCGACGTCGCCTGTTCAGATTAAAGAGCTTTGGTCGCGGTTCATTGAACTGCTGAACTGGGAACCGCCACAGCTTCAACGAGAGGCTCTTGAAGTGTCTCCAATCACGGAAGAAAAATCCTAATCCTTCC
>JBDNHJ010000344.1:0-96040 GCA_041688835.1 Fuerstiella sp.
GAATGCGACTGTTGTCTTCTGCAAATGTGACATCCAAAGTGTGGTGAAGTGTATTCTCGATGCTCCCGTGTTCTCGAAGATGGTGTGCGTGAGGTCGCACTTGCGGCGGCAGGCTGCTGATGCAGTACGACGTTTCTGTTTGTATCGTGCCATCGCTGAGAACTCGCTTGCGGTCCATTCGCCCGATCGTTTTCAAACCAGCCCACTTCCTTCGTAACGCTGCCGGAGCCGGACACACCATGCAGGTTCGGGTTTCTTCGCGAGTGCGATTGTGTTTGGTTGTTGTGCAACAACGAACAGTCTTCGCCGCAAAGCCGGTCGTTTCGTGTTCGTCAAAAATCTGTTCGGTGTCAAGAATGCGGAACACCCGACCAAACGTGTCGTGAGCAGGAATGCCAAACGGCAGTTCGAGGAACTGTTCAAACCAAGGCCTGATGAGCTTTGCTGAAGCGTTCGATATCCGCCCAAGTCTTCGCCCCGCAGATTGTGCCGCAAAGCACGAGTCCCACCCTATCAATCAGCAAATGGTTGTTGCCGCGATCCTCGCGAGGGTCTTCCAAATCGACGAAGTGTGTCAGAAATTCAAAGTATCCATTCGATTGCATCACTGCGATTCCCCTTCTGGTTCACCAAAAACGGCAAAACGATTTTGCCACTCGAGCAGAAGACGATTCACGCAAAAATCAAACCGCTAGGAAAAAAATCGACGTGCGATTGTCTTGGGGAACCGCCGGCGGGAGAAGCTGCAATTCAATGGGCCCTGTTGACGACGTTTCCGGTGAGTTCAGTGGAAGAAATCAACCAAGTTTTGGTGGGATATTGTGTTCGTTGGTCGGTGGAGCTGTATTTCAAAACGCTCGAGAGTGGCTTGAAGATGGAGGACATGAAATACGAAACACTGGATCGCTACCTACGAGCCTTTTCGATGCTCACGGTGGTCGCTTGGCGAGTGGAATATCTCAAGGGTGCGACCCGCCACGACAGTTCATCGCCCTGCACGGCGTACTTCACCGAAACGGAATGGGTGGCGATCATGGGGTTTCTGACACGACGACCGGTCGACGTGACGGCACCGCCCACAATGGAGCAATTGTTGTTCTACTGGATACTAAGACGCGGCCACGACCGAAAGATCGGCCACCGCTGTGGCGACTTCCGTTGTTGAAGAGTGGCCGCCAAGGTCTGGAGTGCGAATGTCTCCAACCCTCAGTAATTCAGCGACGGCTGCTTCGAGCGCCGTTCCGGCTTCGAGGCACACGTTGTCGTGATGTTTGTCGTCCAACCAGTCTAGCATCATGGCGGCCGACAGAATTGTGGCCAGCGGGTTGGCGACGTTTTTTCCGGCCAGTTGAGGGGCTGTTCCATGCGATGGCTGGAACAATCCGTGCTCATCACCGATTTCTGCGGAAGGCCCGAGGCCTAACCCGCCGACTAAGCCGGCTCCCAGATCGGACAGAATGTCGCCGAATTGATTCTCCATCACCAGTACGTCAAAATCCCAAGGATTCTGCACCATGTACAGGCTCATCGCGTCGACGTAGACGGCGTCGCTATGAATGTCCGGATAGGATTTCGCAACGTCAAAGAAGACTTCGCGAAAGAATGCCAAGCTGCGAAACACGTTGGCTTTGTCGACGCATGTGACCATCTTTTTTCCATCACTGGGACGTCCGTTGCGACGCTGTGCCAATCGAAAAGCGAAATCGGAAACTTGCGAAGTGCCTTTGCGAGTCACCACCATTGTGTCGGTCGCGACTTCGTTACCCACTTTGCTGCCGCCGCCAAAGGATGCGAATAGCCCTTCCAGATTTTCGCGGATGACAACGAAATTGATGCCCGGCCCGGTGTCTTTTAAAACGCAGGGAGCACCCGGATACAGTTTGACCGGGCGAACGGCCGAATGCACATTCAATGCACGCCGGAGTCCAACCATCATCGTCGGCTGAACCTCAGTCCCATCGGGCTGGCGAACGTCGGGCAGTCCAATGGCCGACAACAAAACGGCATCCGCGGCGACGCAGTCTTCCAGCACGACGGCTGGCAGCGTTTCGCCAGTTTCCCGGTACAGTTGAGCGCCAGCATGATGCGACGTAAAGGTCAAATTCAGGCCGGGGATATCCGCCACCATGCGATCCAGCACAAGACGCGTGGCATCCATGCATTCCGGGCCAATCCCGTCGCCGGGAAGTAAAGCGATTCGATAAGAGGTGGGCATCGGCATGGTTTTCGGTTTTCAGTGTTGAGATTTGAGATTTCGCATTTCAGTCCCGGAGGGACGACAGACGTTGCCTGTGATCGATCTTCTGCTGTCCCGCGGGGACTCAATCGCTCGGAACAAGAGCATCGACGACACACATGGTATTCGTGGGCCAGTCCTAAGTTTTTGATTTTGAAATAGCCTTAGCTGGACAGCGCCACTTTTTGTTCGCGAAGCGAGCAAAGTCTGTGCTTGTCCCCTCTCCCCTTTTTCGGGGAGAGGGCTAGGGTGAGGGGTTTCTGTTCGACGTTTCATTGGCTATTGCGGCCGTCACCTACCAAGGGCCCCTCATCCGGCCTTCGGCCACCTTCTCCCCCGAGGGGGAGAAGGGACGTTCGGAAAATCACTCCGTTCAAACTCGCGTTTTTACTTGTGAAATTCAAAAGTGGCGATGTTTATCGGACACGACCGGGCTCTGATTCGACAACAAAACGGCTTTCGATAACTTCGCCGCTTGTTCGACCGCAGCGGCCAGTTGTTCGCCTCCCGGAGCAAAGTACGGAATCAACGGCAGCGTTCCGACGCGCATCACATCATAATACGCGGTGATCGATGGCAGCGTGTTCGTATGGTCGATCCCGTCTAGACACGATACGGCGACCGAATGCGTGGAATGCAAATGCACGATGGCTTGTTCGTTCGGTCTTGAGCGATACATCGAAACATGCAGGAAGGCTTCTTTAGACGGCTGATTCAAATAGAACCGTAAAACGCCTCTGGACTGCAAAGCAGGCAGCGTTACCAGCGACTGTTCGACTGTAAGTTCGGCTGAAACAGTACGTGTCTTTAACGCCACCACAACAGCGTCGACATCGTGCAGTTGCGACAGCGATTCTGAATCAGGAATTCCCACAACCTGCACCACGCGCATGCCGCCCTGCACCAGATTCGTCGCCAAATCTGTAGCGCCGGTCACATCATCGGCGATGCAGCCCAGCACTGGTGCCTGAGCAGAATTGTGGTGTGAGGTTGTTATGTTCACGATGACTTTTCGATCGCAATGGCGCGAACGGGTGAACCGTCTCCACCGGTAATCTGCATTGGCAAGGCAATGAAATCGAATTCTGCCGACTGAATCTGATCCAGATGGGCGAGTCCCTCGACAATCAGCACGTTGCCGCGAAACAACGTTTGATGCACGTCCGTGAGTTCCTGCATATTGTTCACGTCGGCCACAGATGGTGGCTCAACGCCAATCAGGGCCACCTGGTGTTCAACCAGCCATTCGGCAAGTTCTAAGGAAATTCGCGGCAGCAATTCGCGATACTCGGGCGTTCCACAACGCTTGTACCAATCCGTCCGAAACAGCAACCGCGCGCCGGGTTCTACGTCATCAGCAAGCTCCCCCAGATCGGCGACGGTGATCAGCTGTTGCGGTGCCGCAGGCGCCACATTCACGATCGTCGCCGAGCCCACGCAAACGTTTAGATCCTGCTGATCCAGCGTCGCTCCATCCGGCAAAAAGTGAAACGGCGCGTCCATGTGCGTGCCGCAATGCGAATACAACGACAGCGTGCTGGCGTTCCAGCCATCACGTTCCAAGCGTTTGGCGTCCGCAATATCGACGCCCGGCATGCGGTTGTTAACAGGCAGGCTCAGATCAATCACTCGCATGCGGAATCTCCTGCCAAGTTCCGCTGCGGTGTCTTGGTTTCAGCAGACTCATAAATAGCTTCGACCACCGCCAACGACTTCAAGTACTGTCGCCCGCTGGTTTCAAACTCGCGCCCCGCACGCAGGCAGTCCACGAAATGTTGCTGAGTGGACAGAACGCAATCGCCAGCGAAGCCTCGACGCTGAAGCGTATAATCGATCTTGCGAATCGGCTGACCCAACGGCTGCAGCCCCGTGCATTCCAAGCGAATCGTCCCGCCGCTGCCTTCGATGGTCGCTTCTCCGAATGTGAAACTCGCATCCGCCGACGCGGCTTCGTTAAAGCGGTTCGCATCCCACAGTCCGGTGGCACCAGACTGGAAATCGAACATCACCACGCCCGCGTCTTCACCGGCGATTTCCGGATTCAGCTTTCGCAGCGACGCATACACACCGTCAATTTCACCGGCCACGTATCGAAATGTGTCCACAAAATGCACACCCGTTTCAAAGATCAGCAACCGCGGCATGTCACGAAAATACGGCTGGCGTTCCATGTAAGCATCGTGTTGCCAGCCGTCTCCCGTGCGACACTGAAACGAAATCGAATGCAGCCGATCGCCGATGGCTCCCGCGTCGATCTGACGACGGATCTCACGATACCACGACTGGAACCGAAAGTTCTCATGCACCATCAACGGCACGCCCGCAGAATCGACTACTTGCACAATTTCCTGAGCTTCCGCGAACGATGGCGCGAGGGCATTTTGGCAGATAATGGGAATGCCACGCTGCGCCGCTGCTGTCACCAGCGCCAGGTGAGAATCCGGTCGCGTAATTATGTCGACGAAATCCGGTTGCTCGGAATTGAGCATCGTCGCATAGTCGTCGTATGTCTGAGCGATGCCATATTCCGCAGCGGCCTGCGCTGAGATTTCGGAATTCACGTCGCACACTGCGGCCAGCTGCACGCCTTCGATGCGCGACCATGCGTCGAAGTGAAACTGACTGAAGTATCCTGCGCCGACGGCCACACCTTTCAGAGAACTCATGCGATCCCCTTGTTAGCGAAAACGATCGTCGCTGACGTTTTGGGTTTCTGCTGATCAGCCGCTGCGGGCATCAGGAAGTTCGTATAGACCAATGCAGAAATCACCATCACGATCAACAGCGCAAACATCGCCAGTCTGTTGTGCAAATCTGCGGCTGAAATTTTTGTTAGCTTTCGTAAGGGATTCATAAACAGCCATGCGATCATCGCCAACGCATTCATCGTGGCGGCGAACACAAAGAAGGAATTCGCCGTTCCAGTCTGTTCCGCAATCACCGGAATGGTGATGTTTGCGAAAAAGTACGGGAACGCCACCGCGCTGACTGCGGCGCCCATGTTGCCGACCATGTTCATGGCTGCCGAAACCGCGCCGGAACGCGATCCTCCGATGTCCATACAAAACGTCCAGCTGGGACTCAGCGTCATTTCGACACCGAATGTCGCGAGTGAAAAACAGGCGATAAAAATCTAGGCGGAATCGGATTCGGCCGTCTGAGTACACAGCAGCAATCCGATGGCTCCCAGAGAGTAGCCGATCATCGCCGGCAGTCGTCGAGACATCACCAGCAGGCCTTTTTTATGCAGGAACGTCACGGCATATCCCGAAACCCACAGCGCAACCGCACCGCACAGCAATGGCAGCGACGCCAGATATTTGTATTCATCGCCCCACGTTTCTCCGATGTACGGAGCCAGCCAAGTAATGCTGATGAAGAACGTGATGTTGCTGGCCGCATACTGAAACATCGCCAGCAGCACGTTGGCGGAAGTGACCAGTTGAATGTATGGCACCTTAGATTCCGTCGCCGCTTCGGCTGCGATGCCCTGACGAATCAATTCCGCTTCGGCCGCATTGACGGACTTATGCTGAGCCGGTTCGTTGCGATACTAGAACCACCAGGCGGCCCCCAAACCAGCCCTGCAACACCATTGGCCACAAACGTCATTCGCCAGCCGATCAAATCAATCAGCCATGGCATTACCAACAACGATGCCGCCGCACCGATTCTGGCACCCGAATGAAAGATGCCCTGCCCCAGCCCGCGTTCTTTGGCTGGCAACCAACGATACAAAGCTCGCGTCGCGCCCGGATAAGCGCCGGCTTCTCCCACGCCGAATAGAAACCGCACGATAATCAGACTGATCGCGGTATACACAGCACCGGTCAGTGCCGTGAAGACGCTCCAGATGATCACCACAATCGTCAACGCATGACGCGGTCCGGCACGGTCGCTAAACCATCCGGCAGGAATCTGAAACAAAGCGTAGCCAATGGCAAAGATGCCAAAGACATAGCCCATCATCTGATCGTCCAGCCCCGAAATGTCGCGTTGGATATCACCTTTGGCGGCGGAAATACACACGCGATCCATGTACGTGTTGACGGTCTGCAAAAACAGCAGAAACACCAGCCAATAACGTTGGCGTGAAGCAACAGGACGCATCGCCAAAGCCGCTTCGGACGCCGTCGATGCGTGATCAGAATTCTCATTCGGCATGCATCTGAATCCACGGAAAACGGTATGGGAAAAGGCTCACCAAGCTGACGACTGTCGACGGAATCGTACTGCCGTATTCGTTTCGTACAATTAAACACGTTGAAACGAACGTTCTGAATTGCGAACTGTGCAAAGGCTTGGCCAGCAGGTCTCTCCGCCAACAACTCGGTCAGCGCCAGATTGTCTTGATGTGCCGCAAGGGGCAACTGCTGACGGAACCCATGCTGGTCTGATTCAGGAAGTGAAGAAGCTGGATCAGCCGCCCCGCTAAGCTGAGGATCAGTCGGGCCATAAGTTCGGTGCTTCTCCCAGACTGCAGAATAAATTACCAGTTCTGTCAGCAAATTCTCAGCTCAAACTTCTCTTGGTACGACTTCGCATCCAGAGGTACAATGCTGGCATCTGACGGCTGGTGAGTTGGCATTCACGGATGAAGCCAACGTGTCCGTCAGTCAAAACGTTGCAGGACGCACATCATGACTCGAACACTGATTGTGGGTATCGACACAGTCGCCGGACACTCGCTAGCCCAACAAATGACGCTCCATTTGGCTCGGCGATCCGAAGTCAGCGGGCTGTGGTTTTCCGAACCGGAGTTCATCAAAGGTTGCCGGACGGCGCGCGTGAGTTCGAAGTCGCTTAGCAAAGAACTACCCTTGGCCGACATCATCGTCTTCTGCGGCGGGGCGGCTCGGTCTTCTTGGGATGCTGAGTTCGGTGATTTTTCCCGCGAACAACAATGGCTGAACGAGTGCATCGCTGCGACCGGCGACACGGGTGCCAAGCTGGTGTTGATTTCCAGTGACGCCGTATTCAGTGGCCCGTGGGTGTTTCACGATGACAACAGCACCGCGCTGGCTGACGATCGCAATGCCAAGACGCTTCTGAAGTACGAATCACTCGTCCGTCAAGTGCCGAATTCGCTGATCGTCCGCACCAACGTACTCGGCACAACACCGGGCAGTTTGGTTGCCGATTCCGTCGCCGCGATTCGGAAGGGGCACCAGCTAACGGCCGACGCGACAACATTCGCCACGCCAATCGACGCAGAAAGTTTTGCCGTCGCACTCGCAAGCTGCATCGATCACGGTGTTTCAGGCGACCTCAACATCGCTGGTGCGGAACGTGTGACTCCGTTTCATTTTTTGCTGGCCTTGGCGAATCAGCTGAATCTGAACATCAACCAGATTCAGTCCGCGCTGAAGGGCGGAACGTCGTCCGAACATTCAATGCGGTGCAATCGGTTAAGAAACGAATATCACCTGTCCGCACCATTGAAATGGATCGTGCTCGAACACCTCGCACTGGCGTTTCAGGAACCGCTCAACCACCGCGTCGCTGCTTAGCCACATGAACCGGAAACCATATGCCAGTGTTTCGCGACGTAACGAAACGAGAGATAGCCGATGTCAGACGGCGGAGCATAATTATCGAGGGAACCTGCTGGGTCGGGCACGTCACGAGCAACGCGAATCACAGCATCTCGAGTATTCCCGTACATCTTTGCCACTACGGGAACTCCTCCAACGGTTGTCTTGAGCTGCTGGGGCATGTGCGGAGCTGCTTCTAACGGAGGGTTTTTCGTCACCGCCTTGAACGAAACGAGTGACTCGCAGTTGCCAAGCCGCTTACCAACAAAAGCTCGCGTTGCTGAACATGGAAGGTCGTCGCGAAGCGACCTTGCGTAGAATTGTTGGCTGACAAATGGTAGTTATTGTGCGTACACTGAGGGAATTAAGAAGTGCCACTTCTACCTGACAGAAGCCCAGATTAAGGCACTGACGAGAATCCGTGACAAACAGGGCTGTCGGCTTCAGAAGCGATTGGCCGTACACTGGACGGCGGCATCGAAGCCGAAGACGAAAAACAATCAAAAAGATCGAAAGCAGACGGAAGCGATGAATGAAAGTTTGGAGAACAAGATTCATTGCCGGGATGCACTGAAATTCACTGACGCTATGCCCAGCGAGAGTGTTGATCTGATCATTTGCGATGGCCCTTATGGCGTGACGTCACATGACTGGGATCAGGTTGGAAACATTCAGGAATACAATCTAAGTCTGATCGAACGGTTCAGCCGTGTGATGAAGCCGGGGGCAGCCCTGTATCTCTTTGGCAAATGCGATTGCATTGATTACCGACCGCATTTGGACCTTGGAACTAAGATCGTATGGTATCAACCAAGTCGGTTGGCGCAGGGAAGACGGTCATACACGAACAACTACGATGTGATCTGTTATTTCACAAAAGGCCGAGTCGAGCAATTCAATTTAGATGAGATCCGGGTTGCTCAACTTGTAGAGTTGGAGCATCGTCGCCGTTGTGAGAACGTGCCGTCAGTCAAGAACGGCCCGTACGGAAAAACGGTGTTCAACGAAAAAGGTAAGAATCCCGGCAACGTCTGGGGCGACATTAAGCAATTAACGTACAAGTCAAAGGAGCTGCTGAGTCGTGAACTGCTCAATACAGTTCAGAAGCCAGAGAAGCTGATCGAACGTCTCGTGAAGGCAAGTTCGTCAGAAGGCGACTTGGTGTACGATCCGTTCAGCGGAAGCGGAACCGTGCCAGCGGTATGCGCCCGATATGATCGGCGATTTATCGCTTGCGAATTGAATGCTGACTACGCGAAATTGGGGCGGCAGCGCGTCAAAGCGATTCACGAAGCAGGCCATCAGCTGTCCTTGCTGTAGACCTGCGTTCCATTTTCTCGCGCCCATTTCCGTCCAAAGCTAATGTGAGAGATGTCGTTTTTGCTGTTATCAAGCTTTCGTTTTGCCTCAGCAAGCATAGCTGTCGGCGTAATCTCCCAGATCGCGACGACGCATGTTGGATTTTCTTTCTCAAAAATGATGCAATAGATTGCTTTGTTGCGCGAGATACGTTTCAACGATTTTCTTCGTTCCGAATCCGGTGAATGACATTCATACGCGAATGTCCGACAACAATTGCAATGTGCGACAATCTGCCGCGAAAGAATTGAATGTAGCGACAGAAGAGCGTTTTGTGAATCTTGCTGTTACCGAAGTCTTAACAAAGCTTGCCGCAGCGGGTTGCGTGTGCCTGTTGCGCATATCGACACTGGCACCGGAATTGGCGTAAATTTGATTCCTTCGGAATCGTCCTGAAATACAATCTGTCGCTGGATTGGCCAGAATCCAAGTGTTGGCAGCCCCCGAAGTCTACAACAAAGTCCGAAACCCGGGACGGATCCTGAGTTCGAGTTTTTGCACTTTTGTGGATCATCCGGCCAGCGTTGCGAGGTACGTGAGTAGGCTGAGATAATTATCGCGCCGTGCCGAGCAACACGGCGCTAGTCGTCAGTGCGGGGCGATGCCCGCGCGGTGATACACCCAGAATCCTTGATGTTCGACAGCGCTCGGATCGGGGCTGTAGCTGCGATTCAACTGGCGAATTTTCGGGCAAGCTTTTTGTTCCGAAACCACGTTCGGATGTTCAGCAGTACCGCCACAAACATGGCTCCCAGACCCGCACCGAACACGCTACAGGCGTTTCGATGCCGTCGTTGATAGGCGTAGAAGTCCGTCTTGGGCACCATCAACAGGGTTTCTTCCAATCCGACGGGCGTGGCAATGGTCGCATGATTTGCGTCAAAAGCGTTGTAGAAGTCCTCATCATCGATCGCCACGCCCGCTGCGATTTGCGCGGCCTCAAACCGCTGATATTCCGCCTGATAGGCTAGGCCAAAATTCAGTTCCTCGTGAAACGCAGCGCCAAGCCGGTCGATGGTGCCCGAATCTGGCGGAGTGCTAACGTGTTGCCAAGGAATCTTGTGAAGACTGTGTTCGGCATCGGTAAACCGAAGCGTTTCTTCAATCGCTGACTGGCGATTTTGGCTGTGAGTTTTCAGAAAGTCTTGGACCGCTGGGTCGTCAGAAAACCGTTCCGCCAGCAACTTCGCTCGCTCGAAGGCGTTCCACGCAATATAGCGGTGCCCGATTCTGAGCATGGTTTCCCCCAACGCCAAAGCAAAGTGTGGATTCGCTCCACCGCCCTGACGCCACATTCCAATGATTCCCAAAACAGGTGAATCAAATGGAACGGCTTTCCGGTGTGAAGGTACGTTCACTTCTTTCCAGCCGTCTTCAGCACCAACCGTTGTGACGTATTCTCGAATCGGACTGACGTTGCTCCAGTTAGCTGGATCATTCAAGTCTGTGCCGGCTTCGAAGAACTGCGGAACTTCATCGAATTTGCCCACACTCTGAGTCAACTGAGAAACATTTGGGCGACCGTAACGGGTTCCAACCCAATTCATTTCTCTATCCAGCATGTTCTCAATGCCCATGTCCAGACGATTTCCCAGACAATCAAACGTCGTCAATAAAGAAGGTGTTGCGATGGTGGCACTCAGATATTCCACAATGGCTACTTGCCATTTTTCTCTGCCAAAATGAGCGTTGGGGTTCGCTGCGATCGACTGGCGGATAAACTGCAAACCTTCGTTAAGACGTTCAATGCCCTCTGCATCACTCTGACGAGCTTTCGCCATATTCGCATGAATCAGCAACGTGCCTAAATTTGCATAGGTCGTGTACAAGTCGGAATTTGGAATGTCTGCAGCCTGTTGCTGAGCCAGCTTGTTGCGCAGCAGAGGAATCGCCTCCTGAGGCTTGCCCATCCGGTCGAAGGCGACGGCAACATCGTCGATGATCGGCCAACGCTGCGAATCGTCTTCTGCAAGTTGTTCTAGCAAACGCAGCGACTCACGATTTCTGGCCTCGTACCACTGCGTTCCATGCTTTGAAAATCGTTCCAGCAGAACATTTTGAATCATGGCAAAGCGTAACGACAAACCACCGGGCCGCTCAGGAACCTGATGAGGGGCCGGGATGCGTCTTGCGAGGAACGGGTATCTCTGCGGTATGAAATGCGCATGGCTCGCAAAACTGAATAAGTTACCGCTGCATCCACCGAATGCGGTACCGAACAACAGACACAAAACCGCCAGCAGGTTTCCCTTCACGGTTGTGGTTGTTCTTGCGACTAAACCAGGTCAGCCCGATCGCGCCTGCCATGAGGGCGATGCCACCCGATGACATCATCCAGAACGGTTCGGAATGCCGAGCGGGGGTGGCCGACGTCATTAGCGGACTGGTCAGGTATTGTGACCGGAACTCACGTTCATGATTCGGCAGTTCCGAATCATTGAGGCAGGCGTTTGCCGATTGGCAGCAACATAAAGCGACCGCTATCAACGTCACTTTGCTTAGGCGCATGTCAGTCTCCTGTTGGGAGCCACCTATTCTGACAAAATCCTGCGCCAATATCACTTCAGATTGAAGATTGAAGCTGTTTTCAGAGACGCGACAAATAGCAAATTGGGAACATATTTAGGGCCTGAGTGTCTCGGCTTTTGTTCGCAGCGACAGCTTTCGTTTCACCCGCCGTGCTGGCGAATCCCTTCATTCCTCCACCGGGGAACGAAATTCAACCAACACGAATCTTGCCAAATTGCGATTTATCGCGAACCGCAGCATGGCGCGCCTTGCACGCCACCCAAGCCGTCTAGCGGCACCTATGGTTCCAGAATGTGCTTGCCGTCTTCGAACTGACGATGGCAGGCGTTGCAGTTGTTCAGCATGGCCTTGTACGCAGTTGTGGCTTTGGCGAAGTCTTTGGTTCGAGCGGCTTGGTACAAGCTGGCGCCGTCTGTGCGTGACGCGGCAGAGTGTTTGTTCCAGTCGGCTGCGTCTTCGTCGGGTGTGCGCACAAACAGCAGGTTGCAGCTTTCGGCCAGAATCAGTGCATCGGATTTGATGGCCTTCCAGCCCTTGTTGTCCGCAGGCTCAGTCGCCATCGCTGCTTTCAACCGACGGTAGGTTGGCTGAAAGACGTATTCCATAAATTCGTGCATGCTGTCTTCTACGATTTCCGCTTCGTCGGCAGCAACGGCAGGTGTTGGGGCAGCAGCCACAACATAGCCCGCACTGTCAGCATTCGATTGAACATAAACCACGGCCGCTGCAAAGACAGCCAGCAGGACGAACAGCGATTTGATGAGTTTCATGATCAGAATTCCAGATTGAGTTGGGGAGGGCGATATGCCAAATGGTAGCGTCCAGAAACTTCACCGCAACGCAAACGCCCCATCAAGGTGACTTGGTTTCGGCATCTGCGGCTCGCATTTCGATCAACTGTGTGGCCGCATGATATCTGGAGGCGACTCCCCACTGAGGATAGATTCCGCCTCCCACAATCAACGCTGCTAAAATCAATACGGCGATCTTTTCTGCCGGACGAACGCGAAGCGAAAACGAAGCCGTATGCTGTGTGCCAGTGAAGATTCGAAAGTACGCCTGCAAAATTGCGATGCCGTTCAACGCGGCGGCAAACACGACGGTGAATCCCACCAACGGATAGACGCCAACAACACCTTCGATCAACAGCTCAGTCCCGATGAAGCCCACCGTTCCGGGAAATCCGATCGACGCCAGTCCTGTCAACAGAAACAAAGATCCGAGCGTTGGCATGTGTTCATAAAAGCCGTGGTACTTAGTCAGCGAAATTCGTCCGGTCCGCGATTCGACACAACGCAGTGTCAGGCCGAAGCCAGCCAGTGACAACCCCACAGAAAGCCAAACGCACAATGCCCCCGTTAAGGCAATCGGCGTCACCAATTCTAAACCAACCAACACCAGCGACGAATGACTCAGGAACAGATAGCAAAAAAATCGTCGTGCCTCCGTCTGCACGATCGCCATACCTCCGGCATAAACAGCGGTCACCAACGATACAATCGCGATGCTCTGCAATGCCCAGTCCGGG
The DNA here is from genome assembly GCA_041688835.1 of Fuerstiella sp. Classification (GTDB taxonomy): domain Bacteria; phylum Planctomycetota; class Planctomycetia; order Planctomycetales; family Planctomycetaceae; genus Fuerstiella. The sequence goes on from JBDNHJ010000344.1 coordinate 13,187, forward strand.
GCAATCGGCAGCACCAAACGCATCACCGCGTAGGCTCCGGTCATGGGCGCGACAAACAGTAACGCCGTTCCGAAGGTCGCTTTTTCGAACAGATCCGTCATCCAGCAATGCAGCGGCACGATACCGCTGCGCAATAGCACGGCCAAAGTCAGCATGGAACCGCCGACCATCACTTGGCCGGACTGCACCAACAGTTGTCCGGTCAGCAACAGCAGAGCAAACAATCCCAGATGCAGCGTGAACACTCGCGTGCAGCGGCCGCGTGAATGGATTTCCAGCCAGACCGGCACCACGGCAGCCACCATTAACGCAATGATGACCCACGGTTGTCGGCAGCTGAGTGTGGCCAGCAAGATGGCTTCGGAAACCAGCGTCGAAGCAAACGAAAATCGATTCATCTTGGTGCGCAGTGTTGACAACACGGTTAACAGATACAGCAACGCTGACAGTGACAACAGGGGCGCGTTCAGTTCGTCGATGACAAACACATCGCTGTGAAACATGAACTCCAGCACGTCCCAATGATCGTGCGCTTCGAACGTCCCCAGCATCGCGAAGTCCAGCCATTCGCCAACCGCACACACCAAAGTCAAGCTGCAGGCGAACAGGCACACGCGGCGTGCAACCGTCGAATCTTTGATGGTTGCGACAAGGATGGCGCCGATGATCGGGATCAGAACGGAGAGTTCCAGCCACGGAAAATGCAGTTCCGACATTACACGAACTCCTCAAGTGAGTCGGACTGCGTTTTCACATCGCCGGACACATTCTTTTCGTCGCCGGATAGAAACTCCGTCCACCGCTGCTCGGCAGAATTGCACCATCGAAACACGCGCACAAACGGTCGCACGATAAACTGATGCAGAGTTTCGTCCAAGAATCCGCGTTCCATAGAAAACCGATACACCCAAGCCTTCACCGAATCCTGCACCCACGCCGATCCTGGCTTCGAAAGATGCGGCAGATGCGATCCAATCGCATTTTCTAAAGTGTGATAATCGTGCAACAATGTGGGAGCTCGCAGAAGTTGCAACGTTCGCAAACACGCATGCCCGATGATGTGAATCAATGCGATATAACGCAGCCCAAGGCCGATTTCTGCAACGATGATTCCTACCTGAGTCAACGAGGCGAAGGCCAAAGCACTTTTGATATCCGTTTGCACGCGAGACGCCAGAGCACCGAAAACTGCGGACGTCAGCCCCACGATCACCACACAAGCACTCAGGACAATCGACGCCTCCAGCAGCGGGCTGACTCGCAGCAGCAAAAATGCTCCCAGATGCACGGACAGGGCACCGTAAAAAATCGCGCTCGAGGGCGTGGGGCCTTCCATCGCGCGCGGCAGCCAACCAGAAAACGGCACCAGCGCCGACTTACCGGCGGCGGCCAGCAACAGCAGCAAGCCCACAAACAACGCACTGGATTCGGAAATATCGGTCTTCCCCAACGGCCAGTCGCCGTCACCCATCAGCTCCGAAAAATCTCCGGCTCCCGTTTGATGATGCAGTGCCAGAGCGGCCACCAGAAACGCGGCGTCGGCAATGCGATAGATCACCCACACACGCTGCCCATTGCGGACGGGGTTGGGACGTTCGTGAAAAAACGCCACCAGCAATGCGGACGACAGACCCACAAATTCCCAGCCGAAAAACAGCGTTTCAATTGTGCCGGCCAATGACGACACGATCATGCCCAGCAAAAAAAATGCGTACAGCACAAAGAAGCGATTGTAGCCCGGTTCGCGATGCAGATAACGACTGGTGAAGGCACCGATCGTTCCGCACAACACGAATGACAAAATTGTGAACGGCACCGACAGACGGTCGAACACAAACTTTAAGTGAAAGTGAAACGCTTCTTCGTGATCCGGAATCACAACCCAGTTGCCAAATTCCAGCGGCACTTGCCGACGGCCAGTCGCCAGCATCAACACCAAAATGGCCAACGCTGCGAACAGTCCCAACAGCACGCTGAACTGAGTGTAGCGGGCCATCGACCGTTCGCTGAGTCGCCAATCGAATAGCGAGGTTAGACTAAAAATCGCCAGCAAAAATGCCGGGCTCGCGACCACGCACATTCCCAGCATGTTAAATGCTTGATCACTGGTGATCATTGGACGCCTCCTTGGCCGCTGGCCGCCGCCACAATTGATGCAAAGCCCAGATGATCTCGCTGACCGCGATACCAGTCCATCGACGATTCCGCCGTGGGAATTTCATTTGCTTCGGGAGTGTACGCCGAGAATGCTCCGTCAACGAATCGCTGGACTTCCTGAGTCTCCGGATCGAACACCGCTAGCTGCACCCAGTTGCCTTTCACGAGTGCTGCGATGCCGGCGTTCTCATCGATAATTCGCAGCAATGCCTGAGGCGTGGATTCGATGATAAACAGAATCCGCATCGGTTCGTGGATCTCAGTCATCTGAGCAGACAGTCCAGGCCGCAGATCGCTGGCGGCTCCGGACATCACGCCCAACAGTGATGTAATATTGTGCGGCAGCTTCGACCCGCAGCCGTAGCCTTCGACATCGACCGTTGAAAAATAATATTCCAAGTTGATGCCACCGCACACTGGAATCACGGCTTGCAAAATGCCTTCCAGAATCGATCCGCGCTCATCGTCCTGCGATCGATCGTACGACGTCAAAAACGCTCGTCTGTCGAACATCAACCCCCGATTCCACGCTCGACGACCAACCACGCATAATGCATTGGTCGCATGATTGTATTCGGGTCGCGCCTGCGAGAGATCTTCTGGTCGATCTTCGACATGCCGCAATGCGTCCGGGACAGAAATCGCTAGTGTCGTGGATTCAAACCGGCGACACCGTTCGTGAGCGTTTCGGGCGCGAGCTTCGTCGATCACCTGCAGCGCGAATTCGAAGTCCTGACGATGTGACACCGGCACACGATCAAGATCCGCAAACGTCACACTGTCGTTGGTTGTGTCGTGGTAACCACCCACAAAACAAGTCGACTCAGGAATCTGCAAGCCTCGTGCTGCCAAAGCTCGTCGTACTCGAAAATCATTCGCCATCAGCGCAAACGCCCGCGCATTCGGGCCGCCTTGGCTGCCACAGCAGGCTCCGCAATTGTACGCGGATTCGTGAGGATTATTCAGACCGGTCGCCCCGTGCCCGATGATCAGAATGATGCGCGACCAGCCGGATGTCAGACCCATGCAACGCAGAACTCCGTCGACGATGTCGATCATTTCGTCGACAGAAAACCCGAGACTCCCATTGGATGATCCGGCGGCTTCTTCCAGCCGTTCGATTCTTAACTCAGTGGCCGGCGGCTCCACAATGCGACTCACAGCACGGTGAATTCTGGCCGCCGTGCGCGGAAATAGAATTCGGCCCACCAGTGGGAACGCGGCGAACGACCCGCCCAAGGTGGTGAGGATTCCGCCGACAAACGTGCGAGATCCCATATGGGCGCGGTGAGTCAACTGACCGACGCGGCGGCGAGTTCCCGACCGACGCCGCTCAACTTCTGCCAAAGAATACAGCGGTTCTTCGACCACGAAATGTTCTGGCACAATCGAAACCGGACACAACGGTTTGAAATGAGCGCCGCCGGCTCCACGGTAGTACATGGCCGCTCCGAAGAAACCGGCCACGCCGAACGTCTGACTTTCCGGACAGACCTCTTCGATATGACGTCGAAACGATTCTTCGCGGTCATCAATACAACACGCGATTTGAAACACGGGAGGTAGTTCGGTGCCTGATGATTGTAATGGTGTCTGAGCCGAAGTCGGGACGAGTCGGCGACTGTGAGCGATGACGGCATCGAGTGCTTGATTGCGATAATTCCGTTCATAGGCGTGATGGTAAATTCGCCGACGTTCAGACGCAGGAAAGCTCTCGATCTCAGCGACCAGCGTGGCCCATTGTTGAGCCGACAAAGCTTCCAGGTCGACCGGCAACCAGCCTCGCACCTGGGCCAGCTGAAAGATCGTAAAGGCGCGCTGAACTTCGACGTTGCAGGCTGGATCAGCGGGTGCCTGCGGAATTCGATCTCGCAGATCCTGCAGCGGCCCGGAATAGCCGAGTGTGTCCTGCGCGATGTGCTGCAGCGCGATGCGATCCAGTATCAAGCGGGCGGCCAGAAATTCCACCAAGCTGCCTTGCGGCGCAGGATGTGGGGCCCAGCTGGCGTTTGTTTCCATCTGCCAAACCATGCCCGCCCAGCCGCGCAATGCCAGCAACGATTGAGTGATGAAGTCATCGTGTTCGGCGGCGGAGATTCCCAGCAGAGTTAACGATTCTTGAATACAGGCCAGTGGAGTGCTGTCGGCGGCTGCGATGCGCTGGGCTTCGTCGCGAAGTTCTGCAAACAACGAACAGGGAACCGCTGAAAAATGACCGTACAGTTCCAGAAACGAACCGAACAGTCCACGCTCGCGAGACGGCAGCTGGGCATCTGCGAATCCCTGATCCAAGAAGGCCGAACAAAATCGGATCAGAACATCATGCACCCACAGATCAGAATCCTCGCCAGTGGCCGCCAGCAAACCGTCGCGCTGAGGACGCTGAGGACGCTGAGGACGCTGAGGACGCTGAGGACGTTGCTGGCCCAAGCAATCAGACGCGGCGGAGGCGGCAGTCTCGGGATCAGTGTTGTTCGCTTGACGAATGCCATTGTTGCAGACTCGCCAAAGACAGTGCAGTACAAAAGCTTCCCAGGTGGTTTCATCCCACGACGAAACCGGCTGACGATGAAACCCTTCGGCAAGTTTCGACAGTCTGTCTGATGTCGGCGAGTTGCCGTTTGTCAGGTGACGCAGCACAGAACGGCGCGTGTTCGCGATCATCTGCACAGGTATCGCTGGATCGACTTCACTGCGAAAGCTGCGCAGTGCGTTCGTTTCCGCCACCATCCAACGCAGTTCCGCCGTCGATCCAGCGCCAAATGGAAATTCCAGCATCGCCAGTCGCAATGCGAACCGAGTGCCGAACGTCCCCACCAGCCGATCGGCTTCATCTCCCAGATCGTCCAGCAGCGCGGCTTCCAGATCACTGACACGAATTCGTCCGCCCGGCAGCATTGCGCGATAGTCATCTTCCGGCAACCACGCATTGCAGTCGAACAACTGCCCGCCTGCTGTGACCCCGTCATCGAAACCAAGATGTTCGAAGGCCTGCAGCGTATTGTGATGCACAAAAACTGTAATCGGCCCTTGGCACGGCAAAAACTGCGCACTGTGTTCAATCGTGGCCTGCAATTTCGTCAGCACAGGATCGTCAGTGACGACGGCAGGTCCATCAGCGGAAGGAACAGTCATGGGTGCGATGCGGACTTTGAAAAGAACGAGGCGTCAGCTGGGTAACGAAAGGAGTCGAGAACCGCAAAGCGAACAGCCATTCGCCGGATGTTATCGGGACAGGCGGCTGAGTCAATTCTCTAACCTTGGCGGCTTGTTCCGTCTACGACCTGCAGTGATTCGTCACACGTAAAGAAGGCACAAGAAGAAAGACTTCTTGTGCCTTCGCGGGGTTCTGATTCAGACGCTGCCAGACGTCTCAATGACTACATGTTGATTTCATAACCTTTGCGATTTTCTCGCGCGAGGAATGAATTGGCCTGATCGTCGCCCACGATTTCTCGCGTGGCCGCGTCCCAGTTCAATTCCCGATTCAGCCGCATGGCAATGTTGGACAGGTGACAAATTTCCAACATCCGGTTGTGCGACCAAACGTCCGAAATTGGCTGCTTGCGAGCGTGCATGCCTTCGATAAAGTTGGCGGTGTGGTTTTGACTCACCGGCCCACCGTATACTTCTTCGATGGCTCCGTCCGGTAGAGGATTGTCTTTCAGTTGCTCAACCGGCGCGCCGGTGATTTTGCCACGGTTGACAAAGAATCGTCCTTTGGTGCCTTCGAACAGAATTCCGTTGTCGCCTGCGTCGGTGATTAACATTTCGACGTCGTTGGGCATGTCGACCTTGATGTTGAACTTGGTGGCGGCGTTGTATTGGTCGTTGACCACCGGCTGCCCATCTTTGTATTCCACCGGCAGCGTAAAATCGATGGGCGTGATTTTGCTCGGGCCAGTGTCGGTGGCTCCCAAAGCCCAACACGCGATATCCACGTGATGAGCGCCCCAGTCGGTCAGTTTTCCGCCAGAATATTCGTGCCAATTTCGGAAGGCATAATGACAGTTGCTATGCAACGGGACGCCGCCACCATAGCCCGTCCGCATTTCCGGCAAAGCTCGATAATCCACTTTCGGCGCAGGGCCCAGCCACATTTCCCAGTCGAGTTCTTCCGGAACCGGGGCGACCGGAATCACGGGCGACGGCGACATCCCGCCGATGCCGCAGGTGACTTTTGTCACCGTCCCAATTCGCCCATGCTTGACCAGAGCCACAGCCTGTAGGAAGCGGCCGTCGCTCTCGGAGCGTTGCATCGTGCCAACCTGGAACACGCGCCCCGTTTCTTTGACAACGCTTTCAATCAACTTGCCTTCAGCGATTGTTAGCGTCAACGGTTTTTCGCAATAGACGTCCTTGCCAGCAGACATGGCTTCGACGGCGATCTTGGTGTGCCAGTGATCGGGCGTGGCGATCATCACCGCATCGATGTCTTTGCGATCCAGAATTTTTCGATAGTCGCTGTAGGAATCTGGTTTTTTCTTCTGAGCCTGTTCTGTCTTTCCCACATTGGCCTCCAAGACTTTCCTATCCACGTCGGCCAGCGCCGCAAAGTCCGCGAACTTGAATGACTTGGATGTGATGCTCCAGCCTTGATTCCGCAAACCAATCGTGGCGAACACCGGCCGATCGTTGGCAGACTGGTAACCGAACGCTCGGTTTGCGGAAGGGCACAAAATCGTCGCAGCACTGGCCGCTGTGACCCCCTGCAAGAAACTACGGCGTGTTGACTTGGGAAAAGTGGACATGAATCGAGATCCTATGGAAGTCAGACTTGGAAGAAATTACGCGGGTGTCACCCAGCCTGTTCAAACATCAGGCAGCAAAGAAATTTGGGAACACGACCGACGGGCAAGCCCCCCAGAATAACCGGAACCGCCGCTTGATAAAAGGGCTCGTCCTTCGTAGCTCGGTGGTCTCCACTGTGATTTCTCGGCGGAGACCGCAGAGCTACGATATCACTAATCCCGTTCCCGCACAATTTCGACGCCGCTTAAAATCGTTTGACCGCGGACTGGAGTCAGATCGATCGTCAATTCGTTGCCAATCTGCACGTGTTTAAATTCACGAACCAAGGTGCGTTGGACTCCACCAGCCTGCTCAACAATGTCCAAATCGGCGATCACGCGTTGTCCCTGCAGTGCAACATGGAAAACTCGATCACTAATGCTGGCAGCTGTTGGTTCCGAAAAATGCAACCGGACTGTATGAGCCGCCAAATCCATCTTCGAACGTGATCGCCCGCCGCCGTCATCAATGATCAGCCGTGGGCTTTGAGAATTCCGGCCGCCAGCGTGAGCCACACGTTTGCCTTGGCCACTGATGACGAATGTCACGGCGGAGCCGGACTTCCAATCAGGCTGATCGATGAGTTGCTGAATCAACGCAGCCACGTCCGGAGTGCGTTGTGCCGCGCCGGATTCGTCGGCTTTTTCCCACGGCTTTGGTTTCCAAGCGATCTTATCGGCCAACAGTCTTTGCGAAGAAACATTGTGCTTCTTATCGACGAAGGCCGGCGTGTTGATGGAGTCCACAACCTGCAACGACAGTTCCGTCGGGTCGCTCGACACTTCGTCTGTTGTGAATTGAATCATGGCACTCCGAATTTTTGTGCCGCCAGCAATCTTGATGTCTTCAAAACGCAGACCGACCAGCTGATCTGTTTTGTCGTTGATCAGTTCGAGATCACTACTGGTCAGATTCACATCGCCGTCGTCGCCTTCTTCCGCGTCGTTGGCTGCTTTCGAAATTTCGAAAACTAAGCCGCCAGCATCTGGTCCAGAAACGGACAGAGGAATCTTGATGTGAGTCGCATTCGTCACGCCTGAGGCTCCGATCCATGGCATTCCTTCGCCAGAAAAGTTCAAGCTGCTGTCGTGATACAACTGTGCTTCATCATCGATGCTGATGTTGAGATCGGCGTGTTCGCCGCCAGCGTGAGGATACTCAACCCACAACGTTCCGGTTTCGTCCACGCGGTCGCCAGGGGCCCCCAAGTTGATGCCGATGCGTTCGATGCGCTGGCCCGGCTTGGTCAGACGCGCTTCGTGGTTCACGGTCCACATCTCCATTTCTGGCATGTGAATCAGCCCCAGTGAGGTTTGATTCTGGTAAGCACAACTGCAGGTCCGCGTGTAGTCGGGTGCGTTGAGCACTCCATTGGCCACCACCAAATTTGACGTGCAGCCCGATTTGAACCCGCCCAAATTGCCTGTGCCGCTGCGCGTCTTTAGATCGTAGAACCCGGCGGCTCCGGAACGAAACGTCAACAGGTTTTCGCTGGCGATGATGCTGTTGCAACCATACGCGCGGCACATCTGCCACGTCTGCTCAGCGCCCGTCAAGGGATTGATGCTCAATTCCGGCTTGCCGTCCAGCAGCCGGAAAGCGCCCGCTGCAAACTTGTACGAGTTCGCGTTGGTCAGGATGGTGGAACCATGCAGAATGCAGGGCCCGGAATACGCCCGCTGTTTGTCTTGCCACTTGATTGTACCATCCGCCGCATGATGCACGGCCATACCGGCACCGACTTCGGACCGCAGTCGGTCAGACCCGGACGCTCCCGCTTGCAGCAACAGATCGTGTTCCGCACTGAAGCTCAGCCACGTCCCGTAAACCGAATCCGTGTGTTCCCATTCCACCTTGCCCGTGCGAACATCCAACGCCACGATTCGATAGGTTTCCGGAGTCCCCTTGCCGCGTCGTGCAAGGCGTTCTTCAACGGGCCGGGGCAGCTTGTCGAGGCAATACACGCGACCGTGACCGGCGGCGATTCCGTTGTGCAGAAAACTGTGCTTGGCCGCAACCTGCCACAGTTGTTTGCCTGTGTGTCGGTCGAATCCAATTAGCCCATCACTGGCCGACTGGTCGATGCTCTTCGATCCAAACCCCTTGGAATTCCTTTGCAACTTGCTGTCGGATTCATCGATGCCCAGTTCTTGTCGTTGGGTGTAGTTGGCGAATCCATGACCGGCCAGCAAGACGTCTTCGTACACGCCGACGTACGCCCACTGTCGATTTTCACCGGCTAGGTTCGGCAGTTCAATCGTGCTTTGAGTCTGCCCTGTGATGGGATCCAGCAGCAGACAGTCACTGCCCACCACCAGATAGATCGTGTCCGCCGTCACCACGTAATTTGTGCCACGACCGTTGGCTCCCGGAATGTGAACTTGATTGTACGCCGTGTCCAGAGGCGTGTCCTTGTATGTATCGTCGAAGTAAACTCCGTACGTGCCCAGATCTTTGAACTCTCTGCGCCACAGCACGCGGCCAGTATACACATCGCGGCAACTCAACGACGTCATTCCCTGAACGTACAGCCGCCCGTCGACCACCTGTTCGGGAGGACCATGGCCGTGGCGCGGCAGGATATCTGTGTTGGAATTGCCGCCAAACCACAGCACTCCCAACGGCAGTTTGACGCGACTGTCGCTGGACTTCACGGTGTTGGCGATGTCACCGTATTGATGAGTCCAGTCGGCCGCGCCCGTCAATGCGCCTTGGCGAGTCACCAGAATCCGGCGTTCGGCGATTCGCACGTCCGCGTTTTCCAGATTGGCTTGACGCAGCCGAACGGCCAACGCATCCGCAGGCTTGCCATCCTGCAGCACGATCAGCGAACTGCCGTATGGCCGGACACTCGCAAACGCTGCGGAGAGTTCCACGGAATCGGACGTGATCTGTGCCGCCACGGCTTCGTCAATCACGACCGCATTCGCAATGAAAGACGGCGCCTGAAACGACGTGGGCGTGCCTTCATGAACTGTGATTCGGCGTCCATAAAGTCCAGCCGCATCGAACACTCGCCGCAGCCGATCGACCGCCTCGGCACCATCGGCCACCACCACAACGTGCAGGTCCGACTGATCCAAGACCGCAGCCAGACGCCCCGGATCAGCCGCGCCGAACCACATCACATGACCGCTGTCCGCGCCGATGTCCTGAATCAAAGTCTGTGCAAATTGCTGGTCCGTATCCGAAAAATCGACGGCTGCAGAAGCGGCCCCGACGGACTTCACAGCCTGTTCTTGCGTGCCGCTGCCAAACACCTGAATCCCACCTTCGGCCGTCACTGCCACCAGATGCCCATTGGCTGCCAGCAACCGCTGAACCTGTCCCTGCACTGCCATGGATCGGCCGACTTGAGGAACCTGACGTCGATCAGATGAAAGTTCGATGGCCGTAATAGTATTCTGACCGGCGGCGAACAGGGTCTGGCCTGCCAATATCAAATCGCCTTGGCCGTCGGCCGCGATTTGCCAGACTTGCTTCTTCTGAGTCTTCCTATCGACGTCTTCAACATCGAACGCCTGCACAACGGGCGTGCCATCGACTAACTGTGCCGTAAACAGCAGCTCGTCGGTGAGCACCGGTTCGTTGACAACAAACGCGGTCTTATTCCCGGTGCTCAGCTCAAATCCCCGGACGCCTCGTTCTCGCGTATGAACGTAGAATTCGTCACGGTGAGCCAGCACGGTCGAACCACCGTTGCCCTTGCCTCCGGCGTTCAATTCAAAGTACTGCAATTCACCGGTCGCTCGATCAAGTACGGCCGGCACACTGCGACCTCCCGGAACCAGCAATCGATTTTCCGTCACAGCCAACGTGCCCTGTGGAGCCACACCGCCGAATGACGGCGCGCTGTGAGGTTGCTTGATGTAGTCTGCTGCGGTGTCATCGTTCACCCAGATCACATGTCCATCGTCCGGATCGATCGCATAAATGAACGTCCCCATAAATGGCCAGATGCTGGCGGCAAAGTACACGATGTCGTCCGCCATTACGGCACCACCGCGAGCGGGCCAAGCCGAAATCACACGCCTGTTGCCCAGCAACTTACGGTCCGAAGGGCCGCCGCGAACTTTCCACACCAGACGTCCATCGTCAGCCGTCACGCAATACAAGTGCCCGTCGTCACTCACGAACAACACGCGGTCTTTCCATGCGACAGGTGGAAAACGAACCGGACCATCCGTGTAGAACGCCCACAATTCGGCTCCGGTTCGCAGGTCCAACGCGACAACTTTGTCGGCATCATTGAATCCGACAAACATGCGTCCATCCTTGACGACAGGTTCAAATATTTTGTCGTACGGCATCAGGTCATGATTCAGCGGGTCATCCCACACCTGTTCGCGGACCCCAAAGTCGCGCGACCACTGCAGGCTCAGCTGTTCCGGAAGTTCGTTGTTCGACGCTGCTGTATGCCCAGCATCGTAACGCCACATCGGCCAGTCATCGTCGGCTTGGGCGGAACACGTCAACAGGATCAGCAGCACGGCAATGGAATATTGTTCGAACATGTACGGGCGGGACTTCATTTTGGGGGTAGGCCTTGAGGTTGAGCCGCTAGGCGATCGTCAGAATCTAACGCGCCAGCGGGCCTGCGGCGATCATTGCGGGCAGCTTTTGAAGCGATTGGACGAATTCCATCATACCAGCCGTTTTGGCATTAGCCTGGGCTGTTAAAAACCTGATCTTGCAAAGGGAATTGATTTGCGCAATTTTCGTTCCGTGGGGGAATCCAGGACTCAGGCCAGAGGCCGACACATCCACTGCCGGCGGCGTCAGCCACCGGAAAGAATGCGAAACATCCAGCCCGGAGGGCGACACAAACCCGTTGGTCACGGTTCCGCAGAAAATCGAACTCGCACATTCCCATTGTCTGCCGAAAGCCGCAATCGCCGTGTTGCACGAATGACGATCGATCTTAGCTTCCTATAATGGCCGACTTTCGCTGTTTTGCCAGTCATTTTCGAACTCTCGAATCTGCGGGTCTCCCGCTGTGAACCATCTTCTATAATGTCAGATACTGAAATCGTTATCCGTGGCGCTCGCGAGCACAATCTTCGCAATGTTAGTCTGTCGTTGCCACGCAACAAAATGATCGTGATGACGGGCGTCAGCGGGTCCGGAAAAAGCTCACTGGCCTTCGACACGCTGTACGCCGAAGGCCAGCGCCGGTACGTCGAATCGCTGTCCACATACGCCCGACAGTTTCTGGGCCAGCTGCCGAAACCGAATGTCGATTCGATCTCCGGGCTGGCTCCGTCAATCTCCATCCAGCAAAAATCCACCAGCCGCAATCCGCGCAGTACGGTCGGCACAATCACGGAACTGTACGACTATCTGCGCGTTCTGTTTGCTCGAGTCGGCCAAGGATATTGCCATGTTTCTGGCAAGCCAATCCAAGCCCAGTCGACAGATTCGATTATCGAAAGCATCGCCAGCCAGCCCGAAGGCACGCGCTATTCGATTTTGGCACCGATTGTGCAAAATCAGAAAGGCGAATTCAAAGACCTGTTCGAAGACCTGCTAAAACGAGGCCACTTGCGAGCTCGCGTGGATGGCGAAGTTGTTTCACTCAACGAAGACCTGAAACTGCGACGACATCACAAACATTCGATCGAAGTCGTCATCGACAGACTGGTCGCCAGCTCCGCCAGTCGCAGCCGATTGGCCGAAGCCGTCGAACAAGCACTCAAGCTGGCCGACGGAAGACTCATCTGCGCCGTTGAAGACACAACGTCCGACAGCAAACAGCCCAAGCCTGCTAGCAAAGCCGCCAGCAAGTCTTCCGCAACATCTGCCGACCGTCTGTACAGCGCCAACTATGCGTGTGCGGAAAGCGGCATGAGCTACGAGCCGCCGTCGCCGCAGCTGTTCAGCTTTAACAGTCCTCTGGGCATGTGCCTAGACTGTAACGGGCTGGGACTGCGGCACGGATTTTCCGCCGCCAGTATCGTGGTGGAAGAAAAGAAGTCGATTCAAAACGGCGCGTTGTTATTTCTGCCATCGCTGAAAAAACTCGGACGCTGGCCGCGACACATTCTGATCAGTTCTGCCGAAGCTATCGAAAAACTCGTCGGGATGGACACCGGCACGTTGCTAAAAATAAAGTGGGTCGACATTTCAGCCGAAGCCCAAAAACTGTGGCTGTACGGCACCGGAGATCGACACATCACATTCAGCTGGAAAACGCGCGGCGGCGTCTACAAACACGGCGGCACGTGGGAAGGCTGGGTGAATCGCCTGCTGGAAAACTATCGCACCGTCAAAAACCCGATGCTGCGGCGAGCGATGGAAAAGCACCTGGAAGTCGTCAGCTGCCCCACCTGCGAAGGCCAACGCCTCAACAAACAAGCTCGCAACGTGCGCATCGCAACCACCAGTCGCCGCTTCGTCAAACGCAAGCTGCCGATGGAACTCAGCCTGCCGCAGGTGTGTGCTCTGAGTATCGAAGAGGCGGCGGAATTCTTCGAATCGCTCAAGCTAGACACAACGCAGCACATCATCGCCGAAGAAGCGTTGAAGGAAATCAGCGGCCGGATGGGATTTCTGCTGCAGTGCGGACTGCACTACCTGTCTCTGGAACGTTCGGCGCCAACATTGTCTGGCGGCGAATCTCAACGAATTCGTTTGGCAGGACAGATCGGCTGCGGACTGGTGGGCGTCGTCTATATTCTGGACGAACCCTCCATCGGCCTGCATCCGCGTGATAACGCGATGCTGTTGGAAAGTCTGCAGCACCTGCGCGACCAAGGCAACACGGTGATCGTGGTCGAACACGACGAAGAAACCATGCGCGCGGCCGACCACGTGGTCGACTTCGGTCCCGGGCCGGGTGTGCGAGGTGGCGAACTTGTGGTCGAAGGCAGCGTCAAGGATCTGCTGAACAGCAAACGCAGCATCACCGGGCAATACCTCAGCGGACGGCTGAAGATCGCAGTTCCGCAAGAACGTCGCACAGGCAGCAAAGACGCGATCGTTGTCAAGAACGCTCAGCATAACAACCTGAAGGGCATCGACGTCCGTTTTCCACTGGGAACACTGATCTGCGTGACCGGTGTCAGCGGTAGCGGCAAAAGTTCGCTGACCAACGACATTCTGTGGCAGGCGCTGAACCGTGATGTGAACAAAGGCAACGGCGATGCGGGAAAACACGATCGCATCAACGGCCTGACCAAGATCGACAAAGCCATCGACATCGATCAGTCACCGATTGGCCGCACGCCACGCAGCAACCCGGCCACCTACGTCAAAGTGTTCGACGAAATCCGCAAACTGTTCACCGCCTTGCCGCAGTCCGAACTTCGCGGTTACAAGCCCGGTCGCTTCAGCTTTAACGTTGCTGGAGGCCGCTGCGAAGCGTGCGAAGGTCACGGAGCCACCAAGCTGGAAATGGACTTTCTGGCCGACATCTGGATGCCGTGTGATGTTTGCGAAGGTCGACGATTCAGCCACGAAACGCTGGAGGTCAAATACAAAGACAAAAACATCTCGGAGATCCTAAACATGGAGATCCGCGACAGCCTGCAACTGTTCGAAAACGTGCCCAAGATCAAACAGCTGCTGCAAACGTTGGTCGAGGTTGGCTTGGACTACATGCAACTGGGCCAAGCGTCGCCCACATTGTCTGGTGGAGAAGCGCAACGCGTCAAACTGGCTCGTGAACTGGGCAAACGTTCGACCGGTAAAACTCTGTATTTGCTGGACGAACCGACCACGGGGCTACACTTCGCGGACGTCCACAAACTGCTGGAGGTGTTGCATAGCCTCGTGGACAAAGGCAACACGGTGATTGTGGTCGAACACAATCTGGACGTCATTAAAACGGCCGACTGGGTGATCGACATCGGCCCGGAAGGCGGAGCGGGCGGTGGAGAAATCGTCGTCGAAGGCACTCCAGAAACCATCGCCAAGTGCCGCCAGTCGCATACCGGTGTCGCGCTCCGCAGCGTGCTGCCGGGGCTGAAACCGTTCGCGTCAAAAAAGAAGGGCACAGGTTCTGGCACCAAAGCCGATCCGTTTATCTACAGCGAACGCATTCAAATTTCCGGAGCGTCGCAACACAACCTGCAACACATCAATCTGGAAGTTCCTCGCGGCGGCATGAACGTCTTCTGCGGTCCCAGCGGAAGCGGAAAAACGTCGCTGGCCATGGACACTCTGTACGCAGAAGGCCAACGCCGATACGTGGAAAGCCTGTCGTCGTACGCTCGCCAGTTTCTGGGTCAAATGCCGAAGCCGCGCGTGGACAGCATTCAGGGCCTGAGTCCCGCCATCGCTATCGAACAAAAAACGGTGGGCTCCACACCACGGTCGACCGTGGGCACTGTGACCGAAATCTACGACTACTTGCGAGTCCTGTATGCGCGACTAGGAATCGTGCATTGTCCGTCCTGCAGCCAGCCGGCCACCAAACAAACCACCGACGAAATTGTCGAAAGCATTTTGCAGCTGCCCGCGAAGTCTCGACTGTTGTTACTGGCGGTCATCACAGTGGATCGGCAGACAACTTACGAATCTGTGTTCGAACGCATGCAGCGAAACGGGTTCGCCCGCGTCCGCGTGGATGGCATCACTCATTCACTGGAAGACGTGCCGGAAATCGATCATCGTCGCGAGCACCAGATCGAACTGGTGGTGGATCGAGTGATCGTGGATCGCAAACAGCGAGGTCGCATTACCGAATCCGTTGAAGCTGCGCTGGATCTCGGCAAAGGTGTGATTCGCGTTGTCATCGCAGATAACAACGTTGCCGAAGAAGAATGGGAAGAACACATCTTTAGTCTGCATCTGGCCTGTCTGGATTGCGGATTCGCCTACGAAACACCTTCGCCACAGCAGTTTGGCTTCAACAGTCCTCTGGGATGGTGCTGGTCGTGCGAAGGTCTCGGCACAGAATATGGTGTCAATCAATCGCTACTGGTGACCAGTCCCGAACGCACGTTGCTGGATGGTGCGGTCGGTGCTTGGCCGGCCCCGAAAACGAATGCCGACTTTCGCATGCTGCTGGAAGCGATCGGCACAGAATTCAAGATCCCACTCGATCAACCGTGGTATCTGCTGACTTCAGAACAACAGCGCGTCATCCTGTACGGCAACGAAGATCGCTGGATTGAATTGCCGCCAGAACGTGGAAAGTCGAAAGCACGGAGTGCCATTCGCTTTCGATACCGTGGACTGTTTCCGACGGTCGAACTGGCCGCACGATTGTCGCATTCACACCGTCGCTCGTTGATGGAAATGGCCGGCGAAAAAGACTGCAGCGTGTGTAACGGCACGCGACTGAATGAACTCACGGGCCACGTGCAGTTAAAGAAAACCACGTTGCCACAGTTGTGCAAAATGCCGCTGGCCAAAGCGTTGGAATTTCTGAAGGCGTTGAAGCTAACCAAGGCCGAAAAGCAGATCGCGGGCGACCTACTGAATGAATCTATCCATCGTTTGGCGTTCTTGGTCGACGTGGGACTCGACTATCTGACGATGAATCGATCCATGCCAACCCTGTCCGGTGGTGAGTCGCAGCGGATTCGACTGGCAGGGCAGGTGGGTCGATCGCTGACCGGCGTGCTGTACGTGTTGGACGAACCCACGATCGGGCTGCATCCGCGAGACAACGGGCGGTTGCTGGCGGCCTTGAAACGTCTGCGAGATCTGGGCAACACCGTGTTGTTGGTTGAGCATGATCGTGAAGTTCTGGAAGCCGCCGATCGTTTGTTCGACTTCGGTCCAGGAGCCGGACGATTGGGCGGGACGGTGGTGGCAGAAGGCACGCCGCAGCAGCTGAAACAGAAAGCCAAGCAATCGTTAACCGGTGCGTACTTGAGCGGTGAACAGGGCATTCCGGTGCCACCAGAACGACGAGTTCCCTCGATTGCGGCCAAAGACACGTCCGCCTTTCGCGACGTTCAATGGCTACAACTGATTGGAGCCACACAGCACAACCTTCGCAACGTCGATCTGAAACTTCCACTGGGCACCATGACCTGCATCACGGGTGTCAGCGGCAGTGGAAAAAGTTCGCTGGTGATGAACACGCTCGCCAGATCGGTGGCTCGCAAGCTGAACCTGTCGACAGACGCTCCAGGGCCGCATAAAGCTTTGCGCGGGATTGAGCATCTATCGAAGATCGTGCTGGTGGACCAAAATCCGATCGGCAACACGCCCGCATCCAATCCCGCCACCTATACCGGGTTGTTCGATCATATCCGTGATCTGTTTACCAAGATGCCGGAATCGAAAGTTCGCGGCTACGGGCCGGGCCGCTTTAGCTTCAACCGCGCCGGCGGGCGGTGCGATGATTGCGAAGGCATGGGTCAGCAGAAAATCGAAATGCACTTTCTGCCAGACGTGTGGGTCGAATGCACGACGTGTCGTGGCAAGCGGTACAACGACGAAACCCTGAACGTCAAATTCAGCGGCTACAGCATTTCGGAAGTGCTGGACATGCCTATCGAAAAGGCGCTGGAAGTGTTTTCTAACGTGCCGAAAATTCGTGCCCCGCTGGCAACGTTGCAGGCGATTGGTCTGGGATACCTAACCCTCGGCCAATCAGCGCCCACGTTGTCCGGCGGAGAAGCTCAACGAATCAAACTGGCCGCCGAACTGGCCAAGCCGAACAAGGGCAAAACGCTGTACCTGCTGGACGAACCCACCACCGGACTGCACTTCGACGACATCGCCAAACTACTGGCCGTGTTGAACAGCTTGGTCGAACAAGGCAACACGGTGGTGGTGATTGAACACAACTTGGACGTGATCAAAACGGTCGACTGGATCATCGACCTCGGCCCAGAAGCCGGAGCTGGCGGCGGACAAATCGTGGCCGAAGGCACGCCGGAAGATGTGGTCCGCTATGCCCAAGGCGCGAAGAAATCGAAGAAAAACAACCCGCGTTCATGGACGGGAGAACTGCTGGCTCCCGTGATTGCAGAAGCCACCGTCGCCGCCATTGAAACGTTTGATGTTGCCGAAGTGGCCAAAAAACGAGCCGACGATGTCACCGTGCAGCAGCTCGGTCGATCGGCTGCACTGCCGTGGGAAACCGATGGACAGCGTTGGCACACCAAAGATTGCGTCAGTCACGATGGCGTGCGCTGTCACTGGGACGGCGACGCTCTGCAGTTCGTGATGGATCAACTGGGACAGGACAAACGTCTGGCGAACCCCAACTGGAATCATCGTTCGACCGTGGAAGTGAAAGCCAACGGTGGCCTCGGCTGGCTGCTGCACGCGCGCACGGGCCATGCGTGGGTGATGGTGTTTTGCTTCCGCGTCAAAAAGGGCACGTTCGATGCCAAGTCGCTGGATGCGGAATTGAATCTGACTCCCATCGACGATGTCGAAGAGATTTTGTACTACACGCAATCCGATCGCGTCAGTGTTCGCAATATGAAATCGGCATGGCAGGAAGTCTCCGTGAAGGTGTGGAACAAGCAGGAAATCGACACTCCCGCCTTCAAGGCGTTCCTAAAGAAAGCCGTCGACGCGCATGTGATCGAAGCCGTGAAGGCGAAAGCCAATCCAGACGATTTGATGCCATGGAAGCAACTGGGCCGCAAATGGCATCTGCTGAAAAAAGGATTGGCGAAGAAACCCACGTGGGAATTCGCCGCGTTAGAAAAGCTGCTGCCGATTGCGGAGAAAGCCTTCGCAGCTTCCGACATGGACTTCAGCGCGAAAAGTAAAATCAACTGGAAACGTGCGGATGGAACTCTTGCCGCCGAACTGCACACCAAACGCAAAGACGGCGTCGATCTGTTGGTCTACGTTCCCTCAGACACGATCACTGCCGGAGCCGTCGCGAAGTTCGGAGCTGAACAGGAAGTCAAACCCCACCGCAGCGGCCAAGACTGCGTCCGCATTCGCTTTACAGCAGCCGACCAAGTCGACAAACCCTTCGCCACTTGGCTGAACGCCCGGTAGCTTCAGCCAGCGGGGCAGCGCCGTCACGAATTTTCAGTCGAGACTGCCTTAGGATTCGATGCAGGATTCAATGGGGTTCGATGCTGTTAAGACAGCCAGTCCGGCACAGGTTGGCAGCAGCAAAAACGCCCACAAGGCGGCGTCGTAGTTTCCGGTCAGGTCCTGAGACAACGCGACCGGAACGGGGCCCAGCGCGGCTGCCAGTACCATAAGCGACATGGAAATCCCTTGAATCGATCCTTGGAATTTGCGGCCGAAGTAGTTCACCCACACCATGCTGCCGGCGCTGCGAATGATGCCGCCGTGCAATCCTAGCAGGCCAGAATACACGAACACCCATTTCGGACCGGGCAGAAACAACAGCAACAGAATGGCGAAGATCTCCAGCAGCATCGAAGTGGCCAGCACAAACCGAGCCGCCATGCGGTCGATGAGGTAGCCGGCCAGCAGTGTTGAAACGGTGGCCGCTGCCGCTTGAACACCCAGCGATGACAGGGCCACGGTTCGCGAAATGTCTCGTTCTGCCAGGATCGAGACTTGGTGAAACACCAGCCCCGTGCCAACCAGTGAGACCGTCGCCACAACGGATGCGAGTTTCCAAAACGTCGGCGACTTTAACGCTTGCTGAGCCGTGAACGACTGGTCGTCGGGGATGCGTATCGCGGCGTTGTTGGGATTCTTCGCCTTCGCCTTCGCTGTTGTTGTTGTTGTTGTTTCGGCCGAGAACTCAGATGCTGCGTTGTCCGCAGCTGGAAACTTTCCGTCTGGCAGCAGCCCCACAGCTTCCGGGCGGTCTCGCAGCAGCCAGATGACTGGCACAACCAAAGTGACAACGACGGTGGCACCCAGGATGATCCAAGCCTGTCGCCAACCGTAGTGGTTGATCAGCACGTCGTTCAGTTGCGGGATGATCAGCACCGACAGCGTGCCCCCCACACCACAGATCCCGGCCGCTCGCCCACGGTATTCTTCAAACCATTCGCCCACAATCCAGTTACCGATCAGGGTCAGTGATCCCTGTCCCAAACATCGAATCAGGGTGAAGCCAGCATACAGGCTGACGATACCCGTCAGTTGCGACATCCAACAGCAGCCGAGTCCCAAGCCTATCGCGACGATGGGCAATACGATTCGCGCGCCCAACCGATCGACCGTCCGTCCGATGAACGGCAGAATCAAGCCGCCGATCAAGGTTGCGACCATATACGCGACGGAATAGTTGGTGCGATCGAGTTGCAGTTCCAGCAGCATGGGATCGACGAATGCGGCCACGGAAAACGATTGTCCGGGTGCCGACATGAAGACAGCGGCGGCGGCGATGAGCAACATCAGCCAGCCGGGATGTGATTGACGTCGCGTGGGGTTGCTGGATTGGTCGACGGACAAGACGGCTGGTTTCGATGGGGCGCGGCGGCTGAAGGTTAGCGTTGCACGGAGTTTGTTCCGTGCGGGAATCTTGGATTCAGGCCGAAGGCCTGATACATCCCTTGCCGGTGGCGTACGCCACCGGAACGAATGCCACATTTTTAACACTCCAGCGAAAGCCTGATGATGTGGATTTTCGGGCTTATGTTCGAATTGCCCAGCTTCTGGATCTGGTCAGTGCCAGAAGCTCGACCGAATCGGTAGAGTATGAACGTGAGTCTGAGATCAGTCCTGTTAAGTTTCAGAAAGCAGCGGATTCCGTCCAATGGAAAAGGTTCTTATCGTTGTGGGTGATGCCACAGAAACCGTCGACACCCTGTACCCCTACTATCGCCTGATCGAAGCCGGTTTTCAGCCCGTGATTACGGCTCCAGAAAAGCGGCTGTATCAAATGGTGATGCACGAGGTCAAACCCGGCTGGACGATCACTCGCGAATGGGAAGGCTACACGATTCAGTGCGACGTCCCATTTTGTGAAGTGCAGGAAGCTGACTACGCCGGCATTCTGTTCAGCGGCGGACGAGCGCCGGAATACATTCGCTATGACGAAGATCTGGTTCGTATCACGAAACACTTTTTCGCGACCCACAAACCAGTGGCCAGTGTGTGCCACGGCGTGGAAATTCCGGCCTACGCGGATTGCGTTCGGGGTCGTCGAATGGCGACGGTAGGCAAGTGCAAATTCGATCTGGAAGTTTGCGGCGGCATCTTTGTGGATGAACCATGCGTCGTTGATGGTAACCTCGTCAGCGGTCGCACGTTCCACGACAACGGCCACTACGTGGGCCCGTGGATCAAGCTGTTGGAAGACG
This sequence comes from Fuerstiella sp., assembly GCA_041688835.1. GTDB lineage: Bacteria > Planctomycetota > Planctomycetia > Planctomycetales > Planctomycetaceae > Fuerstiella. Next base: position 34,294 of record JBDNHJ010000344.1, read on the forward strand.
CCCGCAGCGCGAAGGTGTGACTCGTTACGCCGTACCGTCGGTCGTGTCGGACTTGGCTGCTGTTGCATCAGGCACAGTGGCCGGTGTGCTCGACGCGGTTGTGCCGGGCACGATTTTCGGGCCGTGTCGATGTTGATCAATGATGTCGTGCATCTGTTGTGCAGACATGGTTTCAGTTTCGAACAAGTCACGGCTGAGATGGTCGAGTGTTTCGCGCTGAGACATCAAGACTTCGTACGCACAGCGATAGGCTTCATCGACCAAGCGTTTGACTTCCAGATCGATTTCACGCAACGTTTCTTCGCTGTGGACGGATTCTTTCATCATCCCGCCGCTACCGGTTAAAAACGGGGATGTCTGAGTTTCGCTGTAATACATGCGCCCCAATCGTGGGCTCATGCCGAATTCAGTCACCATGCGGCGCGCCAAATCGGTGGCTCGCTGCAGGTCGTTTTGAGCTCCTGTGGATGTTTCGTTGTACACAATCTGTTCTGCAGAAATACCGCCCAACAGCACAGCGATGCGGCTTTCTAGTTCTGACTGAGTCAACAGTTCGCGTTCGTCTTCCGGAACCTGCATCATGTATCCTAGTGCTCCCATGCCGCGCGGGATGATGGAAATTTTGTGAACAGGGTCGGTGTTGGGAAGACTGGCGGCCACCAGTGCGTGTCCGGATTCATGGCAGGCCACACGCCGCTTCACTTCTTCGATGACGATGCGAGATGTCTTTTCCAGTCCCGCCATCACTCGTTCAACACCCGCTTCGAAGGCGTCCATCGTGACCCGCTTATCGCCGCGCCGCGCGGACAGCAGCGCGGCTTCGTTGACGAGGTTCGCGAGGTCGGCGCCGACAAAACCGGGGGTGAGTTTTGCGATGCTGGATAGATCGACGTCGTCTGACATTTTGATCTTCTGGCCATGGACTTTCAGGATTGCCGCCCGGCCCTTGATGTCTGGACGATCGACCAGCACGTGTCGGTCAAAACGTCCGGGCCGCATCAAGGCGGGGTCCAGAGTTTCTGGTCGGTTGGTGGCGGCCATCACGATCACGCTTTGATCGGTTCCGAAACCATCCATTTCCACCAGCAGCGCGTTCAGAGTTTGTTCGCGTTCGTCGTGTCCACCGGGGGCTCCGCTGCCACGAACTTTTCCGAGTGCGTCGAGTTCGTCGATGAAGATGATGGCTGGTGATCTTTGCAGCGCCTGCTGAAACATGTCACGCACGCGTGCGGCTCCAACGCCCACATACATTTCGACGAAGTCAGACCCCGACAATCCGAAGAAAGGAACTCCCGCTTCACCGGCGACAGCTTTGGCCAGCATCGTCTTGCCGGTTCCCGGAGGCCCCACCAGCAACACTCCACGTGGAATACGTCCGCCCAGTGATTGGTACTTTTGCGGCGTCTTCAGAAATTCGACGATCTCTTTCAGCTCTTCGACCGCTTCTTCGATACCCGCTACGTCGTCGAAGGTCACGCCGATGTCTTCTTGAGCGTACAGTCGTCCTCGACTTCGCCCGAATGACATCGCAGATCCGCCCATCAAACGGCGAAGCACGAAAAACGCCAACCCAATCATCAGGGCCGTTAGCAGCAGCATGGGCAATGCTTCGGCCCAGACAGACGGAGCTTCTCGACCGCTGTAGTCGATGTTGTGTTCTTCCAATAACGCAATCAGGTCGTTGACCGATTGATCCGGGACGCCAGACAGTCCGACATAGAATCGTTTGGGAGTCGCTCCTTTTTCGACACTTTCCACAGAGGTGTCTTGCCACCACATTTCCGTCGGGCCGATTGTGAGTTCGCGGACAGTGACGGCATCGAGCTTGTTGTCCTTGATCTGCTGTTTGAACTCCATCAGCGACATGCGTTCGCCGCCACGGTTTCGACCGCTGCCAGAAAAGAAAAACGTCGCCAGAATCAAACCGCCGGCCAACAACAAGAATCCGTTGCCAAACGGGCTCCGCTCTTTTCTGGGCGGGCGTTCTGCGGGAGGTTCTGCGGGAGGTTCTGTTTCCTGTGTTTTTTTGTCGGAATCTGCCATATCAATGGGTTTTAGCTGGTCAGGGGGGGTCTGTGGCGTGGTTGAGATCAGTTCAGTCTATCGCGGATTCGATGCAGGTCGATCGATTCATGGACAGGTGGCAAGTGTTCTGGCGGAAAATGACACGGCGAACGGTTAGAATTCTTCTCGCCGTTGCGGCACTATTGACACTTTCAGGGGTTTGATAGACAGTTCAATCAAAATAACCCGTTCTGTAAACACTGTTTCGGAGAACTCACGATGCCTGTCGCTCGATGTTTGTTGGTGCTGGCCGCCACAATTCTGTCGCCGTTTTCCGTAGTCGATGCCCAAGATCAAGATGATGCTGCCAAAGATGGCGGAAAGCAGGAGGGCGATCAGGAATTGCGAGAGCGAGACGCTGGAGATCGTCCTGAACGCGAACGTGGCCCGCGCGATGGGGATCGTACAGAGCGTGATAGAGGTCCGCGCGATGGGGATCGTCCGCCAATGCGTGACGGTGAACATCGCGGGGGTGATCGACCTCCACGGCCAACGTCACCAATGGGGCCGATTCTGGACCTGCTTGATCGCAACCACAACGGCGTGCTGGAATCTGAAGAAATCGATCAGGCGATCGTCGTCTTGCGGCGCATGGATCGCAACGGTGATGGCCGACTGACGGGAGAAGAATTCGGTCCGCGCCGCGACGGTGATCGCCCACCGATGCGAGAAGGAGATCGTTCACCGGAAGGTCCACGTCCGCTTGAAGCAGGCCGTGAAGGGCAGCGTCCCACGGTCGCGCAAATGAAAGAACGATTTCTGGAGGCGGACAAGGATGGAGACAAGAAGTTGTCGAAGGACGAGGCACCGGGGCGTCTGAAGAAAGGCTTCGATCGCGTGGATTCAGACGGCAGTGGATTTCTTGAAATGGCAGAACTGGAGGCCATGATTCGTCGGCCTGAACAGGGACAGGGGCGCGGTCCACAAGAAGGCGATCGCGGCGCAGACCGTGAGCGCGGAGACGGCGACCGTCAGCGTGAGCGCGGCAAGGAACGCCCTGCTGCCGAATAGAGGCCGTGTGGTTTCTTCGACCTGTCAAAATCCCAAGTCAGAGCCGCATTCGTGCGAATGCGGCTCGCTTCGTTGGCAACGTCGACAAGCCGTTTTGGCGCTAGCCTGTTCGTAGTCCCGCCTTCAGGCGGAATTTGCACAGCCGGGCTCGATTCCGTCTAAAGGCGGGACGACAAACTCAAACTCAAACTCAGTCGCATTCGGAGACAACGTGGCGTTATCCGGCTAGACTACGTTCGGATTGCTCAACCGCCAATCTTGTTGCTCACGCGTTCGTCGAAAGGTGTCTCATGAATTGCTCACGTCATTGGCTGTTTCTAGTGGCGATCGTGTGCGCGGTGTCTTCTGGCTGCAAAGACAAAGACGCGGCGAATCCGAACACGGCCAACCCGGAAATCGCCCCCCCCGAAATTCAACCGGCTGTCGTTGAAAGGGTGCTCACAAAAGACGACTTTCAGCAGGCGCTGATCCTCAAGAATCGCGGCATCGGACACCTCGAAAATAAAGAGTGGGCTGACGCAGAGCAGTCGATGGCGGCATTAGCGGAACTGCTGCCGCAAAATTTGCTGGCGGTCCGAAATCTGGCTATTGCGCGAGTGCTGGCGTTGATCGATCGCGAGTCGCCGTACCAACAGTCGGGCTCGGCCGAAAACGCGGAAAAGTTTGCTGCCGCCGTGCAGGCGGCCCAGCAAGCGGTTGAAGAACTGATCAATCTCGCCAGCGTGGATGGACGCGACGACGACAAAGCGTTGGCCGAAATGTTGCAGGGACGGTTGTTGATTCACGCCGACTCTTCAGAAAAACCAACCTTCGAAGACGGCTTGAAGCACCTTCAGGCCGCCGCCGACGCAGTGCCGGAAGCCGCCGATTTTCGATTCGCCGTCGCGATGGCGATGGACGGTCACCGCAACTACACCGATGCAAATCTACCGCAGTCGGCTGAACTACTGAAAGCATTGCAGAAATCATTTCAGTTGGCTCCTGAAAATCTATTCGCATTACAGAAGCTGATGCAACGCCAGGCGCTGTCGTTGAATTCCAAAAACGAAGACACCAAACAGCTGGCGCTGCAGATTGTCGACACGCTGAAGTCCGCTCAGAAACTGCTGGCCCCGTTAAATGAATCCATCAAGCAGCAGCGGCGAATGGATCTCATCGCCACCATCGGTACCGCGTTGGAAAATTTCGACGGTGTGAATGCGGCTCCGCTGATGGGCCCGGCGATGATGACGGGCAATCTGCTGCTGCCGGAAGTGGCCACTCAGATCGACCAACGAAGACTCAACAAAAATCTGTTGGAATACATCGTGCTGGAATTCGACGGCGAGTTCCTAGCTGCGGCCTATCAGGCGGGTGCGATTCCTGCCCCAGAACCGACGGTTGTGAAAGGCTTTGTTGCCACCGAAGGACTGCCGAAAATTACCGGAGTGACGCACGTCGAACTGCAGGACATGAACCTGGATGGTTTCGACGATCTGGTGGTGGCTCGCGAAGGCAAGATCGAAGTCTATTCGCGCGGCACCGACCTGCAAGCCGATTGGGCGTTGCTGATGACTTCACCCGAATCTCCGGTGGCTGTGACCAAGTTTCTGCTGGCGGATATCGACCGTGATTTCGACAAAGCACTCAGCGATGTGAAAAGCCCCTCGATTTTGCGTGATGCGGATGGCGACCAGAAGATTCCTCAAGACCCAGCCGGTAAAAACCGCTGGTACGACACGGACCTCGATGTGATCGCATGGAGCGACGACGGCGTGGTGATCTTCCGCAACGAAGTCAGCCAAGACAATGTGCGGTCGTTGAACGTTGTTCCTCAGGCGGAAGAAATCGCGGGTGTCAACGACATCGTGGCGGCCGACTTAGAAGCAGACGGTGATCTCGACCTAATCTTTGGCACGAAATCCGGGATGACCTTATGGAAAAATATCGATGGCACATCGTTTGAAAACATGAATGCTTCCGCTGCGTTGCCTGAGCATAGCCTAGAAAAACTCAGCGTGGTGGATTGGAACAGTGACATCGGAATTGATGTCGTGGGTGCATCGGCCGCAGGCGAAATCGGATACCTTGAGAATATGTTCCACGGGCGATTCCGCTGGTTGCCCATTGAAAGCGGGATTGAAAGCGGGATTGAAGGCGGGATTGAAGGCGGGGCTGAAGGTTCGCAATTCGTCATTGGCGATCACTTTTCTGAACAGCGATGGGGAATCCACACCGTCAATTTAGAGCGTGTTCTTGTCTCAGCCGATGTTGATAATGATGGCGTCCAAGACACGATCATTGCGGGCGACAGCGGTGTTCGCTGGCAGCGTGGCGTTGCGAAAAATACGCCTCAGCCGGAACCGCAGGTCATTGATACGGACTTCGATGCGAGCGGTGTAACGGCGGCTGATATCGATGATGACGGTGATCTTGACATTGTCGCAGTTTCGACTGTTGATGGATCTGTAACGCTGTTCACCAACGATGGCGGCAACACCAACAACTGGATCGATGTGGTTGTGCGAGCTGTCCCCGATGATCCTCAGTTTCCGTCCAATCGCGTCAACATGCACGCCATTGGTTCGGTGATCGAAATGCGTGCCGGAAGCCTGTATCACGCCGAAGTGATTACGCAGCCCAAAGTGCATCTGGGTCTTGGAAAAGCAACCGCCGTCGACGCGATTCGAATTTTGTGGACCGATGGGATTCCGCAAAACGTGACTGTACCAAATTTGTTGCAACCTCGGATTGGTATTCTGGCTCCACAGATTCTGAAAGGATCGTGTCCCTACATCTACACTTGGACGGGCAAACAATTCGAATTCTTTAGCGACTGTTTGTGGGCCGCACCCATCGGGCTGATGCAAGCCACCGGCGAAATCGCTCCGACTCGCGAATGGGAAAACCTGCTGATTCCCGGCGAGGCTCTGGTGGAACAGGATGGCCAATACTTGCTGCAGTTGACTGAAGAATTATGGGAGATCGCTTACTTCGATCATGTGCAATTGACGGCTATCGATCATCCCGCTGATGTCAATATTTTCACCAACGAAAAAGTGGGGCCGCCACATCTGGCAGCTCACCGCGTGCATACCGTCCGGAACTCGCAACTGCCGGAGTCTGTGGTGGATCTTCGTGGGGAAGATTTGCTGCCCGGTTTGGCGGCGCAGGATGGAAACTACGTTCAGCCATTTACTGGTCGAATCGTGCAGGGGCTGACCGACGATTGGGCGATGGAATTTGATCTGGGGAAATTGTCGCAGCCAAAAGACGTGCGACTGTTTCTGCTGGGCTGGGTCTTTCCGACCGATACTTCACTGAACCTGGCCATTCAACAAAATCCTGATCTGGCACCGCCCGCCGGTCCTGCGATTGAAGTGCCGGATGGTCAGGGTGGTTGGCGGGTGGCTCGACCGTTTGTGGGTTTCCCCAGCGGCAAAACCAAAGCAATGGTGATCGATATTTCGAATATCTTTTCGGGGGACGATTATCGCTTTCGCCTTCGATCCAGCATGGAACTGTATTGGGATCAGGCGTTTTTTACCGTCGACGAACAGGATGCTCAGACTCAGTCGCAGGCCTGTGATTTGACCTTCGCGAATTTGCACCACCGTGGCTTTAGTCGCCGCACCTATGCTGACAACGCTCTGTTTCGCAATGGACACGCGCCCGAAGGCTACAACTATCAGTCGATGACGACGGATGCTCGCTGGCCGCCGATTGCTGGTCGATTTACGCGGTATGGTGATACGACGCCGTTGCTGGACCAACACGACGACCAAATGGTGGTGATGGGCCCCGGCGATGAACTGACGTTGTCGTTTGCGGTGCCTCAGACCCCCGTACCTGCTGGCTGGAAACGGGATTTTGTGCTGACCAACGTCGGCTATGACAAAGACGCGGATCTGAACACAATTTACGGCCAATCGTCGGAACCATTCCCATTCAAGGCGATGACTCGGTATCCTTTTGCACTTCAGGATCAAATTCCTGATTCGCCCGAATACCACCGCTACATCCACGAATGGCAGACTCGAGAGTACTCGACCCAGCCGTTTTGGGATGCGTTAAAAAGATAGATCTGGAAGTCCAAAATCGTGAAGCCTATTTCAACCCTGCTGATCATTCTGTCCGCTCCATTGGCCGTGATTAACGTGGTCGCTCAAGACGCACCGCCGACGGAGTTCGATTATCCGCTGGCAGTCACCGCGACGGCGGATGGCATTGTGTATGTGGCTGACCGCAACATGCCGGGTATCTGGAAAATTGAAGGCGGCCAGAAGTCTGTTTACTTTCAGGGTTCGAAAAAGTTCCGCACCCCGTTAAACGCCGTACGTTGTCTGGCGATTGACCACACCGGAAAACTACTGGCGGGCGATTCTTCGACTCGCGACGTCTATCGTTTTGACGAAGACGCCACACCGCAGCCTCTGACCGACGGCTGGATCGGCATTCCGATGGCCATGGCGGTGGCTGCCGATGGGACAATCTACACAGCCGACTTGGAGCTACACCGGATCTGGAAAATGCCCGCAGAAGGCGCCAAGGAACCGACGGAATTCGCCGTGATCAATTCTCCACGCGGTCTGACGTTGGATCCCGACGGCAATTTGTGGGTGCTGTCGACGTCCAGCAAGGACGGACAAATTCAGAAGGTCACGCCCGATGGTAAGATCGAACCGTTTGTGAAAGGGCACCCGTTTAACCTGCCGCACAACATCGTTCGCGTCGACGACGGCAGCTTTTTTGTGACGGACAACTACGAACACTGCATCTGGAAAGTCACGGCCGACGGTGAAAAGGAAAAGTGGATTTCTGGTGAGCCCATGGATCGTCCGGTGGGATTGTGCCGTAACGGTGCGGACCTGCTGATCGCCGATCCCCATATCCGCACCATCTTTTCACTGTCTCCGGACAAAAAACTGACTGTGCTGGTGAAATCCCCGGTGCCTCAAAAAGTCAACGTTGTGAAGTAGTGGTGGTGATGTCAGTGAAATCATCACTGAGTGTTGGCGTGGAAGTGTCCCCCGCCGATTTCACATCGGTGGAGACATGTTTTTGCACTACGCCCGCTGTTGGTAACATTAGTGCAAAGACTTTGTCCCACCGAAATGAATTCGGTGGAGAAACAGCGCGATCATTGGCCGTCACGCGGGAGCGTGACCTACGAACTACTTCAACAGCTTGATCGACTTGATGTGATCGAGGTCTGGAAAGCTGGCTTGCAGATAGGCGTTGCCTTCGAGTTGCATGGCTCCCTGATTTGGCTTTTCTTTGTGCTTCGGGTTGATCTTTTCAACCACGTCCATGCCCTTGATGACGCGCCCGAAGGGTGCAAAACCTTGGTTGTCCAGAAACGAATTGTCACCGTAGTTGATGAACATCTGTGTGGTTCGTGAATTTGGTCCCGATGTTGCGTAGGTGATGAATCCTTTTTGATTCGACGCCACTGTCGGATCATCTTTGATTGTTGCGCCACGCCACTTTTGCTGAACGGCCGGATCGCCGTTAATCCCCCACTGCACCATGAAGCCTGGCACAACTCGGAAAAATCGACACTCTTTGTAAAACTCCTTCTTCACCAGATCGTAGAAGCGATCCGCACCGACCGGAGCCCATTTGCGAGTGACTTCGACGGTAAAGTTCCCGGCGCTGGTTTCGAACTCAACTTGGTACGTTTCCGGGGCTTGCTCGTCCGCTTGGCACGACGCGACGTGTCCGCCGAGTACCATGAGTGTGCAGCTGGCGGCGATAAAACATGAACGAAACGACATTCGATACTCCAATTTGTAAATCGTGGTTCTGTGAGTGAAAAATCAGTGATGGCACCGAGATGGATTGACCTGCGGTCACCTAACACGCCAAGATTCGGTGAAACGTTCGTGTGTTCGAATCCCGTGGCCTGCGAATCTTATCGGCCTGTTTCAACTTTGCCAGATCACGATGACCAGCTTTGACCTGTACCGGCTGCAACGGGAAACCCGTCTGCAGCACGTGGAATACCATGAAACACTGGATTCGACCAACAAAGTGGCTGCAGAATTATTGCAAAATCTGCTGCCAATTTGTCCGGCGATCGTGTTGACGGCCACTCAGACAGCTGGTCGTGGTCGCGGATCGAATGCTTGGTGGGCCAACACGGGCGCCCTCACATTTTCTCTGATCCTCAATGTCGACCAACTGAATCTTCGGCCCGACCGATTGCCACTCGTGTCGCTGGCAACAGGGATTGCGGTGCGCCAATGCTTGGTGCCATTGGTGCCCGCAGGCGTCGTTTCGGTGAAGTGGCCCAATGATGTGCTGCTCAACGAACGCAAGGTGTGTGGCATTCTGACGGAACAGATTTCCGTGGGCGGTCACCGTGGGCTCATTGTCGGTGTCGGTGTGAACGTGAACAATTCTCTGCAGGGAGCTCCGGGCGACGTGCAACACCGGGCAACATCGGTGTTTGATGCCACTGGGGAAAGCATCGATTTGACGGAGCTTCTGATTTCGATCCTGAACGCAATCGACGGCAGCATCCATGAGCTTGGCGTTCGGTCACGAATGTTGCTGTCTGAACTGAATCGTCACAGTATTCTCAACGGGCGCACGGTCAAATTACAGTCGGGGGAAGCTGTCATCAGCGGACTGTGCCACGGAATTGATGAAGACGGAGCTTTGGTGGTGCAAACCGACGTTGGTGTCACACCTCTGATCGCGGGTACGGTTTTGGAGTGGTGACGTGATGGCTGACATGACAAACACAAATTCGGATCGCGGTGAAATCACGGTGCTGCTGCAGAAAGCTCAGCACGGTGATGTTGCGGCTGTTGATCGATTGTTTCGCCATCTGTTGGGCGGTTTACGACAGGCTGCCGATCGATTGTTGCAGCAGGAACGCATCGACCACACCTTACAGCCCACGGCGTTAATCAACGAAGCCTGCGTACGGCTGCTGGATCAGAACGTCGTTCAGGTGGCTCAGGGGCGGCGTTATCTGTTTGCTGCGGCTCATCGAGCCATGCGGCAGGTGCTGGTCGATCATGCTCGACGACGAGACGCGGCCAAACGCGAAGGACAATGGCGGAAGACATCGTTAGACGTGATTCTGGATCGCGTGGAATCTCAGAGCGGCTGCGATTTCGCCGAGCTGAACGCGGCGCTGCTGATGCTTGAGCAGGATTCGCCCCGCCAGCGAGAAGTTGTGGAACACCGATTCTTCGGCGGGCTGTCGGTGGAAGCCACGGCCGAACTGCTCAGCGTTTCGATCGGCACGGTGGAACGCGACTGGCGTCTGGCAAGGACGAAGCTGTACGCCGCGCTGCGGGATGACCACTGAGCATTCGCCATTCGGGTCTCGACCGTTTGTCTGTGACGGTCTCACGCCGTAGACTTCGTCGATGCGAACCGACAAGCAGATGTATAAAATTCTGGAAGCATGCCCAGACTGGTTTTTTGATTTGACGCAAATCGCCAATCCGGGACCGTGTTCGTTTCCTTCCATGGCCTTGAAGGAAGTGGAAGTTACGGCGGATGGTGTGTTGGAACCGCAGGCGGTGGACCAGCCATTTTTTTTTGTATTTCAGGCGCAGTACGACGATAGCGTTTATGTACGTCTGGTGCTGGAAATGGCATTGTTTCAGCGTCACCATCCGGGCCGCCAAGTGGAAGGCGTCATCTTGTTTCTAGACTCGAGGCTGGATCCCAAAACCGAACCGTGGCGACGCGTCATCCGCGTGTACTCGGTGGCTGATCAGTTGTCCGAACTACAAAAGCGCACTCCTAAGCGCCCGTTGGTTTCCGTGTTTCAGCCTTTGACAGAATCCAGCGACGAAAATCTGGCCTTGAACGCTGCTGAGTGTTATCATCACATTGTTGATAGCGAGTTGGATTCTCTGGTGAAAAACGTTCTGGCCGACGTTTTTGTGAGCTGGCTGGAACAGCGATTTCGCGACAAAGGAAAACAGGAGATCGAAGAAATGCTAGTGGGCGCACTTCCCGACCTGACCGAAACTCAGTCGGGCAAAGATCTGATCCAGATTGGGGTCGAAAAAGGAAAAGCGGAAGGTAAAGCCGAGGGCAAGCGTGATAGCTTGTTGCTGGTACTGAAAGTTAGGTTCGGACGGCTTCCCGAAGATATTCTTCAGGCGATCGTCGACATCGAATCTGTTGAGCGACTGGAGGCATTGACCGAACAGGCGTTGCAAATCAAATCGCTCAGTGAATTTGACGCCAAGGCCTGACGTTGCCCAAATCGTCGGCTACGAACGATCGATGTTCGCAATCCACTCCACGCGATTCGGCGTGTGACGGAATCAATCTACGGAATACGATCCAGCGACCTTTGCAGCGGCGACACTTCGAAGTCGATGTCCCACTGCCGAGCCGTTCGGTCGGCTCCCACGGTGTATAGATCGCCGCCGTGGAACTGCAGGTTGTAGATCGAAGACTGCTGTTCTCGCAGAACACACACCGCCTTTCGTTCCGCCAGATCCCAGACGAAAATGTTGCCGCGGATGTCGGCGGAGGCAGCTAGCTTGCCGTCTGGAGAAACTCGCACCACTTCGATCGCGTCCTCGTGGCCTTCCAAGACGGCCAGCTCTTCTTGAGTCGCCACGTCCCAGATTTTCACCTTACCGTCTCGACCACACGACACCAGCGTCTTCCCGTCGGGCGCGTAGTCGACTCGCCAAGTGCCTCCTTCATGAGCCTCCATCTTCGCGGTTTGTTGACCGGTGGCTGCATCCCACAGGCGGATCGTTTCATCCACGCTGCCGCTGGCGATTTGCGTTCCGTCCGGGCTGAAGGTGGCGTCCATGACATCGTTGTCGTGACCGACCAAAGTAAACAGTTCGCGTTCGTTGACGATGTCCCAGACCTTCGCGGTGTTGTCTGCGGATGACGTTATGTACAGCTCTTTCGTCGGGTGACGCTCAAGGCGATACAGGCGTTCTAAGTGCCCGCTGAATTGCTGTAGTCGTTTTCCGGTTTCCATTGATGTGACATTGATCACGTTGTCCCAGCCGATGGACACCAGCTTTGATCCATCGTGCGAAAATTTCACGTCCACCGCATGAGCCGCATGCACGTCGGCAAACGTACGTTCAATTTTGGCGGTGTCCGGATTCCATAGCACGATGGCTTTGTCCTGATGACACGTGGCCAGCAGGTTTTCCGTCGGGTGAAAATCGAGTCCAAACACGACGCTTTTGTGGCTCGTGAAACTACGATTTAGCCGCGTCAGAAACCACGGCATGCGTACGGTGGGGTCGAGTACGCGAGCATCTTCGAGGATTCGAATGCCTTCTTCGAAACGCGACGTATTGATGGCGGCTTCACCGAGAACGACGAGGTTCTTTGCCCTCGTAGCGGAAGTCGTCAAGACTTTCGACGCGGTCTCTGCATCCCCGAAAGTCTTGACGACTTCCGCTACATTGTGTGCTTCCTCAAACCTCAGCGCCCGCACCAGCGCGGCCGGGCGGTCCGGATCAACTTCCGGCATGTCCGCAAGTTCCGCATCCAGCTTCGCCCAGTGTTTGGCGTCGTAGACCGTCCATTCGCCGTTCATCCACATGTCCATGTGCCACGCGCGTTCCTGCACGATCAGCCATTTGTCGTCACGCTTTTCGAAATCGAACCACTGGCCGAAACGGAACTTCATGTTCTGAAACTTCTGAATCGCCACCCATTCCAAGCGAGCTTTGTCGCTGCCTGCTTCGTGGTCGAACTGAATCTGATCCCAGATGGCGTGAATGGCGGGCGGAGGATTGAAGGTGCTGAAGATGCCGCTCAGTTTCATGTACTGTTTGCGGTTGAAGGTGCGGTCGTACTGATCCGGTTCGCGGTTGCGGCCCTGAACACCGACCAAGTCGTCCGCTTTGTCTGCCGCCCATTTTTGCATGTTGCGACCGTACCAGTAGGCCTTGTCAGACGTGATCACTTTCTGAACCAGTTCCTCCTGCAACGCATCAACTTCCACCGGCACTTTTTCCGCCAGTTCGGCTTGGTAGTCGTCCAAGCCTTGAGATTGCCAGCCGGTGTGCAGCACATCCAGTAGCTTGCGATGCTCGGCTTCCGCTTCCGCCTGTTTGCCCTGCTCGTGCAATGCCAGAGTACGCCCCACCAGCACCAAAGGCAGTACGTGACCATCCACTTCCAGACATTTTTCGACGGCAAGATCTAAGCGTTCCAACGCGTCGTCCACACGACCGGCTCGTAAAAATGCCAGCCCGACCTTCGACCAGTGCCACCATTCGTCCGGCTGGTGTTCGATATAGAACTGCGCCTGTCGAGCCGCAATTTCGTAATCTTCCGGAGTCGCATCCGGACGAGCGGCGGTGTTCGCAAAGGCCGTCACAAGTTCGTTCGAGCCCCCCGAATTCGCAGCCGTCAGACTGGTCAGCAACGCGTTCGCTCGTTCACGTTCGGCTTTTTCCGGGTAATGTGCGGCGATGTTTTCTTTCACCAGATCCGGGAGCAGCAACTGCGTCAGCCAGTCGTCGACCTGACTGCGAATCTGCAGATCCTGCACGGCCGACTGAGGCGCTTTGACCACTAGATTATCGAAGGCAATTTGATCACCGACGGTCGACCAAGAACCTCCAAGCTGCAGCACTTCGGCTTCGATTGTGGGAATCCGCACGTGTTCCAGTAGACGGCCGTCCTGCCAGAATTTCAGTTCCTCTTTTTGCCGCAGAATCCGCCAGCGGTAACTTTGCCCCGGCGTCATGACGGCTGCCGTCTGGCTGCCCAGTATCTGAGCTTCCGTGACGCCTTTCATCATCAGCACCGACGACCCTTTGAATCCGAACGGCGTGGTCGTGGTGGCGATAAACGGATTGATGAATTGCTCACTGCGAGAATTTCGCAACACCACCTGTGCCAACATCGGCTGCAGCATCGTCACATCGACCGTGATGTCCACATCACGTGGCAACGTGGCCGTCTTCAAAGCGATATAAGCCGCCGGGAAAATCGTGCCGCCGACTTTGGTCGCGGCCAGAGTTCCCTGCAGCCGTCCGTTCTGGATGTTCCAATCCCCCTCGTTCGTGTTTTCCAGTTCAGAAACTTCCATGCGTTCGATCTGCCAATCGTCGCCGATTTCCCTCCGTTCGAAGTCGTCTTCAAACAGCGTGAACCATTCTACTTCGGCGGCCATCACGTTCCTCGGCAGTTCGCGAATGATCAACGCACCGTCTCGCGAAACCGACGCCACCTGTCGACCGTCGGAGCTCCAGTCATTCCCCATCGCCGGCATGCGGTGTTCACGAAACGTGAGCAGTTCGTTAAACGTCTGCAGGTTCCAAATTTTCACCGTGGCGTCTTCGGCCGATGAAAGCAGCCGCGTTCCGTCCGGGTTGAAGTCCAGGTCGACAGCCGCAGTGCCGTGGCCTTTCAGTTCGGCGAGCTGCGTTTGAGTTTTCCAGTTCCAGATGCCGATCGATGCGTCAATGTTGGCGACAGCCAGAAGGTCGTTGCTGCTGATCGCCATGCGAAAGATTCCGGAACCATGAGCCTGCCATTTCGCCGTTTCTGCGCCCGAACGAGCATCCCAGACTCGCACCGTGCCGCCCGGATGACTGGCCGCCAACACTTCGTTGCCGGACGCCGAAAAGGCGAGCGTTGACAGACGTTCGCCCGTGATTTCGTGTTCGTACAACAGCTCACAAGCGGGGAACGAATAGATTCGCAGATTGCCGTAATTCAGATTGCCGAACACCACCGCCAGCAGATCGTTTTGATTGTTCAAAGCCGAGCCCGAAAACATGCACGGGTTGCCGTCAAGCTGTTGAAGTTTCTGTTGAGAATCCAAATCCCAGACAGTCACTGAACCCGGCATCACCGCGTCACCCGCGCCGCCGGACGTGATCAGCAGCTGCTGACTGTCGGCAGAAAATGTCAGCGTATGCAGCCATCCCGGTGCGACGGGAAACCGACAGAACTCGGTCGAATCACTCAGCGACCACACGCAGACGTGTTCATCATCGTCGCCGTAACCGATGCCGGTGGTGGCCACGAAACGGCCGTCGGGACTGATGGCCACGTCATACTGAGGACCTCGATGACCGTAGAATATTCGCGCTTCCAATCCGCCTTTGTGACCCAGATGAATGGCCTGTTCGGAGGCCAGAATGTCTTCCACGCGAGGCGCTTTGTTGATGCGGTGCTGAATGTCCCACACGCGCACGCTGCCATCGCCAGCAGCCGTGGCCAGTTTGGTTCCGTCCGGATGAAAATCGACATCGGTGATATGCTGCGAATGGCCGCGAATGGTCAGCAATTGTTCACCACTCGCCACGTCAAACACGCGAACCGTATGATCGTGCGAACCGGTGGCCAGTCGTTGACCATCGCGACTGAATTCCACCACGGTCACTCCGCTGTCGTGAGCTCGAAGCGTCTGCGTACGATTTCCCGTGGCCACGTCCGTGATCGTCACGGTGCCGGTCCCGTCGGCCACGGCGAACAGAGAACTGTCGGGGCTGAAGGTTGTGTCCTGAATGGCCATCGCATGCCCCGTCACGTCGAATGCCAAGTCGCCGGTTTCCACATGCCACACCTTGACGGTGGTGCCGTCCGTTCCCGCCACGAATTTGGCATCGGGCGAAAGTTCCAGCCGCCGATCCGATGTTAGCTTCACCGGAGTTCGTTGTAATTCTTTGCCGCCCGACCGTTCGTAAATCACGATCGAACCATCGGCGAAGGCTCCAGCGATTTTCTTGCCATCGTCGATCAGTCGAGCATCCACGGCCTGCTGGCCGAAGCCTCCGAAGGCTTCCACTTTTCCGGTGGGAATATGCACGTACGCGATGTCGTCTGAACTCAAAGCCAGCACGTGTTCGTCGTCAGTGGGAAAGTCGGCGGTGGTCAGGCGTTCCATCTGCTTGGCTCGAGTTTCCAGGCCGGTCGACACATCCCACAGTTTGATCGTCTTGTCACTGGTTCCACGCGTCAGCAGACTGTTACCGCTGGGCGAAAACTGCACACTGGCGGGCAGTTTATGAGGAAACAGAATGGTTTGTTCGCTGCGGGTCAGTTCGTCCAGATACTGCCATTCCCAGTTGCGAAGTTTGGCTGGACATTCGTTCAGAAGCTGTCGAGTTCGCGTTGGGTTGTTGTCCAGCCATTCGCCGTGAGCCAGTGAAATCCGAGCCGAATACAGCAGTCCTTCGACGCGTTCTTGTTCGCGTTCGACTTCAGCCCGCGCCGCATCGGCGCGGGCCGTTTCTGCTTCCGCCAGTTCGCGCTGAGTTTCCGCCAACGTTCGTGCCACGTCCGCTTCTGTGCGCTGCTGTTCGGCTTGGTCTCGCGCGGTGACGGCGTCTTCTTTCAATTGCCGCTGTTGCTGAGCTACCTGCGCCTGCCGCGCGGCGATCATCGGGGCGGTCAGAAACAGGCCGACAACAATCGTAATTAAGGCGGCTGGTGCCGGATTGCGTCGTCGCCAGCGGAAAGCTCGTTCAACCCAACTAATCGGCCGCGCGTGGATCGGTTCGCCATTCAGATAACGCTGCAGTTCTTCCACAAGTTCATCCGCGCTGGCGTAACGTTTGGCGGCTGATTTTTCGAGACATTTCAAACAGATCGTTTGCAGGTCGCGGTCGATGGACGGATTTAACTGTCGAGGCGGAACGGGTTCCTGTTCCAGCACCTGCCGCAACGTATCCATCACATTGGCCGCCTGGAACGGAGCATGCCCGGTCAGCATGGCGTACAGGATGGCTCCCAGAGAATACACGTCGGCGGCGGTACCAATGTTGTCGGAATCACCCTTTGCCTGTTCGGGCGGCATGTAACCGGGCGTGCCCATGACGGCTCCGGTGGCCGTCAGATTACTGTCGCCCTGCACCTGTTTGGCCAGGCCGAAGTCGGTGATCTTGGGTTGGCCCTGGAGATCCAGCAACACGTTGGCGGGTTTCAGATCGCGATGAATCACGCCGTTCGTGTGAGCGTAAGCAATCGCTTCGGTGATTTTACGACACTGTTCAGCCGCCTGTTTTGGTTCCAGCGGTCCGTTGCGAATGCGATCCGCTAGGCTGTCGCCTTCGACCAGTCCCATCGAAAAGTAGTGCTGACCTTCGTGTTCGCCGATTTCATAGATCGGCACGATGCCCCAATGATCCAGCTTAGCTGCCGCTTCGGCTTCCACCTGAAAACGGCTGATTTCTTCTTCACCGGCAAGGTTGCCCGACAGAATCATCTTCAACGCGACAATGCGGTTCAGGCTGACTTGTCGCGCCTTGAAGACGACACCCATGCCTCCGCGAGCGATTTCTTCCAGCAATTCATACTCGCCAAAGTAGCGGACACTGTCGCCGGTGGCCGGTTCGGCGGTCGATTTCGGCGTTGCTGCTGAGCCTTCGTTGTGGCTCAAAAACGTGGCTTCGGGGTCTGCCGATTTTTTCGGCGGTGAGCGGTCCACATTCGAAAGAAACGTGGCTTCCAGATCATCGGTTTGCAATGCGTCAGGATTCAGAAACTCTTTATTGCGATCCGCCAGCGATACTTCGTCGTCTAGCAGTTTTTGTACGGATTCTCGCTGAGTGGCGTCCAACGACGCTAGGAATTCGCCGCGTTCGGGTTCCTGCAGTTGCAGTGCCTGTTCGAACAAATGGTCGATGTCTGACATAGATCTGTTTTCCTGACCGGCAGGGTTTGGAGCCTAAAAATCGCAGGTTAACAACCTGAGTGACGGATTTGCCAACAGCCAACAGCCAACAGCCATCGTAACGTCGCGGAAGGGCGTCTGTTACTCAGTGCATCGTGCTGCAAGTCCATGCGTTAGAATCTCGAATAACCCGAAACAAAACTGATAAATTCTCCAGGACTCGGGTCAAACGATCTACACTCTGCCTGTCGGTACCAGTGCATCGATGTGTCATCAACCAGCGTGACCCTAGTCGGTCCGCCAACGTTTGCGGGAAGTAGAATCGGGAGGTCAGCCAATGAATCATCAGTCTAACATTTTGCGCAGCTGGCTGCTGACGATGCTGGTGTCATGCCTTCGGGCAGCCTCGATGTGTAACACCGAAGCGGTTGCTCAGGAGCCAACGTTCCCCACGGTTGTTGACCGACTGCAAGGCCGTGAACAGTCGCCCGCATTCCGTTTCCCGCGTGTGTCGTTGCCGATCAAGAATGATGCGGGCACTGGCGCTGCGTGGCGAATTCTGGGCGAAAAAGTAGACGCAAACGCAGACCCCAACAGCGGTGGCCTGTCCGTTGTGCATAACGGAAAAATGCCAACAGCCAGCGATCAACCGGCGGAAAATTTCTTCTTTGACACACGCAGCCGCAGTGGACGAATCTTGGTGGATCTGAAGCGATTGGTTCCCGTGCAACACATCAGTACCTACTCATGGCACCCCGGCGAACGCGCGGATCAAGTCTTTGAACTTTATGGCGGTCGAGGCGACACCGCAGGTTTTGTTTCGGCACCAGCGCCCGACGTAGACCCGGCGTCGTGTGGATACACGCTGCTGGCGACCATTGATACTAGAGGACAGATTGATGGTGGGGGCGCGCAGCGTCGCGGTGGCCAAGTGGCGGTTCAGGTTGGTTCCGAAACGAAACCGCTGGGCGACTGGCAGTATCTGATCTGGCAGGTTTCTGTGACGGACAAATCGAGTCGCTTTAGCAATACGTTTTTCAGTGAGATCGATGTTGTCGAAGTCGGCACTCAGCCAGAACCGGCGGTTGTCGAACGTCCCATCAAACGCAGCAGCCATGCGTTCGACGACGGTCGCTACACGATCACCATTGATACCACCGAAGCACCGGACTTAACTCAATGGACAGAAGAGGAAGCATTGCCGGAAATTATCAAGTGGTACCCGAAAATTGTCGCGTTGTTGCCGAGCGATGATTTCACCGCTCCGAATTCTATCAAACTCGTTTTTCTGGATTCTTACAACGGCGTCGCGGCGACCAGTGGAGACCGCATTGTGTGTTCTCCGTCGTGGTTTCGCCGTCAATTGAAGGGCGAAGCGAAGGGCGCGATCGTCCACGAATTGGTGCACGTCGTTCAGCAGTATCCGTTCTGGCGGCGGGGCAGCGGAAAAAATCGAGCTCCCGGATGGCTGGTGGAAGGCCTCGCAGACTACATTCGTTGGCACCTTTATGAACCCCAAGACAAAGGCAACGGAGTGGCTGGTCAATCACCAAAGCAAATGAAACACAACGCCAGCTATCGCCAGACAGCCAGCTTTCTGGGATGGGTGATTGATAGCGGCCATCCCGATCTGCTTGGCAAGTTGAACGCGACCATACGAAACGGAAACTACAACGCCGAATTTTGGTCTTCCGAAACCGGCGTCACCATCGAAGCCCTCGCAGAACGCTGGAACGCCAGCTAAGTCGTGCGGACATTTCACCACAGATTTCACGGATAAACACAGATAGCGGGGCGGCCTGCGCTGGTTTTCTTTATCTGTCGCGATCTGTGATATCTGTGGTTAAACGACTTGGTACGTGGACTCTTGGTGACTCGTCGTCTGAGGCGTTTCGTTTACTACCCGCTGGGCGTCTAAAAGACTATCCTGCCGCTTTCGAAATCTGAATCGGTGGAGTCGCCCTGTGCCTGTTGAAGTGAAACCTTTGTTTCGTCCCGACGTTGTGCGGCCGCGCGTAACAGCGTTTTCGCAGACCGATGATGCTGCACACAACACGCTGACAGTGCTGACCAAATGGCGAGACTTACTGACCGGTCCCGGCAGCGACAAACTGAAAGAACAGGAAATCCTGCCCGACTTTATGGTCGACATTTTCGGCGGCGTCCTTGGCTATCAACGCCCGGTGGATGCTCCGGAAAACTACACGATGTCGCAGCAAAAGCACGTCCAAGTCGATGGCAAATTCGCCGACGCGGTGCTCGGCGAATTCAGCAAAGACAACGAACGCTACGTCGTTGCCGTGGAAGGCAAAGGCCCGACCAACCCCTTGGACCGACCTTTCAAAAGCCGCAAAATGTCGGCCGTCGATCAGGGCTATCGCTACGCGATCAATTTGCCCTGCGATTGGGTCATCGTGACGTCCATGCGAGAAACCAGGCTGTACTACAAAGGAGCCGATCAGTTCACCTTTGAACGCTTTGAAATCATTGATCTGGTCGACAATGAACGACTACGAAAGAAGTTCGTTTATTTACTGGGTGCCGAACGCGTCTTGCGGAATAACGGAACCTGCCATCTTGACGAACTGCGCACGGCCTCAGATAAAGTCGGTCGTGATTTAACCAAAGACTTTTACCTGCGGTACGCTGATATCCGCGAAGACGTCTTTGAACAACTCTGTGCCAATAACAGCGAAGTGTCGCGGCATGACATTCTGTCCGCAGCTCAAAAAATGCTGGACCGAATTCTATTCTGTGCTTTCTGTGAAGACCGCGGACTGCTGCCCGATGAAACGCTGAAGAAAGCGTTCGAACACGCCGACCCGTATCATCCTCGCCCCATCTGGGACAACTTTCAGGGCCTGTTTCGCAGTATCGACAAGGGCAACGCAGGTCTGAAAATTCCCGCCTACAACGGTGGCTTATTCGCAGCCGATACGGTGTTGGATGCACTGACGGTGCCCGATGCGATCTGCCGCCACTTCAAAGATCTGGGCGACTACGAATACCGTCCGGCGTCTTATCTGGCGGACGTCGAACAAGAAGCTGCTGGCACAATCATCGACGTCGACATTCTGGGCCACATTTTCGAACAGTCGATCACTGACCTAGAACATCTGCGCAACGAACTCGACGGCTTGGTACCTGCTGTTGGCAAAGAAAAGCACAAGACGCGCCGCAAAAAAGATGGAGCCTTCTATACGCCCGCTTTTATCACACGCTACATCGTCGAACAGGCTCTGGGTGGAGTCCTCAAGGACCGATTCGAACAGCTGCGTCATGTTCAGCAGCAGAAAGCCACAGGCACCGCCACAAAAGTGCTGGATGATCCCAACGTGTACGACGTTGCCGAATTAAACGAACGGCAGAAAAAGGCGCTGATCAAATTTTGGGAAACGTGGCAGGACGAATTGAAAACGATTCGCATTCTGGATCCCGCCGTGGGCAGTGGAGCCTTCTTAATCGAAGCCTTCGATCAGTTGCACAAGGTGTATGAACAATCGAATGATCGTCTGGAAGAAATTCGCGGGCACCGCACACTCTTCGATTTGGACCGAGAAATCCTGCAGAACAATCTGTACGGCGTAGACCTGAACGCTGAGGCGGTGCAGATCTGTCGGCTAAGTCTGTGGATTAAAACGGCGGCTCAAGGCAAGCAGTTAACCAGCCTTGACCACAACATCCGCGTCGGCAACAGCGTGGTGAATGATCCGGACGTGCATCCACTGGCGTTCGATTGGGACACCGCGTTTCCGGAAGTGACCAAAGCGGGCGGGTTTGATGTTGTGGTCGCCAATCCACCGTATATTCGGGCTGAATGGATCAAAGAATTCAAGAGTCACTGGGAACACCGTTTCAAAACGTATGCAGGTGGTGCGGATATCTACACTTACTTCTACGAGCTAGGCATTAATTTGCTGCGGGAGCGCGGTCAGTTGTCTTTCGTCGTCACAAACAAATGGATGAAAGCCGACTACGGTGGTCCGCTTAGAGCTTTCTTTGCAACGAGGACGCAGATCTGCTCTGTCGTTGACTTCGGCCATGCAAAACAGATCTTTGAACAAGCCGACGTTTTTCCCTCTGTCATCACGATTGCCAAACGCTCGACCACCGCTCGCGAAGAAGACGTTGAAGTCTGTGTGGTCCCAAGAGAACAACTTCGGATAGAAGATCTCTCGCGACAAGTTGGCGAACTCGGGTTTCTAATCCCCCGCACGCAACTGGGTGAAGAACCGTGGCTATTCGACCCACCGGCGTTGAAAAAACTTTACGCACGAATGAAACAGGATGCTCGTCCGCTCCCGCTTGCATGCGGCGAAGTACCTCTCTTCGGAATTAAGACAGGACTTAATGAGGCATTTCTGATTGACGATGCAACGCGGAACCAACTGGTTAAAGAATCGCCTGCCGCGGCAGATGTAATCAAACCCTATTTGCGTGGACGAGATATAAAACGTTGGTCGCCAGATTGGCAGCACCTCTGGATCATCTTGATGAAATCAAGCGGAAACCACAATTGGCCATGGCGTGGGCTGCCACTGGAAAAGGCAACCGAAATGTTTGCAACTGCCTATCCGTCAGTCTTTAAGCACCTGAATCAGCGGTCACCCCGACTGCAGCAGCGATCGGATCAAGGAGAGTATTGGTGGGAGTTGAGATCCTGTGCGTACTACGATTCGTTTGACGGTGAAAAGATCATGTGGCAGGACATCGGCTACCACTCTCGATTCTGTCTTTGTCCCCGCGAGCTTATCGGTGAGGCCACGGTTTTCACCCTACCTGTTTCCGACTTGTGGGTTCTTGCAGTCCTCAACTCTCCATTGTTGTGGTCGTGGCTGTCTCGCAACACAATCCACGGCAAGGACGAGGCTTTGCGTCTGAAGACAACTTACATGAAAAATGTACCAATCGCTACGCCGACGATGCAACAGCGCGACGTCGTTGAATCCGCAGCACAGAGGTTGAATGAAATTACTATTACATGTCAGGAAACGGAGCGAACGATGCGTGACTGGCTGATAGTCGAACATGGTTTAGAGAAACTTGGAAACCAGTTGGCTGAACCGGTTGCGCTCGGAATGGATGACTTCGTTGCGGAAGTGCGTAAGCGACGCGGCAAAAAGCGACCACTAACAGCCGCCGGCTTGAAGAGTCTCCGCGATGAATACACCAACACGATCGAACCGGCGAAAGCTTTGCGGGCTGAGGCGGCGGCACTTGAGATTCAGATCAACGACCGGGTCAACGAAGCCTACGGGTTGACTCCTGAAGACATCGACTTAATGTGGAAAACCGCTCCGCCACGAATGCCCATCCCGCGTCCGGAAAACGGAACGCAACGTACTTCAACGAAAAGAAAGCGGAAGTCAAACAGTTAACTCAACAGATTGCCGAAGCCGAAGCAGAACTCAACGACCGCGTCTATCAGCTGTTCAATCTCAACCCGGAAGAAATCCAACTTCTTCAACGTGAAGTCGAACATTAACGACAGCCCAGTCGTCCGAATCAAGCGAACCGGAATCGGCCCGGAACAGAGGCCTCATCGCACGCTTCCCATGTCACCGCTGCGACGTCCCTGATTGCGACTCCACCTGTCGTCGAGAAAGTAAGCCGAACGGAGATTTGACCACAGATTTGCTTTTTCGGCCATTGAGACTACACATTACTGATACTGGTACTATCAATCGTCTGGCGGCGTTTCATTGTGGCTCAGATTAACGTCAACGGAGCGGGTGTCGTTTTTGTCTCTTTTGCAGTTTGGACTCGTGATGAAAAATCTGCTTCTGCCTACGTTTTTTGCGGCTTGTGTTTGCCTGTCCGCTGCTGGATCCGCTCAGGACAGCAATTGGCCGCAATGGCGTGGTCCCCAAGGAGATGGCACGACCACGGCCAGCGGCGTCGTGACGGAATTCGCAGCGAACAAAAATGTGAAATGGCGAATCGATCTGCCGGAAGCCGGAAATTCCACCCCCATTGTTTGGGGCGATCGCGTGTTTGTCACTCAACCGCTGTCCGATTCTAAACAACGTGCTCTGATGTGCTTGGATCGTGAAACCGGTGGCGAACTGTGGGTGCGCGGTGTCGAATACACCACCACCGAAACGACTCACAACACCAATCCCTATTGCTCCGCTTCGCCTGTGACAGATGGCGAGCGGGTGATCGCGTGGTTTGGGTCGGCTGGTTTGGTGTGTTGGGACTTCGCAGGAACGGAATTGTGGCGGCGTGATCTTGGCCAGCAAGAACACATGTGGGGCTACGGTTCCTCACCGATCATGCACGATGGTCTGTGCATCCTGAATTTCGGTCCGGGAAATCGCGAGACATTGATTGCCGTGGATGTCGCAACGGGGGAAACGCGATGGGAAGTGAATTCCATCGACGATGCGGCGGAACGCGAATTGAGTGGCCCGGAAAACGATGGCAACGCGAACGATTTTAAGAGCGACGAAGCTCGCAACTCACGACTTCGAGGATCATGGAATACTCCGTTGATCATCGACGTCGATGGGCGTTCGGAATTGATTGCCGTGCTGCCTCGTCGAGTGACGGCATTCGATCCTGCGACCGGGAAGGAGCTGTGGACGTGCGGCGGCGGAGCTCCGTTGGCGTACGCATCACCCATGGAATCCGACGGTGTGATTGTCGCACTGGGGGGCTATGGCGGTGCAACATTGGCTGTGAAAGCTGGGGGAAGCGGCAACGTCACTGACAGCCGCAGAATTTGGCATCATCCCAAAGGCGATGGCTGGTTAGGCACGGGCGTTGCGGACGACGGTGCGGTGTACGTCTGCAACATGAACGGAGTCTTGAGCTGCACAGACGTGCAAAGCGGTGAAGAACTTTGGAAGGCTCGCGTTGACGGCGGTGGGACTTGGTCGAGCATTACGCAGACGGCCGATGGGTTGATGTTTCTGCTGACCAAGTCAGGATCAATCACCGTGTTTCGCCCGAGCCGCGAGAGTTTCCAAGCCGTCTCAGTGAATCAACTGCAGGAAAAGTCGAATGCGTCTGTGGTCATCGCGGGAAGCGACATCTTTGTCCGCACTGATGTTGCCCTGTGGGCGTTCGGTCAGCCCAAGAAGCGCGCTGAGTAGGGAACGCGATCAGCGGACACTCGATGGTGTTCGGCGTGTCACTTCCAAACCCCAAAGGTCCAGAATGCAGTGTTGTTTCAGGAGTCGGTTCTTTCTTGCCGCCAGCCTCTTACTGTGTGTCACGCCGAATGTT
Source organism: Fuerstiella sp. (assembly GCA_041688835.1). Classification (GTDB taxonomy): domain Bacteria; phylum Planctomycetota; class Planctomycetia; order Planctomycetales; family Planctomycetaceae; genus Fuerstiella. The sequence goes on from JBDNHJ010000344.1 coordinate 59,171, forward strand.
GACGCTCAGTTGCCAAGTTTCATTCCGACCGAGGAATCGAAACACGGTGCGCAGGTTTCTTATCTGGGGCAGCTGGCTTCCGAAAATAAGATCGTGCTGGACGCGAATAATGGTTTCTTCGATGCGGGGTTCCGCGCAGCAGGACTGCACGCTGCCCCTGAACACGAGAAGCAACTGATTGCGGCGCACTTCACGCATCTGGTGGCACCAACTGCGACATCAGACACGACAGCGCGCTGGCATCTGTGGATCAACCAGCCGGGCGACGTGATCGCAACCCTCACAATGCACGTGCCGGTTGCGGAAGCCGGAGCAAAATGGAAACTACGGTGCGGTGACCAAGAACACACTTTTGTGGCCGCTGCCACCGACGATCAGCAGCCGCGAGCGGTATCGTTTCCGTTCAAAATCGAGGCATCTGGAAAGCACACGGTGCAGCTCAGTCGGATCAGCAACCAGCCGACGCCCAACACGCAGATTCAAAGCATCCGTTTGACAGGATCTGCGATCGATCATTCCAGCATCCTGCGTGCTCGGTGGCGTCCCGCCGCCATTCATACTCAGTATTTTGCCAGCACCTGTCCGGAAACCCAAATGTGGGTTTTCGAATCACAAAACCTGTCCCACGTTTCTAGCTACTCGCCGATGACAACGCGGTTTGGCTACTTTGGGGCATCGTTTAACGCCGCCGGAATGGCGGCGGGAGGCGTGAACTTTTCGATGTGGGCCGCCAGCCGAAAATCCGAATCGGCTCCACCACTGCAGTCCATGCCTCACCTGCTGGCGACCGGACATCCACAAGCCGAATTCGGCGGCTTTGGGCATGAAGGCAGCGGCGTCAAGATTCGAAACTGGGAGCCGTTTGCTCACCATCCGAAATCTGTGATCCAGGCACTGCGAGTGGAATCGGAAAATGGCATCGACACCTACAGCGGATATCTGTTTGATGATCGAACAAATCATTGGGTGCTGTACGCAGTCGGCCGACGTCCTCAAAAAACAAACACAGCAGCACACACCGTATTGCGACCCGCCTCGTTCTGTGAAATTCCCGGGCCACCCGCCACGCAACGTTCGGGCGATCAGCAACGTACGATACGTCGACGCGGCTGGTTCTATGGCGACGACAAACTTTGGCACGTCGTTGACCGTCAAACGTCATCGACCAAGAAAAACGCCGGACCGACAAACAAATTCATCGCCGTTGACGATGACTGGTTTGTGATGGGCACAGGCGGTATGGAGATGATCCAAGCCACCAAAGAGGTGCGGCGTCGCACCTCGGCAACAGTACGACCAGTTTACATGCAACCCAAGCTGACTGCAGAATTGTTTCAGTTGCCGGTCCAGATCGGAGACAGTTTGGCCATAGCGACGAATGCGTCGGCCAAGGTCACCTACCAAATCCCAAACGCCGGGGCGAACGCTGAAGCAGTTCTGCACTACGGTCCGGTTGACTGTTTGACATTCGTTAAACGTACGCTGCACGGAACAGAACAACAGGGCGTCAGTCGTGAAATGCTATCAGCAAAACGCACGTGGGAATCGTCGACCAAACCGGTACGAATAAGTAACGGGCAAAACAAATTCCACCTGACAGATCTGGAGCCCAACCGTCAGTACTACTATCGCCTGCTGGTGACGAATGAGGCCGGCAAGTGTTGGGCATTCCAATCCGGCACGTTTCGCACGCCGTAAAACGGCAAACCTAGGTTGAGTCTGCAATTCACTTCCGCTGCGGTTATGCTGCGACCACGCTGCGATTGACAAACCCACCCCGAACCCACCCCGAACCCACTCGACAAGCCCTCAGGAAACCGTTCATGAAATATTTTCTACTGATTTCTCTGCTGTCTGTTTCCACCACTGCGAATGGTCTGGCGAATGGCTTGGCCGATTCCCAACCGCTGGTGCTGGTGAGTGCGTCTTATCAGAAAAACATCATCGCGCTGTGTGAATTAGATGGCACCGTTGTGTGGCAATTCAAAACCGGCGGCCCGAAAAACGGTCATGCCGGACATCATGAAGTGCAGATGCTGGACAACGGCAATATTCTGTACCACGACGATTGGAATGTCGTCAAAGAAATCACACTCAGTGGCGAAGAAGTGTGGCGTTACGCTGGCCATGATGTTCACGCATTTACACGCTTGGCCAACGGCCACACCATGATCGCAGAATCCGGCAAGGATCGAATTATTGTGGTGGATAGGTCGGGAAAGATCGTCAGCGAAACACCGCTCGGCAAAGATGGCCGCGGCAAGACTCGCCAAGCAGAAGTGCTGCCGAATGGCAACTTCCTCGTCTGTGCGGAAGGACCGGGCACCGTGACAGAATACAACGTGGCCGGCGATATCGTGTGGGAGTACGAAATCGGTACGCGAGTCTACGGGGCGATTCGGCTGAAGAACGGCAACACGCTGATTGGATCGGGTTCCGGAAATTCCGTTGTGGAGGTTTCACCAGACAAGGAAGTTGTTTGGGAAGTGAAGAGCAGCGTTCCAGACACAAAGATCGAACTCTGTTGGACGGCCTGTTTGAAGGAACTTGCCAACGGTCACATCATCGTCGACAACTGCCATGCCGGACCGAACAGCCCGCAACTGTTTGAACTCGATTCGGATCGAAAGGTCGTGTGGGAATTCAACGAATTCGAAACCGTGGGCAACGGCATGGCTTGCTTTGACTATCTGGAAGCCAAACAGGCCGCGAAAGTTCGCAAGTTGATCGCAAAATTGTAGGTCACGCTCCCGTGTGACTGTCGCAGCGGAAGGTCGAACAACGAAACCATTCTGAGGAAGCCCAAACGCGCGAAGGCGGACTGCTGCTGGATCGCGAAAGCGGCTGGCTGATCGGTGGAGATTCTGGCACTGCAGTGGTGCCCAATGACGCCGCTGCATCGTTGCTGGCCAAAGCTGTGCTGTACGACAACGAAGACTTGCAGATGCCTCCGGACGGCAAGCTGGCCAACAACGAAATCAAAATCCTGCAGCAGTGGATTCAAACCGGAGCGACTGGCCCCAAAACGGATATCGGCCCCACCGAATTCTCGCGACTCGGCGATCAAACACATCTCAGCCAACAGGCAGCCACGCATTGGGCCTATCAACCTGTTGCACCAGTCGAACCGCCTGCCGCCGATGACTCAGCGTGGATTTAGCGGCCCACGCTAAGGCGACGCAGCTGGGCTGAACACCAAGCCCTGCCACCCGCAGGAATTTGATTGTCCCGTCGATACATATCCGTCCTCTGGTCTTTCGACTAAGCTGTACTCTGGAAACCCAACCTATCACCTATCCGACTGACTTGCTTGTGCTGAAATCCACGGAGACGTCGGTCTGCGCAGAAGCTGAACGGAATGCCTGCCGCTGAAGACAACCCGACGGATCTAGAACTGGTCGATGCCATCAATGGTGGCGACCAGCAGGCGTTCGCGGCGTTGTATCATCGTTACAAAGATTGGGTGACGGGGCTCGCGTTTCGCTTCACCGGCCATCACGAAGACGCGCTGGATGTGCTGCAGGAAACCTTCGCCTACTTGGTGCGAAAGTTTCCCGGCTTCGAACTCACGGCGCAGATGACCACGTTTTTATACCCCGCAGTTCGCAATCTGTCGATCGCCGCGCGAAAGAAAAGAGTGCGTTCGACCAGCCGTGATGAAAATCTCGACCTGTTTCCACAGGCTGAGGCCGAAGACACGACTTCCCGAGACGATTTTTCGAACATGTTGAATGCGCTATCCGATGCACATCGTGAAATTTTGCTGATGCGATTCGTCGACGATATGACGCAACCGGAAATCGCGGCGGCCTTGGAATTACCGCTCGGCACCGTAAAGTCTAGGCTGCACCATGCCGTGCAAGCGGTGAAAAATTCGTCTGCGGTGGCTGCAATGCTGGCTCGAGAATAATCGATACTTCTGTCTGCCAGCACCATTGTGTAAGATAGAATTTGCGGAACACTTCAGCCACATGAAGCAGGCAACAGGAGACCAGCGCCCAAACGGCTGGAAAGTAGGAACCACTTCAGACGGCTGACGAGTTACGAATCTCCCCGCCGTTCCTTCCCCTCCTGCCGCCAGATCAGGGATCTCACCAACGTGACTCGTCTCCTCGCAAATCAATGTCTCTTCCTGCTGACAATGTTGCTGATTAGTCACGCATCGACGCGAGCCGGCGCAGGCGACGCGGTGGATTACGCGCGTGACATTAAGCCGATTCTGAAAGCCAAGTGCTACTCATGTCACGGCGCATTAAAGCAGGAAGGCAACCTGCGATTGGACACCGTGCCGCTGATGAAAACCGGCGGGGATTCCGGTTCAGCGGTGAACGAAGACGACGGATTGCACAGCGAACTACTGCGACGGATACTGGCGGATGAATCCGAACGAATGCCGCCGGCAGGTGAACCGCTTTCGCCGGGACAGATTGAACGTGTCACAGCATGGCTCTCGAACGGGATCAACGCACCGACGGACGAACAACCGCAGACGAATCCGAAATCACATTGGGCCTTTCAACCGCTCAACTTCGACAGACCATCAGCGGCCGGACATCCCATCGATGCGTTCATCGACCGCCGCCTTGCGACCGCCGGACTTCGCCGAGCCCCGAAATCACAGGCCGCTGCTGTGGTGCGCCGGATGTTTTTGGACCTGCACGGATTGCTGCCGACACCGCAGCAAATGGACGACTGGACACAGAAAATTTCGGCGAACTCCGAACATGGCACAACCGCTCTGATCACCGAACTGCTGAGTCGTCCGCGTTACGGAGAACGTTGGGCGCAACATTGGCTGGACGTTGTGCGGTATGCGGACACTCACGGTTATGAAGTCAACACGCCGCGCCCCAACGCTTGGCCGTATCGCGACTACGTGATTCAAGCGTTCAACGAAGACAAGCCGTACGACCGATTTGTATTCGAACAACTTGCGGGCGACACCGTCGGCGAAGACGCGGCGACAGGATTCTTGGTGGCGGCGGCGGCTTTGCTGCCGGGCCAAATCGGCAAGGACGAAGCATCCAAACGACTCGCGCGACAGGATGAACTCGACGAAGTCATCATTGGCACGTCGGCCACATTCTTGGGACTGACAGTCGGATGTGCGCGCTGCCACGATCATAAGTTCGATCCTATTCCGCAGCAGGACTACTACGCGTTTCAGGCTTTCTTCGCCGGCATGGACTACGGCGAACGAGAAATCCGGGGCCCAGAATTCGAGCGCCGCCAAGCCCAAGCCGCGGCATTGCAGCCGAGAATCACGCAGCTTCAGCAACAGCTGAACCAGCTGCAGCCCATGGCGTTTACCGGACGTACAATTCTGATTGACGACGAAGATCTGGCACGCGTCACGCTGCTGAAAACAAAGAACGGGCATGGCACCAACCCGGCGGGCAAAGCGCGAGGCTACCAAGATGATGTGGGAGACAGCTTCCGCTTCGGTAATCTCAGCCATGGTCGATACACCTGGTGGGACAACCAGTCGGGCGAAGATGTGTTCACCTGGAACCCCGCTGCAAAAGGCGATTATCGGCTCTGGATTTCTTGGGGCGTCCATGGCAGCGGCGTTCACACCAACGACGCACGCTACGTGCTTGATGTCGATGGAGACCTAGATACGAACAGCGACCAAAGCGAAATTGCTCGCGCGGATCAGCTGCATTTCGCCTACGAAAACAGTGGCAAAACAGAACAAAAGCCCTTGTGGAGTGGCCTATTCGACGCGGGCGTTCACACTTTCACCAAGACCACTCGACTGGTGTTACGCGGCGGAGAAACCGGTACCGGAATCACGGCAGACGTCATTGTTCTGCAACAGCCGTTTAACCCGTTGCCGCAGGCGAGGCCGTCTACTGACAATGAGAGTTCCAGTGAACGCTTCACCGCCGATAACGATTCAGCCAAAGTTTTGCCTCAACTGCGAGGCCCAGTCAATCCGCTGCAGACAGTGGAACACTTCATCCCGACCAACACAAAATTCGTGCGCTTCACGTCTTTGGCGACAATCGATGACAACAAACACCAACCCTGCCTTGACGAATTAGAAGTCTTCAACGTCGATGGCGGGCAGAACATTGCTCTGGCAACCAACGGCACGGTGGCAACGTCTTCGGGCGACTATTCCAGTGTCGGCAAACATCAGTTGAAACATATCAACGATGGTCAATACGGAAACAGCTTCAGCTGGATTTCGAACGCACAGGGCACAGGCTGGGTGCAACTGGAATTCACGACGCCGCACGTGATCGACCGCATCGAATGGTCACGCGATCGCGAAGGCAAGTTCAACGATCGCGTGCCGGTTCGCTATCACATCGAAACATCGCTGGACGGACAAACGTGGAACGTGGTTGCGACGTCCGGTGACCGCGTGGCCATCGGAACGCCTCATGACAAAAGAAATTCCCTGCTGCGACACAACACGGCCGCCGGCGACGTGAACATCGCCGCGCTGGCGAAAGAACTCACCAAGCTGGAGCAACAGCAAGCGGAACTTCACAAACCACAGATGGTGTTCGCAGGCCGGTTTCGTACTCCCGACGAAACATTCGTGCTCAGTGGCGGTGACCCGGAACAACGCACAACAGAAGTCACACCCCACGTCCTGACCTCGCTGTCGTCGCTGGAACTGTCCAAGGAATCTCCGGACCAGCAGCGCCGCACCACGCTGGCCAATTGGATCGCATCGCCCCACAACCCATTGACAGCTCGAGTGATCGCGAACCGCATTTGGCAATCGCACTTTGGTATTGGTCTGGTCGAAACATCCAGCGACTTCGGCCTGAACGGTCTGCCGCCCAGCCATCCCGAACTACTCGACAGACTGGCAATCGAACTGATCGAGCACAATTGGTCGATCAAGCATCTGCATCGACTGATTATGTCGTCAAAGACGTACCAACAGGCTTCATCGCAAACAAACGCGGACAACGCAAGTGCCGTCGACGCGAACAATCAGCTGCTGTGGCAATTTCCCTCTCGCCGCCTAGAAGCGGAAGCCATTCGCGACTGCATGTTGCAGGTCAGTGGTCAGTTGAACCTACAAACAGGCGGCCCCGGCTTCAATTTCTTCAAGACTCGCGGTGGCCTGAGCGGTTTTCCGCCGGTGGAAGAATTCACGGACAACGAATTCCGTCGCATGATTTACGCTCACAAGATTCGCATGGAACGCGTGCCGGTTTTTGGTGCCTTCGATTGTCCTGACGCCGGCCTGCCAACGCCGCGCCGCGGTCAATCGACCACTGCGATCCAAGCCTTAAATCTGTTCAATAGTCCCTTTGTGATTGATCAGTCGACGGAATTCACTCGACGAATTCGCGAAGAAGCGGGCTCGTCATCGGATCAACAGATTGATCATGCGTTTCGGCTGGCATTCGGCAGGCCGCCGTCTGCGGAAGAACGCTCCACCGTGTCCGAAGCCGTGGGCGTTCACGGGCTGGAAACGCTGTGCCGAGCGATATTCAACAGCAGTGAGTTTCTGTTTATTCCGTAGGAATCGCCCGACGGTGGCCGCAACATTCCTGAGTCGACGAAACGTCATTGACAGACCAGACAACTCGGGGAGAATGACCGATTCCTCCGCAACTGCCTCTGAGTAAATCCCCATGAGCACCGCTCCACAATATCGACCGCACTACACCGTCGAAGACTACCAGCACTGGGACGGTGACTGGGAGCTGTGGAACGGCACTGCGGTATCGATGTCGCCGAGCCCGTTTGGGCGACATGCTCAGTTGTTAATCGGCGTCGGATCTGAATTGAAACAGGCAATTGATGCCAACGGCTGCCCTGCCAGTGTCTTGGCAGAAATCGACTGGATCATCGCGGACAACACGGTGCTGCGTCCGGATCTCACGGTCGTCTGCGGTGATGCGCCTGACAAGCATGTCGAGGCACCGCCCGCCTTGGTTGTTGAGATTCTTGCCCCGAGTACTCGAGAACGAGATCTGACTTTCAAGAAGGCCATGTATCAAGAACAGAAAGTTCCGTGGTACCTGATCGTCGATCCCGAAACAGATTCCCTTCAGCCGCTGAGGCTCAACGCAAACGACGAATACGAATTGGCCCCGTTTTCTAACACGCTCTCCATCGACATCTGCCAACATTGTGCTCTCGAAGTCAAAATCGATCGATTGTTTTGACTCGCGATGACATGCTGTAGGCCAGCGGTCTGTTGAACCGACAAACACGGACTGGAAAAACAACGTTGACAGGCCGCACAAACGAACGAGAGTGGCGGACCCTTCGAAGCTTCTGCTGAATGAAACACCATGAGTACCGCGCCACAATATCGACCGCACTATACCGTCGCTGACTATCAGCTGTGGGACGGTGACTGGGAACTCTGGAATGGCACGGCCGTGGCCATGACACCAAGTCCGTTCGGGAGGCATGCACGTATCAATGGCAGGGTCGCGACGGCATTCAACAACGCCATCGATGCTGCCGATTGCCGCGCTGCAGTACTCGTGGAAATCGACTGGATTGTGGCGAACGACACCGTGCTGCGTCCAGATCTGACCATTGTTTGTGGTGAACCACCGGATCGGCATGTCGAAGAAACTCCAGCTGTGGTCGTGGAAATCCTTTCGCCGAGTACTCGCGAACGAGACCTGACGTTCAAGAAAACTGTTTACCAACAGAACGGGGTTCCGTGGTACATTATCGTCGACCCGGACACGGAATCCATTCAACCGCTGCGACTGAACGCGGACAGCCAATACGAATTGGCCCCGTTTTCTAACACGCTCTCCATCGACATCTGTCAAGATTGTGCTCTCGAAGTCAAAATCGATCGCTTGTTTTGACTCGCCTTAACACCGTGCCTCTATGTCAAACACTCTTACCAACGCCGTGACCTGTTCGGTCAAGCCGTTTCGGGCTTGGCGGGCACAGCACTCGCGAGCCTGCTGCAGCAGGATCGTTTGCTGGCAGATCAATCGATCGACTTCCATGACACCAGCCTCACTATTCTTTTCCAGAGGAACAAATTGGACGCAGCTCATTGAAGTTTGTGTGACTGGTTTTTACGTTAATCCTGCGTCTGTCAAGCAATGAGCTGCGTCCCTAATTCTCCCTCTTGGGGGCCGTCTTCCATTTCGGCAGGCACACGTACGGCAATGGTCGTCCGACGTTTCTCGAACACTTCGAAAAATCGTTTGATTCGCACTTGATCGACGATATTCACTGATTCACCTTTGTTTTTCCGGGTCGTACCAGCGAGCTCGGTTGTAGTACAATCCTGCGTCCGCATCCCAGTGACGACCGGCGAAGGCAAAGTTGTGTTCGACCGTATTGTCAGTTTCGGCCACGATGTTGCCGTAGCTGTCGGACGTACGATGATTCAGAACCAGAGTCTGCCCCGTAACACTGTCGACCCCCGCGAGATCTCGGACGGTGCCCAGATCGGCAGCCAGTGGAAACAGCACGTCCTGCAGCGCGTTTTCGTCGGCAAAGATCTGGTCGACGCCCGGACCGTCCATGTACTGATTCTGAACGACAGCCGCTACGTCCTCTGACCAACTGGGCGAACCGCGTGAATCAGGCCATGACCACGAAAGAGCAGGAAGCATTCACCAGAAGTATCAATCCCGGTGTCCCCTTTGGCAGCCCACAATGGACAAAAGAAACAGTCAGACGACTGGGGCTGGAGTCCACAATTCGACCGCGAGGACGATCACGGAAACGACCTGAATAACCAAAACGGTACTTGACACCTTTGCGTTTTCTTCCTTTCGGAGATGGATGGATCGGTAATTTGTCCTTCGCCAACAAAAGACGGGTGACGAACGTGCCGTTTGTCGTCACAATACTTTGGTGAGTATTCAGCATCGTGGCAACGGAGCCCGTGTGAAGTGACTGGAATCTGAGTTGTCCATCAGAGCATGCTATGACAGACCGACTAACGCATATTGGCCGACAGCTTCTGCAGCGGCGTGGTTTGTTTGGGCAGGCCGTTTCGGGCTTGGCCGGTGCTGCTCTGGCAAGTCTGTTGCAGCAGGACAAAGTTCTGGCGGAAGGCAAACCAGGCCAGTTCGATTCCACACAGCCGCATGCAGCGCGGCGCGGTCATCATGATGCCAAGGCGAAGAACGTGCTGGTGATCTTTTGCGCTGGGGCGTGCAGTCAGCTGGAAACTTACGATTACAAACCCGAACTCATCAAACGCGACGGCCAACCGTTCGAAGGTGGCCCGGCGGTCACGTTTCAGGGGCCCGCCGGAAATCTGGCACGACCGCAATACAAATTTCGTCCACGTGGTGAATGCGGCAAGATGGTGTCGGACATGATTCCACACTTGGGCGGAATTGTCGATGACATTTCGTTCGTTCACACACTGACCAACAAATCCAACACTCACGGTCCGGCGGAGAACTTTTTATCAACCGGATTTGTGCTTGATGGCTTCCCCAGCATCGGAGCGTGGGCAACCTATGCGTTAGGTTCAGAAAACCAAAACCTGCCAGCGTTTGTCGCCATTCCCGATCCGCGCGGGGTGCCTCAAGCCAGCGTTAACAATTGGGGGCCGGGCTTTTTACCCGCTGTCTTTCAGGGCACGCCCTTCAACAGCAGCAACCCGATTCAAAACCTGTCGTCGCCCGCCGGGATTTCGCAAAGCAAAGACAACGCTGCCAGATCTCTGCTGTCGATGCTGAATGAACAGCACTTGGAACAACATCCCGGCGACAGTCACCTCGCCGCGCGCATCGCCAGCTATGAACTCGCCGCCCGTATGCAGCTGTCTGTTCCGAAGATCACAGATCTGTCCACCGAGACAGCTCACACGCTGAAAATGTACGGAGCCGATTCGCCCAACGAAACGAAAGCCGCGTTTGCGAAGAATGCGATTTTGGCGCGGCGGCTGATTGAAAACGGCGTGCGGTTTGTGCAACTGTTCAACGGTTCATACGCCAGCGGCGGACGTCTGAATTGGGACGGCCATTCGAAACTCCGCGAACAATACGACATCCATGGTGAGATCCTCGATCAACCGGCTGCGGCGCTCTTCAATGACCTGAAACAACGCGGGCTATTGGAAGACACGTTGGTGGTGTGGTGTACTGAATTCGGCCGCATGCCGATGTTTCAAAAGGGACAACAGGGGCGCGACCACAATCCGCAGGGCTTTACGGCGTGGCTGGGTGGTGCTGGCGTCAAACGCGGCGTGAGCTACGGCGTCACCGATGAACTCGGATTCAAAGCGGTCGAAGATGTGTCATCGATTCATGATCTGAACGCCACGATCCTGCACCTATTGGGACTCGATCACACGCGGCTGACGTATCAGCACAACGGCATCGACCGACGCTTAACAGATGTTCATGGCCACGTGCTGCAAGACATCCTGACGTAGGTTACGCTCCCGCGTGACGGCTTCGTTGCGACGCCTGACAGCGAGGACGATTGTTTTGCGAGATGAGGTCGAACATAATTGGTATGCAGGAGCATACCCTACTTAACGCCACGCCCGACGAAAGAATTCGATCCAGTTGCCGTGCATGATGCCGGTAATGTCTGCGTCGGAATAATTGCGTTGGCTGAGCAGGTCGCCGATCTTCTGCAGATCGGCAATGGTTTCCAGATCGCACGGGGATTGTTCTTTGCCAAAACCGCCGTCAAGATCGCTGCCGATGCCGCAGTGCTTGGTGCTTCCCGCCAGTTGACAGATGTGATCGATGTGATTCACGGCGTCTGCGAGACACACCGTCGCTGGGTCCGTTTCTCCTTTGATCCAGCCGGGACGAATCATCCACGAATCCAGAGCCAATCCGATGACAGCGTCGCGCTGCAACAGAGCTTTGATCTGTTCATCCGTGAGCTGCCGATCTCCGGGCACCAACGAACGGCTGTTGTGATGACTGGCTAGGACCGGGCCGGTATAGAGATCTAGGGACTGCCAGAAACAATCGTCGGACAGGTGAGTCACATCCAACAGCATGCCGACGCGATCCATTTCACGCAGCAGTTGCGGGCCTTTTTCTTTCAGGCCGCCCACACTGCCGGTCCCGTGTCCATAGTCGTCGGGCCCGTAATGTGCGGGCCCGAGAATTCGCAGTCCCATCTTGTACCAGCGTTCGACATACGACGGATCAGGAATCGCCCAGCTGCCTTCCATGCTAAGCACAAACCCGATTGGAGCATCTTCGCCAGAATTGCTGTTCAGGCGTTCAACGTGCTGATTGAAGGTGTTGAGATCTGTCAGTTCTGCGAAATGGCCCAGTTCGACCATTGACCGGTACCAAGCCAGCTGGCCTTGCATCGCCGCAAACGCGGCTTCGCGTGATTGGTAAAACGTTCGCGGACTTTCAGGCCGCTTGAACCGTGGCAGCAGCGTGGCGATCACCATGCGGATGTTGCCGTCTCGCAGCGCGGGGATTGAAGTCGTCGCGTCTCCGGGAACAGCTCCGGCGAATTGTTGTTCAAATTCTCGAATGGCGGCCACCGGCAGCAACAGGTCGCGGTTCCATTCCAAGGCGTTCCATGCGAGGTCCAGATGAGCATCGAAGATCAACATGCGATATATTCCATTGAAGTCAGAAGAGCAGCGTACTTTAAGCAGCAACGGTTTTTTGTCGAAAGCAGAAGATGGCCAGCAACAGCCAGCCGAGCAGTTGTAGTGTGCCACCAATGGGCGCGACAAGTCCCCATTTCACACCTAACCAATCGGAACCGCAAATCACTAAGACATACAGTGCGCCAGAAAACAGGATGATGCCACCCACAAAGCACCACGCCGCGCCGCTGAGTAGTTTCGACGAAACCTGTCGCATCAGCAGGCCGACACCAAACAGTGCTAATGAGTGCCACATCTGATAGCGGACGCCGGTGCCAAAGTCCTGCAGGTATTTGTACGAGGCGGGGAGTTCTAGGCCCGCAATTTTTTTCGGCGGAGCATCGACGTATTTGCGTTCGAGGAAGCCAGGACGTGAATCACCGCCAGACAATCCGTGAGCCCCGAAGGCTCCTAAAAAAACGGCGCAGAATCCGAAGATTGCTGCCAGAATCAAACAGGTTCGGGTACTCATGTTTAGCAGTCCGCTAAGTGTAAGCAGCGTGGCTTTATGTCAGTGAAACGACAGCCGTCCGCTCAGCATTAAAGTGATGAAAAATCTAAAATCACTTTAGCGATCTTTTGGATTTCAGGCTCACGCAACCGACTGAAAGACCGCAAATCATTGAACTTCAGCCAGAATGACATGGTTTCGGAATCCTCTTGACGCAATTCGCCGCTTCTCATAACGTCCGGGTGTCGACACCCAAGTCGACTCCTTTCTGTCTCTCCTCACGAATCTCATTGATCGACTTCGATCTCCCCCAGCTTCCCATCTTACTTTTGCTGGCCCGGATGTCTTTCGACGAATTCGTATTCTCACATCTTCCACTGCCAATATCCGTTCGGAATCCAACCTCGGCAGTCCACTGGAGGCAATTCAATGAATCGTTTCGTAAAATTCACTGCCGGTCTGATGTTAATGTGTTCCATGACCGGCTGCTGCCTGATGCACGGTATGGGTATGGGTTACGGTGCGGGCTATCCCGGCGGCGGCGGTGGCTGCGGTAGTTGCAATAACGGCTGTGGCGTATCGCCCGGTGGCTATCCGTCTGCGTTTGGAGCAGGCGGACCACAACAAGCCTTTGCCCCTGGCATGATGGGACAAACAGCTTTTGCACCCGGCGGATATCCCATGATGGCAATGGACCCACTGCCAACAATCAATCGATAGACACTTCCCTGCTGCCGAATCGCGATCAAGCGAATCACGGCCCAAATGTGATGTGTCAACAGAAGATCCCAGAAGACAAATTGCCCTTTGTCTTCTCTGTTGAGGCACCGAGCGATTCTCTCCCTTCGAGTCGCCCGGTGCTTCTCCATGCGCACGGTCATCGACCCCAGTCAACGCTGGCCCTGGCATACTGACGCCGCTTCGAGGCTGAATCGCGCTCCCGGCGGAACGACGTCTGCGCAAATCAAAAGCCGCGTAGATGCCAACGGCGTTGGTACGTGCTTACGACTTCATCGAATGACTGATCGGCTGACCGCGAGACCAATCGCAAACACTGCCAACAACCCGACGATCCATGCCACAGCAGACGTACTGTTCGATTCTTGGGGCGTCACTTGCGTGGCCACCGATGCCGACGAATCCTGCTCGTCCACCGCAATCACTTCCGGATTTTCTCTCCCGGAAGGAATCTCCAACAGCACGGGCAAACCAATCTCGTCGTCCGCCGTCGAAAACTGGGTCGCGATCGCTGCCGCGTTTTTTCCAAACAACTCGACATCCCACTTGGCAGAAATCAGCAGGTCGAACCCCGGATTGCGTTCCTTGACCTGGCACGAACACGCACCGCACAAAAACAGCGTCAGATCTTCGATCAGTCCGGCATTCACCTGTCCCGCCGGAATCACTTCCAGCGCGCGTCCGCGACCGAACACTGGAACAACTAGGGGCTGTCCGTTGCCGATTGAATTTGGTTCGAAGCCTGTCAGCAGCGACGTCAGAAACTGTTCGTCGCTGTCTGTGGGATCAATTTCCAAGACCGAAAACCGCATCAACAGCGGGATCTCAGAAAACAATTCAGACCCCGGTAACCCGATGCCTTCCGGCAGAGGAATTTCGGCGCTGAGTCGCTGCAGTTCTTCCTGCAACAACGACACCACAGCGGTGTTGCGGGCCTCGTCGTTCGATTTTACTACTAACCACACGGCCGAATGACCGGACAGCAACCGTTGGCTGAGTTCCCGCCGAACGGGCGACGTCAGTAGCTTTGTTGTTTCGGCTTCTGCCAGAGAACCGCGCCAACCATTCACCTGAGTGCCCGCGACAAATGATCTGACGACGACATACGGCAGTTGCAAATCTGGTTGCTTGCCGAGTTCTTCCCACAGTAGCACGATGCTGTCGTCCATGACCGCGTCGGTCGCCTGTAGCACGAGCTTCACATTCGCATCAGGCGAATTCAAATTCTGGGCGGCAACTTGTTCAGCATCGGACAGCGGACTGCTATGAAATACAACCACGTCTGTAGTATCCGGCCGCCAGCGTTCGAGCGCGTAGCGGAACACGGGCACGTTGCAGGCGGTGGCAACGGTGGTCAGGGACAGGAAGCTGACAATGTAGAGAAGTGGTTTCATGTGGTTGTGTTGACCGAAAGGGTCGAGGGGCGAAGCTTAACTGCCGCTCGGCTTAGGGGGTGTTTGTTGAATAACCGTCGTATCTGCGGCATCTTGCCGCAGAATCTGAACGGCGGCAGGATGCCGCCGATACAAAAGCAGGACACTTATTTCGCGAGCGGTCCTTACTTGCCGAAACATATGACTTGACCGTCCAGCGTTGACAAAAACAACTGGCCGTTCGCGCCGGCAAGTCCGTCCCAAGCAGGCAGCGTGCCGAGTTCAACGGTGTGTTCAATTTCTCCGGTATCCGTATTGACCGCCAGTAATTGCCCGCCGATTTTTCCTTCCAAAGCGTCATCCTGAGCCGCTAGCAGTTTTTGAACTTCTGGATCTTTTTCCGTTAGTTTTTGGAACGTGGATTCTTCGTCAATGATATCCGGCGGTCCAACGATAAACAAATTTCCGCCAGCCAGCACCATCGCTCGCACATAGATCGGCACGTCCGAAGTCCACTTCGGTTGTACCAAACTATTGCCGGGCTTCTGACTCGGGTTGTTGCTTTTCGGACCACCTTTTTTAGGCTCCTTCGGTCCCGCACTGGCAATCTGAATTGCTCGACCGAACTTTCCTTCGACCGGCTTGCCACCTTTCACCGTTCCGTTGTTGCGGTGAATCGACACATCGCGAGCTGTGCCGTCGTCGAAGCTGGCCACCAGCACTGGTTCCGCCGGAATTTCTGAACCGTCTTGGAAACGCTCCGCAACCTGTTTGGCCGTGGCTGCCGTGAAGTACATGCGGACTTCATCCACCACGCCACTGAAGCGATTCGGCGACTTGTAATCACCCACGGCCGTCAGTTCGTCGGAACCAACTTCCATGCCCTGCGCCGGATCGGTGGACAGCAAACCAGTCGCTTCTCCTGCGGCCGCCTGTTCGCCGTCGACGTACAGCGTCATCGTTTTGTCGGCGGCCAAAACAGCGACGAGGTGATGCCAGCCGCCCACAATTCGCTGCTTGGCTGTGATCGTTTTTAGCTCAAAGTCCGCACGCACATGAAACTGCGGTTGTCCGTTTTGCAGAGTCAACGCGAAACCATCCGTCGGGCCACCTCGCGCGATAATCGTGCCCTTCGGCTTGGTGGTTGTCACCCACGCTTCGATGGTGATCGGCTTGCCTTTGGGGTTCATGCTCGGCGGCTTGCCGAACGAAACAACAGCTCCGCCAGCCGCAGGCTTGCCGCCCCCCTTCTTCAAAAAACCATCCGGAATTTCCGGCGGTTCCGGGGGAGCTGCAAACAGCTGGTGTTCTAGTGTGGTCGTCCAGCGCAGATATTCTGGCTTGCGTCCGTAGCCGTAAACGTAGCCTTCGCCATTGACCAGAATTCGTCCGGACGGCGCAAACCGACCCGCTTGGTAATAGCCGCCGTGACCGCCTGCAAAACTTTGACCATTCACCCAGTAAGAACGATGGAACCAGGTTCCGTCCAGATACCCCATCGGTGCAAACAAGTGAGCCCCTTTGCCGCGTTGTTTGGAGGCCTGCGCGGCAAAGTCACCAGAATTCGGTCCGATCTCAAGCCGGTTGCCTTCCAAGTCAAACTTCTGCGACTTCATGTACACGTACTTGTCGTCGGAACTTAGGATGTCCGGCAAACCAACAGGCATCTGCAGCACCTGCAACATTTCCTGAATGTTGTTGCCAGTCTTCGGATTGGTGTGATCCATGATTGTTTCAGAGATCTTTTCACCGGATTGCAGATTCAGCCGCAGCAATCGCAAACCACCGTCCAGAAAGTTTGAACGCCCCGCGACGCAGTACACCGTTTCGTCACGAATCAACACGCTGCCGTGAACCGGCCACAAAGATTCCAACTGTTCAAAGGCCATCGTGCGACGATCCAGCGGAGCGGCTCGGTAACGCCAAACCAACTGCCCATCGGCCGCGTTCAGGCAGTACACCCAACCGTCTGTCGCGCCGAAGACCACTCGCCCCCGATGCACGGTCGGTGGTGAATCGATTCGGGCACCCGCCGTGAACGTCCACTGTTGTTCTCCCGACATTTCGTCCAATGCGTACAGCGTGTGCGTGTCAATCTGCGCGACGTATGTGTGGCCGCCAGCAATCACGGGAGACGTCAGTCGACCGCCCAGTTTGACGGACCACTTCTGGCTGACCTTCGCTTCAATCGGCTGCGTTGTCATGCCGCTGCGTTCTGAATCACCGCGGTAGGTCGCCCAGTCATCGGCGTCGGGATCAATCTCGACCAAATCTGACGCGAAGGTCGGGCCTTTTTCCAGTCGGCCTTCGTCTGGCACATCTTTCGGAATCGGCCGCGTCGGTGCGAATGGTGCCAGCGCGTTAAAGCCAAACAGCTTGGCTTCCGGATAACACGCACAGTTGTGCGGTGGAGCGTACGTTAATCCGTTACACGGCATCACACCGTACAGACAACCGCCGCGGACCCAGTGATGAATGTCCCAGTGTTCTTTTTCCGGATCGACAAATTCAATTCCGGTGCGCGACGGCATCAGAAAGTTATCGGTCGCTTTGGCGATGTAGCAACGATGATGAAACCAATAGGTATCAACATCCGGAGCAAACTTCTTCAGCACTTCGCCCGTGCGAGGATCTCGACCGGTAAACACGCCGCTGTCTTTGCCGGACGTTGTGGGAGCACACCACACCAGACCTTTTAGAACCATTAAATCTTGCGGCGATTGGTAGCCGGAATTGGGATGCTGAGCGGACCACAGTTCTTTTCCGGTGGCGGCGTCAACACTGACCATTTTTCCATCGCCACCGGCATACAGAACCACATCGTTGTAGGCCACCATTCGCGGCCCGAAGTTAAAGGTGAACGACTTACGCCGCGTCACCGGTTCGCTGTTCCATACGACGTCGCCCGTTTTTTGATCCAACGCAATGACCTTCTCACCATCGTGGAAGTACACCTTGCCATCGTTTGCAGAAAGCGTCAGCGGCGACACTTTGGTTTTGGTGGCCCACAGTTGTTCGCCGGTAGCCGCATCGAACGCCATCACCACGCGGGGCTCTTCGTCCCAGAATAGTTCGCGAACTTTGGCTTGGTCACCCACGCGACCGTTGATGGGCACATAATCCGCCAGCTCCGCCTTGCCTTTGCGCACCACCAAAAACAGCATTCCGGCAGTGTGAATAATTTCTTCCGTCGCATCCGAACCTTCGTAGGTTCGCACGGTTTCACCAGTGACCGCATCCAAAGCTGTCAAAGGCGCATCGTAGCTCAGGGTAGCGAACACCGTGTCCTGTGTCGAAACCAGTCGTCGCGATAACTGAGTCGGTCCGCTCTTCAACGGCCACAAGTGACTTTGCCAATTGGCCATGTCACGCTTCCACAGAATTGTGCCATTAAAGGCATCCCGCGCGACTAGCTTCCACTTCGGCGGCAGTTGAATAGAAATGCGACTGCCTTCGTCCATGATGTAGAACATGCGACCGCCGGTCGACACCAGAGCACTCATGCTGGCCATGCGGTCGTGATGCCGCGCCCAGCGAGGACTGCCGACCCACTGCAGATGGCGCGGCGGACCGACAACGTCATCATGAGCAACCGAATTCCCGCTGGCATCGTGCAGATAGTGCGACCATTCGTCGATATTGTCCGGCCGCGGCTTCACGATGCGTTCGACGCTGCCATCGTCTTTCAGCAACAATGCTACGCCTTTGGGAACCAGCACGCGCAGAATTTCGTCCTGCGTGACGTCTCCCAGATCCTTCGTATTCGCCACAAACAGGTTGACAAGGTTATCAACGTACGGCAACTGGCTGCCGAAAAACTGCACCACCGAAACTTGGCCGTACACGCCTGCTTCGCGCAGCTTTCGCCGAGCTTCCGTAACGTTCGCCGCATCGCGTTCGAGGCCATGAACCTGCGTTTGTTCGTTCTGCCTCAAGGCCGCTGTCAGCAGACCATCACCAGCTCCCAGATGAACAAAGAACCCGGCGGGAATCTGACCTTGTTCAAGAATCGTTGTGGCATCGGTCAGCTCTTCAGCAACGGCAACCTCGACGCCGTTGGCGACGGAACTGCAGATGGCCAACAAAAACAGAAACTGCGTCCGATGTCTTCTGAGCATGTTGATAAACCTGAAGAGCGAAGGAATGGCAAAGTGACAGGGAGTTTTCCGGGGGTGTGCGCAGCACTCAAACCACCGTCTAATTACTGAAACCCCTATCGAAATTGGTCGATTCAAGTTGTGGGGGATGAAAAGGCTGGAAGCCTGTCCTACGTTCAAATCAGACTTTTGTAGGGGCGTGTCTTAGCAAACCACGATACAAGTCCGCACCTTATTGACCGCCCGCTCCTAAGTCGGGACCCCGCTGCGTTGCTGGGCGAGTTGCAGCATGAAGTCTTGGATTCGATTAGATGTTTCCTGCGGGTTCGGTGCTAGTCCAGCGCTGATCATGGCGTTGGCATACAGCTGTTGACCGCAGGTCTTAATGAAATCGGCGTTGGCATCGTTGGTCGACAGTTCGCACAGTCGAGTGATCAGCGCCGACTTGGGATTGATTTCCAGAATCATCTTCGACATTTCAAAATCCGGCATTTGCAATTGCAGCACTTTTTGCATCGTTGTGCTTTGAGCCCCTTTTTCGTTGACCAGACAGCAGGCACTTTCGGTCAAGCGTTCGGAACGCCGCACATCGGCTACCTGATCGCCCAGAGATTCTTTGATGACGGCCAAGACACTCTCGAAGCTGCCCGGCACGGCAGCCTCTTTCTCGTCTTCCGTTTTTTCCGCAGAATCGTCTTCGTCCGTCTGGCCCGGAAGTTTTAAGTCACCCGAATCAATCGACACCAGATCGTGTTCATCGAACGTTCGCAGATTCGACAGAATGTACTCATCCACCGGATCTGTCAGCAGCAGCACTTCTAGCTTGCGCTCTCGAAAGATCTCCAGATTCGGATCACGCAGAATCGCTGCTGCGTCAGTTCCGGTGGCAAAGTAAATTTGCTTTTGATCTTCGGACGCTCGTTCGCAGTAACCGGCCAAGGAGACGAACCCGTTTTCGGCGGAGCTGTCCGTGGATTTGAATCGCAGCAGTTTCGCCAGACGCTCTTTATTGTCCCAGTCTTCGTTCACACCTTCCCGCAGAACGGCTCCGAATTCGTCATAGAACTTCTTGTAGGTGAATGGGTCGTCGGTAGCGAAGGTGTCGAGGTGATCGAGAACCTTCTTTGTGATCACCTTCTTCATTTTGTTGAAGACGGTGTTGTCCTGCAGAGCTTCGCGAGAAACATTCAGCGGCAGGTCTTCGGAATCAACGATGCCTCGTAGAAAACGCAGGTAGTCGGGCAACAGATCGCGATTGTCGTTTTGCACCAGAATTCGCCGAGCACACAGGTGCAGGCCTTGTTCCATGCGGCCGAAGCCCATCTTTTCGAAGTTGGCGTCTGGGCAATACAAAATGCTATGAAACTGAAACGGAGAATCCGCCGTCAGGTGCAAGTGCCACAGCGGTTTTTGGCCGGGAAACGTGGTCAGGTATTCGTAGAACGCTTCGTATTGTTCGTCCGTGACCGTGCTTTTGGGTTCCACCCAGATCGGAGTCTGGTTGTTGACATGATTCTCGCCGAGCTTGATCGGGTGCGGCACGAAGGTGGAATATTTTTTGAGGATATGCTTCAGCCGCGTTTCTTCCGTGTATTCATCCATCCCTTTTTTCAGATGCAGACAAATTTCGGTGCCTTGAGCCAAAGCGGTTTCGGGTTCGGTGATGGTAAACGTGCCGTCACCCGTAGATTCCCAGATCCAGCCGGTGTCTTCCGTGAAACTGCGCGTGCGCACTTCGACTCGTGCGGCCAGCATAAACGACGAATAAAAGCCGACCCCGAATTGCCCGATCAGCGACACATCATCTTTGTTGTCCGACTGCTTTAGGTTTTGCAGGAATTCCAAGGAACCGCTGTGAGCGATCGTGCCCAGATTTTTCATCAGCTCGTCGCGTGTCATGCCCACGCCGTTGTCACGGATGGTCAGAATTTTGTCCTCCGCGTTGGGCTCAATGGTGATCTGCAAATCAGACGCATCGACCGACTTGTTTGTCAGCGACGCATGCCGCAATTTGTCGCAGGCGTCTGACGCATTCGACACCAGTTCTCGAATGGTGATTTCTTTGTTCTGGTACAGCGACTCAGACAGCAGATGCAGCAGTCGGCTGATTTCGGCCTGAAAAGTGAATTGTTCTGTAGTGGATTCAACGGTCATTGCAAAACTCGCGACGTAAAAGGTGAATAGCAAACATTTGAGGAACAGGTCCGCGCTTAGCATGAAACTGGGCGAACTTAATCGGCGTCGAGACGAGGTTCCGGCGGAGCTTCGTCGCTCGCTTCGGAACTCGCTTCGGAACTCGCTTTTTTCAGGAGCCACAGATTCATTGTGGAGATCGGCCAGTGTTCGTCAATCCGCCAGCCATTGGATTCGACGAAATCGTAGGTGCCTGGTGTTCGCAGAATCATTAGCGCATCTTCACTGCTGACATTGGGTTTCGACAACCGTTTCAAAGCCTTTCCGAGGGCTTCGTGCGGAGCCAGCAGGGGGCACTGGTCGTAGGGTGGATCGAAGTAAATCAAGTCATACGGCAAACACTCCTCACCACCGTTGGGGCGGAACGACGTACGGTGAATGTTGGTTTTCCAGCACACCGTTGGCTTGTCTTTGACAATCGCTTCAACGTTATCGCACAGCGCTTCGTGAACTTTGACGTCTCCTTCGATGAAGACGCACGATTGGGCTCCGCGGCTGAGTGATTCGATGCCCATGGTGCCGACGCCAGAAAAGATGTCGGCCACGCGGAGCCCATCCAGTAAGTCTTCGATTCGATCGAACACTTTCTGGCGCACTCGATCTGTATAGGGGCGCGTGGCTCGAGTCGGCGGTGTTCTCAATAACCGGCGGCGATATTCCCCACCAATAATTCGTAGTGTCATAGTATCCGTTCGCCGAGTGTCGGTTGCTGCCGGCAACCATGGGCGAAATGCCCGATTTCGCCGTCGGATTCAGTACGCGACGGCTGTGCAGTGATATCCTGCGACGACACAAACTAAGCTGCTGGTCTGAAAAACCGAGAGAAACAGGGCTCAAAGTCCAAAAAACCCAGTAAATTCCCATTTTGTCGCTGGAAGCAACATTGACATGCGGCCAGCCTCACGTAATCTCCCTGCAATCCGCAAACATTCACTCGCCTAAGACGCTGTGGTTGACGTCGAACCGAGTCCTACAACACAGATAACCACAAGGAATTCCAAGCCAATGGCATCGGACAAACCACTCTCGAAGTCTGAGATCCTGAATGCACTCGCTGAATCGACTCAAATGAGCCGCAAAGACGTAGACGGTGTCCTGCAGGCATTGGAAGTGCTAATCGAAGACAACCTGACAAAAGGCAGTGGAATCTTCAATTTGCCAGGCCTAATGAAGATTTACGTTCACGAAAAGAAGGCCACGCCAGAACGCGAAGGTCGCAATCCAGCGACTGGTGAGCCAATCACGATTAAAGCCAAGCCGGCTTCAAAGGTTGTTAAAGTGCGTCCTTTGAAAAAACTGAAGGAAATGATTTAGTCCGAGTCTCCGAGCTTGCAAAAGCTCGCAAAATCCGGATCTGACGTCGGCAGAGTCCCCGAATTAGGGTTCCCTGATGTGCGAAAGAACTGGAATTGGGCTCAGATTAGCCAGTTTCCCTCGGGACGACTGGTTGACCACGTGGTTGTTCACCGTAGAATGCGGGTGATCCTTGGATCGTCCGCGAATGCTGTTTCTGACGAGGCTGCTGATAAACGCAGACTGCTGTTGTATTGAAACATGTTCTGGTGCACTTCGCGAAGGTCGTGAAATGTTAGTATTAAGCAGAAGGAAAAGTGAAAGCATCGTCATCAATGATGATGTGATTATCACGATTGTGGAAGTTCGAGGCGACAAAGTTCGTCTGGGAATTCAAGCACCGCGCGACGTCCCGGTGCATCGAAAAGAAGTGTTGGACGCAATCATGAGAGAAAATCAAGGAGAGGCTTCCCCTTCGGAAGAAGCCTAAAAAAACACGGTCGATTTTCTCCGTTTTCTGACAACATCGATTTTACGGCAAACACTTTTAAGTTTGCCTGGTATTCTTTCCGACATGAAGCTTTGAAATCAGGCCCCATCGTCTAGTTAGGTCTAGGACACTGGATTTTCATTCCAGTAACGGGGGTTCAAATCCCCCTGGGGTCACTGCAAACCTCAACCAGTTTTGGTTGAGGTTTTTTCATGCGCAAATTTCCGTGACCTGCAATCAACAGCGCACGAAAAAAGGCCGGGACGCAAGTCGCCGGCCTTCAATCTCAAATCTCAAATCTTCAATCTCAAACTATCCCCCGCAACATGGGGCCGGTGCAGGAGCACAGCAAGTCGGCTCTGGTGCACAGCAAGTCGGTTCAGGAGCACAGCAGGTCGTTGTCGGACGACATCGGCCACGCAGCTTCTTCATCAGGCGACCTGAGAACAACTTATGTGATTTCTGAGCACATGGGTCACAGCATGGAGCTGGTTCGCAGCAGACCGGCTCAGGGGCACAACAAACTGGGGCTGGGGCTGGACAGCAGACAGGCTCTGGAGCACAGCAAGTCGGTTCAGGGGCACAACAGCTTGGCTCTGGGGCACAGCACGATGACTTCTTCTTAAAACAATCGAACAGCCCAGCGTCTGCAGATTGAGGGGTGACGGCAAAGCTAAGAACAGTAACAGCCAGCAGTGAAAGAACGCTTTTCATCAATCAGGTCTCCAGAAATTTGGTATCAGAAGAGAGCACACTTTTGTACTCGAACGGTTTGACCTAACTATTCCCCACGTGTCGATGTCGTGCTCGAATTTCCATCTCAATCGCCGAATACTTTTTAAGATTGCGGTATCGGTGTTCCGGTCCCTGAGACTCGGCAAACACTTCCGATTGCGGTGACTGCACAAGCCGGCGCCGAACGCTGCTGATCATTCTGAGCTCGTATAACCGCGTGGGCAACGCCCCGCGCGACGACCACTGAAACGCGCGGCCCGTTGGGCACGCGGATCTACGACGGTTCCGGAATTCCATCACTGTTGAATTGCATGATGGACCGCGTCCGGCGAAAATTCAGCCAGTGCTAAATGCTGGTCTCGCTGATTCTCACAAAGGATGCTCAATGAAGCTCTCGATCCAAACGTTGTCGTTGCTGCTAATTACCGTTCTGGTTAGCTTCGTCGGCTCAGCTAGCGCAAGGCCGTGTGTCGCTCAGACGGCTTCTCAGGCATTGACGCCTGCGGAACAGCGAGGTGGTTGGGAACTGTTGTTCGATGGCGAAACAACTTCAGGATGGCGAAACTATCAGTCCGACACAGTCACTGCAGGCTGGGTTGTCAAAGACGGTGTCCTGCACCGGGCGGCAAGTGGCGCTGGAGATCTGATCACGGTTGATCAGTATGATAATTTCGAACTGTCACTCGAATACAAAATTTCGACCGGCGGTAACAGCGGCCTGTTGTTTCATGTCACCGAAGAAGGCAAAAAGGCGTGGCACACGGGGCCTGAGATTCAGCTGTGCGACAATGCCGGACCTGGTACGGAAAAATCGGGCTGGCTGTATCAGCTGTATCAGCCCGTCAAACCAAAATGGGCGATGAACGCTGAGCAGCAGGCGGGCTTTGCGTCTCCGGAAATCGATGACGCCACACGACCGGCGGAGCAATGGAACCAGCTGTATCTGCGAGTCTCTTCTAAGCAATCGCAGGTGGCTCTGAACGGCGTGGCGTATTTCAATTTTCGCAAGGGCGATTCCGAATGGAACAAGCGTGTCGCAGCCAGCAAATTTTCGAAATATACGTCGTTCGGCAAAGCCACCACAGGCCATCTGTGTCTGCAGGATCATGGAAACCCCATCGCGTTTCGGAACATCAAGATTCGAAAGCTGAGTGCAGACGGCAGTGTTCCGGTACTGGTTGAAGAACAACTGCCACTGACAGGCGTCGTTGCGTTTCCCGATTTAGAATGGGAAGGCTTCGACAGCATTGACGACAATGGAAAAACACAAAAGCTGCGGCCGATGACGATCACGCATGCGGGTGACGGCAGCAACCGCATGTTTGTTGGGACACAGCGTGGAGCCATCTATGTGTTTCCAAACGACGCCGCAGTCAAGGAAGCGAAGATCTTTCTGGATATTCGCCAGCAGGTCGCCGATTGGGAAAAGGGCAACGAAGAAGGATTTTTGGGGTTGGCATTTCACCCACAGTATCAACAGAACGGTCAGTTCTTCGTGTCCTACAGCTCAGCGCTAAACAGCCGCACATCGATTGTCTCACGTTTTTCCGTCTCGAAAGACAACGCCAACCGAGCCGACGCTGCCAGCGAAGAAATCGTGATGGAGATCGCTCAGCCATTTTCCAATCACAATGGCGGTTCCATGGCGTTCGGTCATGATGGATATCTGTACATCGGCTTAGGCGATGGCGGCAGTAGAAACGACCCTCTGAGCCACGGGCAGAATCTGAACACACTGATGGGATCTTTATTGCGGATTGACGTCGACAACACAGAAGGCGGCAAGAACTACGCGATACCCGCTGACAATCCATTCGTCGATCGGGCCGATGCGCAGCCTGAGATCTTCGCTTATGGGTTCCGCAATATTTGGCGGATGTCGGTCGACCGAAAAACGGGAGCCATCTGGGCCGCCGATGTGGGCCAAGATTTCTGGGAAGAAATCAACATGGTGGAACGTGGAGGCAACTACGGCTGGAGCGTTCGCGAGGGCTCGTTTCCGTTCGGCAATCAGTCTCCCGATCCGGACGTGAAGCTGATTGAACCCGTTTGGGAATATGACCATCAGATCGGAAAGTCAATCACCGGGGGGTGCGTCTATCGTGGTTCACGCCTGCCAGAACTGCAAGGGGCTTACCTGTACGCCGACTACGTGACGGGCAGAATCGGGGCTCTGAAGTACGACAAGGACAACCCCACAGCAACAAAGAACATGAGTCTCGCGACGACAGGAATTCCAGTCATGTCGTTCGGCGAAGACGAAGCTGGCGAAGTGTACTACACGCTGGAATCCGTCACCGGCAAAGGAATCTACCGCTTCGATCGCGTTCAACCGTAAGTCTGCGGTGAGGTGCGCCCGTCAGGCGGAAGGAGAGCCACTAGGCTAATTGGCCGGTTTGGTAGGCCCCGCTCCAGCCCACTGCGGAGTCTAACGAGTGTCATGATGGGTGCTGGTGATTTTACAGAATTCATATTTACGTTCCATTTTTTCAACTATTGTGCCTGATCCGAGCTCCCGCTGTCGTCCACCAGAAGATATTGCCCCTCTCGCACGCGCTGCAATCAACACGGCCGAATCGATTAACGCGGATATCGAACTGCTGCATGTCGCCCGCCGAAGGTTCGGTGGTGGTGAAGAAGTAACGTTTCATAGATTATGTCGTCGTCTTATCGAACTGTCCCAAAGGAATTGTAAACGTCACTTCTTCTGCTTCCGAATCGTCTTCGATTATTAGATGAGGTACGGCTTTTAGCACCCGAAGTATGCCGCTGCCCAACCCTCGGTATTGCATGACGTCATAGGCAAAGGAGACTAGGACCGGATTGCGGTCTCGCCGTATTCCTCGTCGCACTTGTTCTACCGTGAGGCTGTTCGGCAGGCGACCGGGGCTTCGGATCTCGATTCGATCATCGAAGATGAACAGCTTGACAGCGTCATGGATAAAGTAGTCGCGGTGTACCAAGGCATTAGTCAGAAGCTCTTCGAAGACGAAGACCGGAATTTCCGCGACCGCAGGACCGTTGAACGACTCGTCCCCTTGAATTCGCGAATTCCACTTGCTGCAGAAGGCGATCGCCATTTCGTACTGTTCGCGCAGTGACCCTTCGAAGCGGCGATTGTCGTAGAATTCCGTTCCGGCGCGGTCAACGCCCTTGAACCAGACAGCCTTGATCGAAAACTCAGGCAGCAGACGCTCTGGATGTGCCGCAAACAGCAAGGTGCCAGCAATGGTGAGCTGCCCTGACTCCATTAGTCGACATGCCGTCAACTCACATTCAAGATCGTCAACTTCATCAGGCGGTTCAAGGTCGTATTTCGCCTTGTAGAACGCAGCAAACGCATTCCGATCCAATTCACGAACGGTGGCTCCCGGAACACGGCAGGTTTCTGCATAGACAGCATGGCTGGCCTGAAACATACGGCGTAACTCAGAACGACTGGTCACACGCCGCTTATCACATCCACGTTTGACCCAGAAGTAGCCGTCGGAGGTTTGGTACGGCTTGTCTGAACCTTCCGTAATGCTGATGACCAACACGGTGCCGTCAGATGTCAGTACGTTTTCTGTCAGCAGACTCACGGGCGGCTGCAGATTCTGAGTGCTGACATTGCTGACAAGCTGATTCAATGCCCCAATCTGCGGCGGCGTTAATCCGCTGATCGTGCCATCGTCCTCGACGCCAACAAAGATCTGTCCGCCGCCAGTGTTCAGAAATGCGGCAACTTCCGCAGCCAGTCGGGATGCATCAGTAACCTCGCGTTTGAATTGTCGTACGCTGTCTTCACCCTTCAGGATTTCCTGTCGGAGACTGATTTCGTCCATTGCTGAAGTACCTTTTGGCGCCGAAGAAATGCCTCAGCGCCCCCTTCCATAATGTCTACGATGGTTTTGCTTGTGGCCGGACAGTCCAGGCTTCCGGATTGGTGGTCATACTCCCCCTGCTGAACCTCACGACAAGCGTGAATCTGTTCAGCGTCGCCGAGAACCGGGATGTTGGCATTGTGCGTCGCGATCACGAACTGGCAGTGTTTTTTTCGTTCCAGCAGTGGAGCGACGACATGTCGGAAAATCGTTTCGTTGTCCAGGTCGTCTTCCGGCTGATCCAGCAACATGATTGGATGATCGTCGAGGGACGTTAGCAGCGTCAGAAGCGCAGTCGCGCGCTGCCCCAGCGATAACTTTCGCACCGGCGATCCGTCGAATGTGATTTCACGGCGGTCAGGGACACGCCATGTCAGAAATTCCGCAAGGTTCTCAAACAGGGCTGTCCGAAGTTTTTCGACGTCCGCAATTGCCCCCAACGTATCCTGAAGCTTGTCGCGGTGTTCAAAGATTGCCAGGCCGTTGCGAAGCTGTTCGACAATACGGTCGCGCGACGCTGCCCGAAAACCTGTGCTTCGCAGTTGCTCAGCAAGAAATCGACCGAACGATTCTCGGTCGTCTTCAAACTGTGTGGTCAGTTTGATGGTGTCGGGAATCGATTTCTCACATGTCTCCAGCGCCGTTTCTTCCTTCCGATGCAGTTCTCTGCGAAATCGGTGTAATGCCTGAGCGGCCGTCAGCACTTTTGACAGGGCGGTTTGTTCCGCCTGAGTCCGGTTGGCCGCCGCCTGCTGAAGTTTGACCAGTTGCCCGTAACGCGACTTCTTCCTGCGATACTCCTCAAGATTCAGTCCTGGCTTGGCAATTTCTCGCTGCAGTTGTGCAAAGCCTTCCTGAAGTTCGTGCTCTGTCTCTCGAATGCTGGTCCGAATGGACTCTAGTTCTGTTTCTGTCCCCTGCAGGCCGGTGACCAGACGGTCAAAACTCGTTTTTGACGCTTGCAAGTTTTCTAGCAGCGTTGTCAGGCGGGCAGCCGCCGCCTGCAGTGACCCACTTTTCAATTCTGGCCAGTCTGCCATGACCTCCCGCCAGTCGGCGTCCTGTTGACTGACTCGGTTCCGGAGCTCTTTGAGTTGTCCCAGCAGTTCGTCAACCCCGCGCTGATCAGTGTCGAATACCGTGAGTGCCGACAGTCGATCTTCCACGCCCTTTTCCGCGTAAACGGCAAGCTGGTGCTTCAGGCGTTCTTGTTCCTGAGCATACTCGTCATCCAGTCCTTTTGCCTTCAAAACCGACTGGTAGTCTGTCACAGCCTGCCGGACAGCCTGAACAAGCTGTGTTTCCTGATGTTGATCGTCTGCCGTGGCGGCCCCCGTCAGTCGGGCGAAAAACTCTGCTTCAAAACTTTCATGTCGACTGCCGAGATCCTTCTGACCAAAGTACAGCACGTTCGGAAACACATCGCCGGGACGCAGTCGAGTCGCATTTCCTTCCAGTCGGACCTGTGGGTCGAATCCCAGGGGACGCCGCACTTCGACCAGTTGGTCATGTTCGTTTCTGCCCATGACGATCACTTCACCGCCGTTGGCGAGCATCGCTTTCACAAGTTCATTCTTGTAGCGCGCGTCAACGTCTGTCGGTTCGATGCCGAGAGCGTATCGCAGGCATTCGATCACACTCGATTTTCCGCCGCCGCGAGAACCAATCAGTGTGGTTAACTGTTCAGACAGGCCGTATTCCTGCCCATCCAGCAGGCCGCCCGCAAAACTTACGGAATGCAGCATCGGACCGGAACGCGGCTCGGGTTCGGTCAGCCGCACTCGTTGACCGTAGTCGGTCAGGGCAAACTTGACCGACTCAAAACTCAAGTCCCCGATTTTCAGCCAGCAGGGCCGATCTGACTGACTGATTTCCGCAATGCTGTGCGTCGGATCCGAGCCTTCCACGAACGCTGGTGGCAGGCCCACAGGCCAGTGCTGAATGACCATGTCGGGCCACATCACTTTCTGCAGCCCCAACACCCGCTGCCAGCGATCACCACAGGTCTCAATCACATGTTTCAACTGTCCCCAGCCAAGTTCCTGAATCAGGCCGTTATCAGAATCCACATGAGCAAAAACCACGAAATAGTCTTTGTCATAACTGTCCAGCTTCTCAAGACAGCCTGCGATGTCTTCGACGGATCGTGAACCTTCATCCGGCGTTGAGGTGAACTGAGAATTCAGGAACCGCTGGATCCCGTCATTCGCCGCCTGATCATCGACCCAGTCAGACGCGAAGACGATCAACGCATGAATTCCCTTTCCGGCGTTGATTCCTAGCTCCACGCCGGGCAGCACGAGGATGCTTTCACGGCGAGCGGCTTTACGTAAGGCTTTGTATTCATCCACGTCAAACGTGTTGTGATTCGTGATGACCGCAATCCGGATTTTTGCGGCGACAAGTTGCCCAACCCATTCTTTGACGAATTCATTTTCCCGGTCCCGGAACTCCGCGCGAAGCTGCTTTCGAGACGCCCCTGGTTCCTTCAAGGTGTGCAAATGAAAGTCGGCGCGAACCCATTCGGCACCGTGGGGGAAGAAATTTTCGGGTTCGTTTGGCATGCGCGCCTTAGGTTCTCAGAATCAGGCAGAAACGCCATGGTCAGGATTCGTAGATGGTACGCATTCAGATCCGACGAATTACAGGAGCGACCGAGGATTTCAGAAGGAATATCAGGTACGCACTGGACACACCATGGAAGCCTTGGCTGTGCCGTTGCACGAACAGCTTGGAATGTCGACGTGCGAGTGCTGTGGGGCAAGGCGTCTGCTGGAAGAGTTACGGCGAAGCCCGAACGACGGAGTTCGACCAGACCACGTCTACCGGGTTGATCGTTCGATACTCGTGGCCACGAAGCCTGCACAATCAGTGGCTGGTCGCTTCTGAACGCCGTCGTGTTCGACGGCTTGCGGAGCTGTCGGTGCTAGCCGACTGGATGGTGAGTTCGATGATGCGGCCGATCGCTGTGACGGCTTGCGGCGACACCGTGCGACCACCCGGGAAGCAGATGACGTCAGCGGCGACACGATCTGTGATCGGCAGCGTCGAACAAGGAGATTCGATCGAACCGTACGGTTGGCTGCGATGGCAGCCGGGATAAAAGTACCGTCTGGCCAGCACGTTTTCAGCATCCAGGACGTGCAGGATTTGATCGCGAGACACACCAGTCACGCCTTCGTCGATGTGCGCCACGACGTACTGATAGTTGTGCTTTTCGTGGTTGTCAAAGTCTCGAATTCGAATCCCCGGAATCGCGGACAGCATGTCGGCGTACGCTTCACGTGTGCGTCGATTGGCGGCCACAACCGCGTCCATTTCGTCCAGCGAACTGATGCCGAACGCAGCGCTGATTTCGTTCAGCTTGGCGTTGGTGCCGATCATGCCAACCTGATCGACAGCAGTGAACCCAAAGTTCCGAACTCCTCGCAGACGATTGGCCAGGCTGTGGGAATTTGTCACAACGGCCCCGCCCTCCCCTGCGGCGACAAACTTCGTGGCATGGAAGCTGAAAATTTCGGCGTCTCCAAAGCCGCCAATCATTGTCTGTTGGTGCGAACAACCAAAAGCGTGCGATGAATCGAACAGTAACTTCAGCCCATGACGACCAGCGATTTGACTTAGAGCATCCGTATCACAGGGCTGTCCCCACAAATGCACGCCCACGATCGCAGATGTTTTTGGTGTAATCAGTTCTTCAACATGCGCCGGGCTAATGCAACAAGTGATCGGATCAATGTCGGCAAAGATGGGTGTTAACCCGCGCCACCCGAAGGCATGGGGCGTGGCGATAAATGTCAGCGCCGGGACGATCACTTCCCCCGTCAGATCCAGCGCTGCCGCGGCGATTTCCAGTGCCGTGGTTCCGCTGGACGTCGCGATGCAGTGTTGAACATCGGCCACGTCTGCGACTCGACGTTCGAATTCGCGGACACACGGGCCATCGTTCGTTAACCACGCGCGGTCCAGAATGTTGCTGATTTGTTCGAGCAATCTTTCCTTGTTAGGAATGTTGGGCCGGCCAACATGCAGCGGTTCGGCAAAGACGGGAACTCCACCATGCACCGCCAGTTCAGACACTTTCGTTTTTAGAACCAAATTCTGGCCGACGAATTCCGGCCTTCCAGCTGTGTCCTTTGCCGGGAATTGCTGTTCCTGTGCAGCGAAGCTTGCTTCCTCAGGAAGTCCATGTGGGTGTTCGAACCTATGCAGCATCGCAGACTCGTTTCCACATTTCCCGAAAGCTATTTTCGAGCTGACTGATGAAGGTTTTGGAATCGCAAATCGTGTCTCGCATCAACGGCCGCAGATTCGACCTAAGATCCGACAGACGATCAGCGTCGTTGGCCAGTTGGACGACGCTCTGCACATACCCAGCGTCGTCGCTGGACACGAGGTCGCTGAGTCCCAGTCGCTGCAGTGCAGAAGCGGTCGCTCTTCCGCAGGGGCTGTTGCCATACAGCGTCGGAATCGGGACACCCTGCCACATCGACTCCAGCGCGGTTGTGCCGCTGCTCCACGGAACGGTTTCCAGCAGAATATCCATTTCTTCATACGCCACCAGATATTCGTTGGCGTCGTGCCACGTCAAATCGACACGGTCTGCGGCGATGCCCGCATCAAGAAAACGACTCAACAGGTGCCCCTGGAGTTCCTCGGACTTCTTCAGCATATTGTGGAAGACCATCAGTCGGCTGTCAGGAACCGCGTTCAGAATCTGCGACCACAACTCAAGCGTGCGATCGGTCAGTTTGTTGGGGCGATGCGTGCAGCCGAATGTCACGTAGCCGCGTTCGATCAGCGGCGGTGACTGCACGCCGGGCGTATTGCCTGCCGGAGCCCAACAGCAACCACCGTCGGTCAGACGCACGACTTCTTCTGTATAAAACTCGTCTTCCGATGCCGGATCGCGAACTTCGTCAGTGACAAAGTAGTCCATCGTGGGCAGGCCAGTCGTGTTCAGATAGCCGAGCATCGACACCTGCACGGGGGCCGCACGCTGCGCAAACACAGCCAGCCGGTTGTTAGCGGTATGCCCCGCAAGATCAATCAGAATGTCGATTTGATCGTTCCGGATCGTAGCCAAAACGTCGTTGTCCGACATGCCGTAGATGGCTCGCCAGTGCGCCGCTTCGCTCTGCAGCCGAGCGGTCACATTGTCGATCTTGCTGACGTTCGCGTAGCAAAACACTTCGACGTCGCTGGCTGAATGCCCCAGCAGCATCGGTTCGAAGAAACTGACTAGCGGATGCCGACAGAAATCTGGTGATACGTAGCCAATCCGCAAGCATCCATTTAGGCTCAACGGGCTCAGATCATTCGTGAACTCCGGCGCAGCGGAAGTCGCGAGCAACTGCGACATCGCAACATGCGCTGCGCAGCATTCCGCACGATTCACGTCTGCTATGTTCAATTCAAACAGATAGTTGCTGGTCGCTGCAGAATGCTTGGGATTGAGCTCGATTGCGCGGCGATAGCATTCCATCGAATCCGCCGTTTCCACTAGCTGGGCATAGTAGAAGCCCAGACTGTTCCAAGCATTCGCATGGTTCGGGTCGACTGCGACAGCTTTCAGAAACGCGGTTTCTGCTTCTTTGTAGCGCCCTAGTTCCTGCAGCGTGTTTCCTTGATTGATCAGCGTCTGCGGAGTGTTCGGTTGTCGTTGCAGGGCTTGTTCGAATAGCGGCAGAGCCTCCGCGTTACGTCCTTGGCCGTGCCGAATGACGCCCATGTTATTCAACGCAGCCGGATGACCAGAATCGATTCGAAGCGATCGTTGCGCACACGTTTCCGCCATATCCATGCGGTTGACTTGGCGGTAGACCTGCCCGAGATTTACCCACGCGTCGATGTGGTTTTCATCCAGATCGATCGCGCGTTCGAAACACTGAATCGCTTCCGGTACCGCTTGCTGCTCCTGCAGTGCGTTGCCCAGTACATTCCACGCCAGTTTGTGTTTAGGATCGAGCTCCAGACATTTGCGACTCACAGCTTCGGCCTGCTCAGCACGCTTGGCTGCCATCAGTGCGGTGGCGAGGTTCAGGTAATAGGCGGGGACATCATCACGCAGCGAAATGGCGTGTGAGATGTAATCGATGCCATTGTCGTGTTGTCTCAATTGATGTGCGAGCACACCTGATAGATTCCATGCGTCTGCGAATTCGGGTTCTGCCTGCAGAACTTTGCAGTAGACTTCGCTGGCTGCATTCAGATCACCGTTCAGATGTCGTTCGACTGCGAACTCCATTAACTTCTGCGTTTGCATAGTCGATAAGCATCCTGCTACGGTGGGCGATCAACAATCCATAAGTATCAGGTTCTGACACTGTCGTGGATTCATCGAAGCGACACGGATTTTCTTGCGTTGAATCTGAGATTCTGTGACCGGAGCACCACGGCATGATCAACTTTACGCAGGACGAATTGCGGTCATTCGGTTTCCGCAGTCTGGGCAAGAATGTTCGCATTCATCGATCGGCAATCATTGCCGGTCACGAACACATCAGCCTCGGAAACAACACCCGCATTGACTGCTTCTGTTTGATTTCGGCGGGTGAACGGGGCGTCGAGATTGGCGCGTGCGTCCACATCGCTGCGGGCTGTTACCTGTTCGGCGGTGGTGGCAGAATCCTGATGGAAGATTTCAGTGGCCTGTCGTCACGTGTCTCAATCTATACGGCGACCGACGATTACTCCGGCGGCGCGATGACGAACCCCACCGTCCCGGATCAGTTTCGAAACGTTCAACGCGGCGACGTCATTCTTCGCAAACATGCGATCATTGGAGCCAGTTGTGTGGTGCTGCCGGGTGTCGAACTGAAACTGGGAGCCGCCGTCGGTGCTCTGACTTGCATTCGCAAAGACGTTGACGAGTTGACGGTAATGGTCGGAAACGCTCGCCGCCCGCAAGTCGTGGGTCGGCGAGGCAGCGGGATGCTGGAACTCGAACAGCAGTGCTTAGATGCGATCGAAGGCGATGACTCGCCCGAATAATCACCGTTCGTGAATCGTCGTACGGCCGTGTGGCGTGATTTCGGTAGGAGATCGGGAAACTGCTGTGCGCGATCATTCCAATCCGTGAGACGTTGCTACACTGGGCCCCACTTGGCTGTTCGAACAGTTTTTCACGCAGCTGTGTTGTCCTTGAAACTTACTGATTGATCCAACGTGGCCTCTGAACAGAATCCGACCCCTTACGAGCGGGTGCCCGAAGAATCGATTACAAAATCGAACACGAAGCCGCCTCGCAAAGCCGCGATGGCCTTTATCTTCGTATCACTGCTCATCGACATTCTGGGCATTGGAATTATCATTCCGGTTTTGCCGGAACTGATCAAGGAGCTCGTCGGTGGCGACCTCACAAATCCAGCCGCGATCGCATCGCGGGCCAGTCTATGGGGTGGCATTATTGGAGCCAGCTACGCGCTGACGCAGTTCTTCTTTGCGCCCATTGTGGGAGCCTTATCCGATCGATTTGGGCGACGACCGATTCTGCTGTGTTCGATGTTTGGTCTGGGAGTCGACTATCTGGTGCAGTATTCCGCGCCCAGCTTAGCGTGGCTATTTGTGGGACGAATTTTTGCGGGCATCATGGGTGCCAGCTTCACCACAGCCAACGCCTATATTGCTGATATCTCAACCGATGAAACACGAGCGAGAAATTTCGGTTTGCTGGGTGTCGCATTCGGTCTCGGCTTCGCCATGGGGCCAGCCTTCGGCGGTTTGCTGGGTGCTCAGAGTTTGCGGTTGCCGTTTTTGGTGGCGGCCGGCCTGTCGCTGCTGAACTGGCTGTACGGTTACTTTGTGTTGCCCGAGTCCTTGGCACCGGAAAATCGCAGTGAGTTCACCGCTTCAAAAATGAATCCGTTTGCCAGTCTGCTCAAGATGAAAGACTACCCGGTGGTCGCTGGTCTGGCCGTGGCCATCTTCTTTGTCTCACTGGCACAGCGTGGGCTGGAAAACGTGTGGGTCTACTTCACATCCTTCCGCTACGGCTGGGACGAACTCACGAATGGTCTGGCGCTGGGGCTAGTCGGAATCATGGCGATTCTGGTGCAGGGCGGCATGGTTCGTCCGGTGATTAAGCGCATTGGAGAACGCAAAGCGGTGCTGTATGGAATCTCCATCGCCGTTGTGTCATTCATGGGTTACGCCTTCGCAACTCAAGGTTGGATGGTGTACTGCGTCATCATTTTCGGCGCGTTGGGCGGCGTCGCTGGCCCGGCCATTCAGAGCATTGTTGCCAAGAGTGTGGGACCGTCGGAACAGGGACAGATGCAAGGAGCGATCACGTCACTACGAAGCGTGACCAGTATCTTTGCACCGCTGCTGTTCACTTCGGGTTTGTTCAGCTACTTCACATCCCAAAACGCGCCGATCGTGCTGCCGGGAATCCCGTTCTTTGTCGGCGGCTTGCTGAATATCGTCGCGCTGATCATCATCTATCGGCTGTTTAAGCGTATTCCGGAAAAGATCGCGACGGATTCCTCTTCCGACAGCCAGTAATCGACTCGGCCACACGGGCTGTACCGTTACGGATTCTGAACAAACAAAACACAGGCGATTACATGTAGCGGAAGTCGTCAAGACTTTCGGCGGACGTTCTGCAGGCGTCGAAATTCTTGACGAATTTCGCTACGAAACTATTCACGTCGTTGGCCACAAAAGCTGTACCAAACACGTTTCGGTGGCCCGACTATCAGGAAGTCAAACGTATGTTGTCATCGATCGTCTCACGTGTTCGATTCAGCGCCGTGATTGCCAGCCTGCTGCTGCTGTTGGGCAGTGGCTTGCAATGCCGCGCGGAAGATTCGGCCAATCAATCGGCCAATCAACGCTCGGACTGGCACGGCTTTGATCGCTTTCATTTTACCGTGGTCGATCGGGCGGCTTACATCGTGGTGCCGAAGACTGCGCTGCCCGATAAGCCGTGGGTCTGGCGTGCTCGATTTCCGGATTTCCATTTCGAAATGGACGTGGAACTGCTGAAGCAAGGGTTTCACGTGGCCTACATTGATGTCGCGGGCTTGTTCGGAGCTCCACAGGCGATGGTCATTGGCGATGCATTCTATGACGACGTGA